>JALYZG010000259.1 GCA_030948965.1 Candidatus Dormiibacterota bacterium | reverse complement strand
GTTCCAGGAGGCGGAGAAGATCCTCGCCTCCGGCCGGCCTCGGATCGCCGCCTTCGGCGTGGCCGACGAGGACGCCTTCGAGGTCGGACTCGCCTGCGGCGGCCACATCGAAGTCTTCATCCAGCCAGCGGGCGCGATCCACGACCAGGCCGCGGAGCTGCTTTCGGCCGAAACTCCGTTCACCCTCCAGACCGACCTCGTCACGGGCGCGGCCGAGATCATAGAGGGTGCGCCGGCCGGGGCGCTGGCCCGTCGGGACGGGGACGCCTTCTCGCAGCCGTTCGACCGGCCCGCGCAAATGGTGATCATTGGCGCCATCCACATCGCCATCCCCCTCCACAGGCTGGCCAAGCTCCTGGGCTACCGGGTCACGGTGGTCGACGCGCGAGCCCGATTCGCCACCCGCGATCGCTTCCCGGAGGCGGACGAGTTGGTGATCGAGTGGCCGGACGAGGCCCTGGCCGGCATCCCTGTCGGCCGGTCGACGGCGATCGTGATCCTGACCCACGATCCCAAGTTCGACCTGCCCGCGCTGCGTTCGGCGCTGCGCACCGAGGCCGGGTACATCGGCGCCATTGGCTCCCGCAAGACCAACGGCAACCGCTTCGAGGCGCTGCGTGGTGAGGGCTTCGGAGATCCGGACATCGCCCGCGTCCACGGACCCATCGGCCTGGACCTGGGCGGGCGCGGCGCTGAGGAGACGGCCCTCGGCATCATGGCCGAGGTCACGGCGAACCGCTTTGGCGGCTCAGCCACGGGCATGCGCGAGAAGAAGGCCGCCGCCGCGGCCGCGTCCTGACCGGGCCGCGAACCCCTTCGGAGGGTGCATTCGCCGGCGGATCGCCGCCGCCGCGCCGTTGCATACGTTCAGCCGCCGGCGAATCGCCCGAACCAGGGGGCACCCAGAGCTAGCGCTCGCGCACCCGAAACGTGAACCGCGGGCGCTCGATCAGGGTGGTTCCCGGCTCGGCCGGCGGGGCCGAACCCCGCGGGTAGGCGTCGACCGCGAAGTCGGCCACTCCAGGGTGGGTGGCCGACCAGCGGGCGTGGGCCGCGGCCAGGCGGCGGGCGGCGTCCCCAGCCGCCCCGTGGACGACCAGCTCCAGCTTCGAACCCGTGCCCTCCAGTAGGGCCAAACCGCCGGGAGCCGACAGCCCGACGCTGGGCGGATCCTCGGGCCGGACTCGAACGCGGAGGTAGCCCGGCTCGGCCAGGCCCAGCCAGGTCTCGAAACCGTTCCGAAGGTCGGCGACCGGCACCTTCAGCCCAGTGCCGCGCCCGGGCGCCACCACCCGTGCGTCGAGCTCGGCGTGGCCGTATAGCGCCAACTTGCCGCGCATCGGCATGAAGCCACATGGCGCCAGCGAGCGTCCGAATAGGGCCCGACCGCGACGGACGAAGGCCGCTGAGAGCTGGGCCGGGCCGGCCAGGTGCAGCGGCACCACGAGCACCCCGCCCTCGCTCAGCTCGTCCAACCAGGCCTCGGCGAGGTCGGACGCGCCTGCGGTGACGATGATCCGGTCGTAGGGCGCGCCCTCCGGCCGGCTCAGAGCCCCGTCCGCCACGACGACCTCGACCGGAGCGCCCGCAGAATCAAGAGCGGCCTGCGCCCACATCGCCACCTCGGGGTCGATGTCGACGCTGACGACACGTCCGTCCGGCCCGGCCAGATAAGCCAGGAGCGCCGCGTTGTACCCGCTTCCGGCCCCGATCTCCAGCACCCGATGGCCGGAGAGGACGTCCAGCTGCTCCAGCATGATGGCCATGATCGCGGGCTGGGACGAAGAGCTGGTCGGGACGCCGAGCGCGTCCCGGCGGGTGACGATGACCGCGTCGTCGTAGACGTCCTCGAGCGCCACCGCGGGCAGGAAGTGGTGGCGCCGGGTCGCGCGGAAGGCCGCCGCCACGCGGGCATCGGTGACGAGGCCTTGGCGCTCCAGAGTGCGCACGAGCCGCTGGTTCAGGCGCTCGGCCACATCCTCCATGCTCAGAAGACCTACGCGGCGAGCCGGCGCAGTATCTCCAGGTTTTCGGCGTCGGGGCCCTGGCCCGAAAAGCCCGGCACCTCGAGGATGAAGGGCGTGGCCTGGAGCCGGGTGTCGTGGAGCAGAGCCCGGAAGCCCGCCTCCCCGATCTCGCCATGGCCGATGTTGGCGTGCCGATCGCGGTTGGAGCCGAGCGCCGCCTGCGAGTCGTTGCAGTGCACCGCCTCCAACGCCTCCATGCCCACGACTCGCCCCCACTCGTCGATCGTCGCCGCCGCGGCCTCCGGCGTCCGCTCGTCGTAGCCCGAGGCGAACGCGTGGCAAGTGTCGAAGCAGGCTCGAAGCCGCGGGTCGGGGACCGCGTCGAGTATCGCCCGGATCTCCTCGAACCGGGCCCCGATGGAGCCCCCGGTGCCGGCATTGTTCTCGATCAGGAGGTGAGCCGCCTTGGGATCGGCCCGCTCCAGGGTGCTCTGGAGGTGCTCGGTGATGACCGGGAGCATGGTTTCAAAGCCGGCCCCCTTGTGGCTGCCGGTGTGGAAGATGACGCCGTTGATGCTGAGCTCGTCGGCGGCCCGCAGGTAACCCACGAGCGTGCTCTCGGAGCGCTGGCGGAGCGTCGCGTCTGCGGCTGCGAGGTTGGTCAGGTAGACGGCGTGGAAGTAGAACGGGGGCCGGCCCGCCGCCGCCGCAGCCTCGCGAAAGCGGGCGATGCGATCCGGGTCGAGCTTGGGCGAGCCCCAGTAGTTGGGCGGCGTGGGGTGCACCTGGATGGCCGCCGCGCCCATGGCCGCGGCGCGTTCGAAGGCCAGGTGAAGGCCGCCCGAGGAGTCCACGTGCGCGCCGAGGATGGGCATGCGAACAGGGTAGAGTGGCCGCCCAGCGGATGGTCTACCTGATGTCCGACCTGGACCTCCCGCTCCGGGGCCGGACCTACCGGGAGCCGGAGGGCCCCCACGTGGCGGTCACACGCGGGCGCGAGCTGGACGCAGGTCTCGAGCACCTCGACGCCCGCCCGGACTGCCGGGCGCTGGGGGTGCTCGGGCCCCTGCCCAAAGTCCCCGACCTCACGCTGCTGGCCGGCCGCCGGCTGCTCGTCTGGGACACGAGGCGCGAGAGCGTGCGTGAGTTCGCGGAGGCTGGGATCAGGGCCGGGGCCGAGGTCGACTGGCTGGCCTCCGAGAAGCTGGACTTGGGTCGCTTCGCCGCCTGGGCCCTGCCGGTGGCCGCGGTCGTCCTGGCTGCCGGCGCGGCCCGGCGCATGGGCGCCAACAAGCTGCTGCTGGAGGTGGGCGAGCGGCCCCTGGTCCGGCACGTGATCGAAGCCGCGTCGGAAGGCGGCTGCCACTCCGTCTACGCCGTCTATTCGGACGCCGCCGTGCTGGGCGCCATCCGCCGCTCCGCTATCCCGGTGCTGAATCCCGAGGCGCGGAGCGGCCAGGCCTCGTCGCTGCGCCGGGGCCTGCAGGCTCTGCCCGAGGCGATGGCGGGGGCCCTGGTCATGCTCGGCGACCAACCCCTCGTGGGCTCGCGGACCGTTCGCCTCCTGCTCAGCGCCTGGCGCCGCGAGGGGGCGCGGCCGGCGGTGGCGGCGGGATACGGTGGCGCCGACGGCTGGCTGCCGCCCGTCGTCCTGGAGCGCCACCTCTGGCCGGAGCTGATGGCGCTGACCGGCGACGCCGGCGCCCGCCGCCTCTTCGAGCGCCGCCCGGAGTTGGTCGATACTGTTCCGGCGGCGGGCCGCGCCGACGATGTCGATACCCCTCAGGACTATGCCAAGATCGTCCAGCTCTTCCCCCGCGTCCCTCGACGAGATCCGGGCTGAACAGCTCCGGCGCCTGCGGCTGGGCCTACCCGAGGTCCTGCGCCAGAACCGGTTCTGGCGGGAGCGGCTGCACGATGTCCGAGGCTGGGACGACTTCGAGCGCCTACCCCTGCTGACCAAGGACGAGCTCGTCCGGGACCAGGCCGCGACGCCACCATTCGGCACCAACCTGACCCGCCCGCTGGCGCAATTCATCCGCCTGCACCAGACGTCCGGCTCCAGCGGAGCCCAGCCGCTACGGTGGCTTGACACGCCCGAATCCTGGGCCTGGTGGGTGCGGATCTGGGCCGACCACGTGTACGCCGCGGCCGGCGTCACGGCCGCGGATCGCGTCTTCCTCGCCTTTTCTTTCGGCCCCTTCATCGGCTTCTGGTCCGCTTTCGGGGGCGCGGCGGAGGTGGGCGCGCTGACCATCTCGGGCGGGGCGATGGGCTCGGAGCAGCGACTGCGCACGATCGCCGATCTAGGCGCCACCGTTCTGCTCTGCACGCCGACCTACGCGCTGCGCTTGGCCGAGAGCGCCCGGGACTTAGGCCTGGATGCGGCCGCGCTGCCCCTCCGGGTCACGATCCATGCCGGCGAGCCGGGGGCCAGCATCCCAGCCACGCGGACAGCCATCGAAGATGCGTTCGCCGCGACCGCCTTCGACCACACTGGCATGACCGAGCTGGGACCCACCGGCCACAGCTGCGCCCAGCGCGACGGCGTCCACCTGATCGAGTCCGAATTCATATTCGAGACGCTGCCGAGCGGCGAGCTCGTGGCCACGAACCTCGGCCGCTGGGGCATGCCCCTCTTCCGCTACCGCACCGGCGACCGCGTCGAGCTGAGCCGCGAGCCGTGCTCCTGCGGCAGCGCCTTCGTCAAGGTGAGGGGCGGCGTCCAGGGGCGCGTGGACGACATGTTCACCGTGCGCGGGGTCAACGTGTTTCCCTCGCAGGTGGAGGACGTGATCCGCCGGCGGCCCGGCATCACCGAGTTCCAGATCCAGCTCGGCCGGGTACGCGGGCTGGACGAGGCGACGCTGCTTGTCGAGGGCGAAGGAGCGGAGGCAGCCCTCGCCCGCCTCGGCGCCGACTTGCGCCAGGCTCTCGGGGTCCGCCTCGAGTGCCGCGCGGTCGGCGCCGGGACGCTGCCGCGCCCCGAGATGAAGGCGCGGCGCCTGGTCAAGTTGGACGTATGAGGCAGTTGGAGGGAGGCGAGATGGCGCTGGAGACCAAGAAGCAGGCGCTGGTGTACCGGCAGGAGCTCACGCCTGTCTCCTTCCTGGAGCGCTCCGCGGTCGTTCACGCCGGCCGCGTGGCGGTCGTCGACGGCGATGTGCGCTACACGTATGCCGAGTGGGGCCGGCGAGCAAGACGCCTGGCTTCGGCGCTGCGCCGGGCCGGGGTCGAGCGCGGTGATCGCGTCGCCTTTCTGGCCGTCAACTCGGAGCCTCTTTTGCTGGCGCACTTCGCGGTACCCATGGCGGGGGCGATCATCGTGGCCATCAACACCCGCCTCGTCGCCGGCGAGGTGGCGTACATCGTCGAGCACTCCGGCGCCGATCTCATCTTCTACACCCCGGACCTGGCGCCGGGCCTGGTGGACTTGCCGGCCGCGGTCCGCCGGATCGAGCTGGGCGCGGCGTTCGAGGCTTTCCTGGCCACCGGCGACGAGGCGGAGGCGCCGGCGCCAGTCGAGGACGAGTACGAGACCATCGCCGTCGACTACACGTCGGGCACGACCGGCCGGCCCAAGGGCGTCATGTACCACCACCGCGGCGCCTACCTCAACGCGCTGGCCATGGTCCTGGACCTGCGCCTAGACCGCGAGTCCAGGTACCTGTGGACCCTGCCCATGTTCCACTGCAACGGCTGGTGCTTCACGTGGGGGACGGTGGCGGTGGGGGCGGCAAGCGTGTGCCTGTCCAAGGTCGATCCGCCGGAGGTCTGGCGTCTGTTGCAGAGCGGTGAGGCGACCGCCTTCTGCGGCGCGCCGACGGTCCTGATCATGCTCGCCAACGACCCCGCCGCCCGCCGCCTGGAGCGGCCTGTGCGCCTCTTCACGGCCGGGGCGCCCCCCTCGC
>JALYZG010000011.1 GCA_030948965.1 Candidatus Dormiibacterota bacterium | reverse complement strand
CATCTGAGCCGTGCGCGAGCCCAACGAGCCGTCGAGGAAGGCCTTGACGCCCCAGAGCCGGAGCCGTTGGTCGCCGAAGCCCGACCGGACGCCCAGCCGCTCAGCGTGGACCAGGTCGGCCACGGGCAGGTGGTGTGTCACGCGGATCGGCACTCGGCCGGCGGCGCGGAGTCGAGCCAGCGCGCCCAGGCTGCGGCCGCCATCGAAGGTCTGGACCGCGGTCAGACCGAGGTGGGCGAGCGCGACCAGTGTGTGGCGGAGCGCTGAATCAAACCGCGAGTCCCCGACCTCTGGGACCGCCCTCTCCAGGAGCTGGACTGCGGTCTCGCGTAGGATTCCGGCCGGCTCGCCCGAGGCTTCGCGATCGATGACCCCGCCTGGCGGATCGGCCGTGCCGCGCCCGATCCCACCCGCTCTGAGAGCCGCGCTGCTGGCCCAGGCGGAGTGGCCGTCCACCCGCCGCAGCAGGACCGGTCTCGATGTGACCGAATCGAGGTCGTGGCGGTTCGGGAAGGTTGGATCCCGCCACAGGTCGTTGTTCCAACCGCGGCCGATCAGCCAGGCGTCGTCGGGGAGAGTCCTGTCGCGCTTGCGCACGCGCTCCACAGCGTCAGCCTGGGACCGGCTGCCGCCCAGCTCCAGGCTGAGCCGCGCGGTGGCCATGTGCTCGAGGTGCAGGTGAGCGTCGTGCAGGCCGGGTAGGGCCGTGCCCCGCAAGCGGTGGACGGTGGCGCCGCGGCCGGCTGCGGACCTGGCCCCAGGACCGACGGCCAGGATGCGGCCGTCCGGCCCGGCGGCCACCTCCGGCTGGCAGCCGGCGAAGAGCGTGGGGCGGTTAGGCGCGACGATGGGCGCCATCATGGCACCGATACGCGCGCGGGTCGCCACGAAGGCAGAGTCGATCGGACGCGCCGCTTGGCTCTGATCAGCTCTGAATGTCGGGGTGGGCGTGGTCTTCCAGCCAATGGGCCAAGTCGTCCAGGTCGCACAGCCCGTTCGCGATGGCGACGGCCATCTCGACCAGCTGCTCCTGCTCACATCGGAGGCGAAGGCCCTCAGCCACAAGCCACCGGGTCATTGCGGCCGTCGCGGTGCGTTTGTTGCCGTCGACAAACCCATGGTTCCGGATAAGGCTCAGCCAGAGCGCTCCGGCTCGCTGAAACGGCGTCAGGTGGCGAAGGTGGTCCTCGAAGGCCGCAAGGGGTGCGTCGAGTGCTGACTGGAGCAGCCCAGCGTCGCGGACGCCGGTGGCCCCGCCGAATGCCCTGATCAACCTGACGTGAGCCGTCATCAGCCACCGGAGACTTAGAGGCTCCGGCAGGCTCACCGCTGGGCGAGCTTCTCCATCGCTTCGCCGTACTCAGCCAGGAATGAGTCCATGAAGTCCATCGCGTCGGAATCGGGCAAGGCTTCCGGCTCGATCTCGACATGTCCTCGCCGGGACCGGATCACGACGCTCGTGTCGACTGCCAGGCCGGCCTCCCGGAGGACCTCGGGTGGCAGCGGCAACATGACTGAGCCCCCGACCTTGCGGAGCTTACGAGTTGTCTCCATGGAGCAGATTATATCAGGTAAAACACCTTCGGCAGAATGATGCTGACGCCGGCGGACCTCAGCGCGAGTCCCGGTCGGCGCCTTCGACCCACTTCAGGGAACCGTCCCGGAGGCGCCCGACCAGGTCTCGCACCCAGCGCGCCTCGGCCAGTTTCATGGCCCGTGTGTACTCGATCTCGACCAGGAAGATGGGCGGCAGCTCGCCGTCGGCGCCGAGCCGCAGGATACGCTCGTCCGCGGCCGCCCCGGCTTCCAAGGCGACCACGCGGTGGTTCAATACGCCCAGCGCTTCCGCCGGGCTGAGGTTGAGGATGCTGGCCAGGCCGGCCGCGAACTCGGGAAACTCGTCGGCCGGCCTCGACAGCACGGCCCGCACCCGGTCCTGAAGCTCGTCGCGGCCGACCTCCGTCAAGGCATAGACCGTGCGCTCCGGGCGTCGGCCCTCGCGACTGGTCTCCACCGGCTCGATCAGGCCGTCGCGCGCGTGGCGCTCCACGGTGTCGTAAAGAGACGCGCCTCGGATCTTGATCACCTTGTCCATGCCGCGTGCCCGGAGCGTGCTTCGCATCTCGTAGGGGTGCATCGGTCGCCCGGACAGCAGGTCGAGCACCGCCAATCCCAGTGGCGTACGCGCGGCTCGCCGGTTGATCGGTGTCAACTAGTCGAGTTCGACTATAGCACTCGATCCGCGGCCTAGGGTCGCGATCCGCACCACTCGCAGACGGTCGTGGCCAGCACTTCGGTCACAGTCCGCACGCTGGCCAGGTCGACCCACTCGTCAGTGCCGTGAAGACGGTCGCCGACCGGCCCGTAGAGCACGGTCGGGATTCCGTGCGCAAGCTCGAAGATGCGGCTGTCGAAGGTGGCCGACGATGGCCCCGCCACCACCGGCCGGCCGGTCACGGAGACGTGGGCCGCGGCCACGGTGTGGTGGATCGGCGTGTCCAGGTCATAAACGGCCGGCTCGGCGTGAAAGCCGTTGAACGACACAGTGGGCGGCGTCGTTCGCAGCCAGTCGTCAGTCTCCGATGCCCTGCGCACCCGCTCCAGCACCTCCCGCTTGACCTCGTCCAACTCGGAGCCGGGCTGACACGACAGCCGGAGGCCGACCACGCACTCCTGGGGCACGGTGGACGGCCAGTCGCCGCCCTGAATCGTGCCGAGGTTGAAGTTGATGGGGTGTTCGAGCTCGCGAAGAGCTGGATGGACCGCGCCAGGCGCGTTCCACTCGCGCTCGAGCTCGCGCAAAGCGCCGACCAGGAGGTGCGCCTTGTCGATCGCGTTGATCGCCGCCGACGCCTGCCGGGCGTGCGCGCCGAGGCCGCGCACGACGATGCGACACCAGAGCACACCGGGGTGTGCCGTCACGAACCCCAGTCCGGTCGGCTCGGGAATGGCGGCGGCGTCGCCGCCGTGGCCGGCCTCGAGGCAGGCCAGCGTGCCGTTGCCGGAGCACTCCTCGTCGATGACCGACTGCACGACGACGTCGCCCTGCAGCGGGACGCCGGCCTCCCGCACGGCTCGGAGGGCAAAGATCATGGCCGCTACCCCGCCCTTCATGTCGGCGGAGCCGCGGCCGTACATGCGCTCGCCGTCCGTCCAGGGCTCCCAGGGATCGCGGCTCCAGTGCGCCACTGGCTCCGGCGAGACCACGTCCACGTGGCCGTTGAGCACGAGGGAGCGGCCGCCGCCGGTGCCGCGGGCGTGGCCGACAACGTTGAAGAGGCCGTTGTATGACCAGTCCACGGGGGAGAAGCCACGGCGCCCGGCCACGCTCTCGATGTCGATGCCGACCCGCACGATATCGAGGCCGTGGGCGGCCAGCGTCTCCTCGACGAGTCCCTGGACGGGGTTGGTCTGGCCCCGCACCCCGCCCCGCCGGATCAAGTCCTGGAGGAAGCGCAGCTCCTCGGCCCAGAGCCCGGAGACGACCTCGCGCACCGCGAGGGCGCGGCCTTCATCCACGTGTCTCAGGATGACTGGAAACGCGTACGGACCGCCGGCTCACCAGCGCCGGCGGCCCGCCGTGAACGTGTCCGGTTCAGGCCCTGGCCGCGAGCGTGGTGGCGATCAGCTCCGCTTCGACCTGGAGCTTGATCGTGTGCCCGGCCAGCGGAATGGCGCCGGCCAGGCCGTCCCAGTTGAGGCCGTACTCCATGCGATCGAGTTGGCCGGTGGCTTCGACCCCTACCCGCTTGGCGTCCGGGTTCTGGAAGTCGGCCGCCTCACCCTCGAACGAGACCTGGAGCGTGATGGGCTTGGTGACGTCCCGGATCGTGAGATCGCCCGTCACCGTGTACGTGTCTTCGCCCCGCTTTTCGGCCGAGGTCGGACGGAACACGAGGCTGGGATACGTTGCCGCGTCAAAGAAGTCGGGAGAGCGAAGGTGGCCGTCTCGCTGCGGTTGGTTCGTGGTGATGCTCTCGACCTTGATCGTGACCTCGCCTTTGAGCGTGGAGGGGTCCGAGCGGTCGGCTTCGAACCAGCCGGTGACCTCGCCGAAATGGCCCCTCACAGTGGTGATCGCCATGTGCTTGGCGCTGAAGCCGACGTTGGTGTGCGCGGGATCGATTTCGAAGCGCTCTATTGCCATTTGTGCCGTTCTCCTCAGGTTGAATAATGTTGCGCCGTCAAATAACGCCTCAGCTCATCGTAACAGCGGGGAACGGGCCGCGATTCCGCTCGAAGGCAGCATTGCCGGATGGGCTCTAACCTCATGTGGTGCTGTCGCGCGGACCGATGGGCGGACTCCCAGGGCGGCTCTCGGCGGCCGGGCCGTGAGCCGGGGCACGGGTGCATACCGCCGGGGCCTGGTGGCGGTGGCGGTCGTGGTTCTGGCGCTGGCCGCCGGCGCGCTCGCCCGATCCGCGACGGGAGAGGTCGTGGTGGGGGCGGCGGCGCCATCGCTTCGGGTCGCCGTGGACGCTGCCTCCTACCTCTTCCTGGCGCTGATCGTGGTGGGTGCCATCGGCCTGGTCTGGCTGCTCTGGCCGCAGGCTGAGGACGCGCCCCTGACGCCTCTGGAGCGCCGGCGCCACCCCCTCCTTACCTCCACCGCCATCGGCCTCGTGCTCATCCTGGTCGCCTGGCGGCTGGGCCAGCGGCCCGGGTTCCTGCCGGTGCTGCGGCTCCGGCCCGCGGACGCGGGTTCCGGACCGGGTTCGGTGCTGGCCCAGCGTGCCGGGGCAGGCGCGGGCACCGGGGGCGTCGACTGGATCGCGTTGGTCCTGGTCGCCCTGCTTCTCCTGACGCTCGCTCTCCTGGCCTGGCGGCGCCTCCGGCCCCGCTCGAACCCCCGCGCGGCAGCCCCGATCGCAGAAGTCGTGGCGGCGCTCGACGAGGCCCTGGAGCCGATCGGCGAGCTCGATCCACGGCTGGCCGTCATCGCGGCGTGGTCGCGTGTGGAGCGGGCGATGGCGGCGCACGGCGCACCGCGGCAAGAGTCCGAGGCGCCTTTCGAGTTCGCCCGCCGGGCCACGACCTTGGCGGGTCTGCCGGCGCCCGTGCTCGACGACCTCGCCCGACTCTACGAGTGGGCGCGATTCTCGATCCACCCGGTGACGGCGAGCATGAGGGAGGAGTCCGTTCGCCGGCTGCAGGCCGTCCGCGAGGCGCTTTCCGCTGCGAGCTGAGAGAGGCCATCGCTTGGGCCGCCTCGCGTCGCTGGCGATCCTGCTCAGCCTGTTCGCGGGCGTGGCCCTGGGCCTGCGCCCGGCCGCGGGCGGGCTCGTCGTCCGCGTCTGGCTGGCCGCGCTGGGCACGCTTGCGGTCTGGGAGCTGGC
>JALYZG010000319.1 GCA_030948965.1 Candidatus Dormiibacterota bacterium | reverse complement strand
GTGCCCCCGAGCCGGCGGCGCAGGCCCCGCAGCACACCGGTCACGCCCTCCGCCACGCGGCCATCGACCAACACGGGCTCCGGGCCCCCATTGCGCAACTCGACCGCCAGCCGGTTCAGGGTCGAGGTCTTGCCCGAGCCCCGAGGCCCCGTGATGAGCGCGTTGACGCCTCCTCGCACCGAACGCGCCGCCCGCGTGAGCAAGGCCTCGCGATCGACAAACAAGCCCGCATCGACGCGGTTGTCGAGGAGCGGGCGGCCGTCGACCTCACCTGGCACATCTTCATTATATATAAGAAAGATTGGCAATACAGGCCGCGACGGGACCGAAGGCCGAGGGTACGGTTGCAACGTGGCGCGGCCCATCGAGGAAGCTCTGGAGCGCCTGGCCTCGGAGACCTTCGACCTGATTGTCATCGGCGCCGGCGTGGTCGGCGCCCGAGTCGCCTACGAGGCGGCGAAGGCGGGCGCCGCGGTGGCCCTGCTCGACGCGGGCGACTTCGGCGGGGCCACGAGCAGCGCTTCCTCCAAGCTCATCCACGGTGGCCTGCGCTACCTGCAGATGCACGATGTGGCGCTCGTGCACGAGGCCCGCCGGGAGCGGCGCATTCTGATGGACCGCATCGCCCCCCACCTCGTACGGCCGCTCCAGATGGTGCTGCCGATCTATCACAACGGGCCGCACGGCCGGGCCACCGTAGCCGCGGCGCTGGGCACATACGCCTTTCTCTCCGGCTTCCACCAGAGCCACACGCGGATGGTGGGGCCGGGCACGGCCGCCCGGCTCGTGCCCGGGATCCGGGTCGACGGCCTGCGGGCGGCCGGAGTCTACGAAGACGCGCAGACGCACGACAGCCGCCTCGTCCTGGCCACGGTCACCGCGGCCGACCGGGCCGGCGCCGTGGTCGCCAACCACCTGCCGGTGACAGAGCTGGACATCGCCCGCGGCCGGGTCTGCGCCGTCCACTCGGGCGACCTGCGAGTGCGCTGCCGGATGGTGATCAACGCCGCCGGGCCCTGGGTCGACCACGTGCGTCGGCTGGAGGACCCGCGGGCAGCTGACCTTGTCCGCCTTAGCAAGGGTGTGCACCTGGTCCTGGACCGGCCGCCCGGCTGGCGGACGGCTCTGACAACGCCATTGCCGGAGGGCCGGGTGGCGTTCGCAGTGCCATGGCAGGGCATGCTCCTGCTGGGGACGACCGACACTGAGTTCAGGGCTGACCCCGCCGACCTGCGCGTGGACGAGGCCGACGTGAGCGAGGTTCTGAGCGAGGCGGCGCTGGGACTGTCCCCGGAATTGCTGGCCCGGGAGCGCATCCGGTACGCCTTCGCCGGTCTCCGCGCGCTGCCCAGCGGCGCCGGTTCGACTGCCCAAGCTCGCCGGGAGGAGGTGATTGCGCAGGGGCCGGCCGCGATGGTCTCCATGGCGGGGGGCAAGCTGACGACGCACCGCCTGATCGCGCTCCACGTCCTCCACCGGCTGCCGGCCTTCGCCCGGACCACCCTCACCGACGATCCTCTGCCCGGCTCGGGGCCGCTGCCGGAGCGGCCGGAAGGCGCCGAGCGGGAAGTCTGGGAGCATCTGACCGGCCTCTACGGCCAGGACGCGGCGGCGGTCTTCCGGCGGGGTCCGGAGCGCATCGCTCCCGGCGGCCCGGACGTCTGGGGCCAGGTGCTACACGCGGCGGCCGCGGAGTGGGCTCGGACCGTAGACGACGTGGTCCGGAGACGCACGACTCTGCAGGTGCGGGGCCTGGACACGCCCGCCGTGCGCGCAGCCATCGACGCAACGCTGGCCCGTGAACGCGTGTTGCTATGAGAGGAATGGAAAGCGACACCGCGCTCGTCGAGCGCCTCGCCGGCAACGATGTGGACGCCTTCGGCGACCTCGTCCGGCGCTACCAGCACCGCCTGTTCGCGTTCGCGCTGGGCATGACCGGCGACGCCGGCGACGCGGAGGAGGTGGCCCAGGATGCCTTCCTCCGCGCGCACCGGGCGCTGGCCCGGTACGAGCCCGAGCGCATCCGCGAGCTGCGCCTCTCGGCCTGGCTCCACCGGATCGCTCTGAACC
>JALYZG010000316.1 GCA_030948965.1 Candidatus Dormiibacterota bacterium | reverse complement strand
CTCGAGGTCGGCCCAGCCGCCACGCGCGACCACCAATCGGAAGACGTGGCCCGCGGACGCCCGCACCGCCTTCGGGCCAAAGGGGTCGGCGCCGCCCTCCAACACGGCGAGGGCCGGTGCGCCGGCCGCCGCCGCCGTGCGGCAGATCGCGCCCACGTTGCCCGGGTCCTGGACCCCGTCCAGGACCACCAGAGGCCAGCGCGCCGTATCCGCGGCGCGCAGCGCGCCGGCCATATCCGCCTCTGCCACCCGCGCCACGGCCAGCACCCCCTGCGAGTGCACGGTCGCGCTCACCGCCGCGAAGAGAGCGGCGGGGAGCTGGATGCGGCGCCGGGCCGCAGCCTCGAAGTCGGTGTCATCGCGCAGCGCCAGCAGTTCCAACTCGAGCCCGCAGGCCGCCCCCTCCCGGACCACCCGCGGGCCTTCCAGGAGGGCGAACCCCGGCTCGCGCCTGCGTCCCAGCCGCCGCAGCCGGCGCACGGCGTCGTTGTCAGGGCTCGAGATCAGCTCGTCAGAGAGACTGCTTGGCAACCTCCACCAGCCGGGCGAAGGAGCCGCTGTCGCGCACGGCCAGGTCGGCCAGCATCTTGCGGTCGATCTCCACGCCCGCCTGGCGCAGGCCGTGCATCAGCTGGTTGTAGGCCAGGCCCTCCTGGCGCGCCGCGGCGTTGATGCGAACGATCCAGAGCCGGCGGAAGTCGCGCTTGCGCCGGCGGCGGTCGCGGAACGCGTAAGCCAGCGCGTGCAGCACCGCCTCGTTGGCGGGCTTGAACAGCAGCTTTTTGGAGAGACGGAAGCCCTTCGCCCGCTCCAGAACCGCCTTGTGGCGGCGGTGGGCGGTGACCCCGCGCTTGACTCGTGCCATCGGACTAGGAGCCCATGCCGGAATGGCGGCGAGAGATTCGTCGATCCAGGTGGTCCAGCCGGGGTCCCCGCGAAATCGAAGATTTCGTGGGGTGGAGTTCCAAGGAAGCGCCGAGGACCGGAGGGAGCGCAGCTATAGCTGCGTGACCGAGGACCGGAGAAGCTGACGCCGGAGATGGGCCACATGGGCGGCGAAGATCCGTCGACATTTCCGACATAGGCTCCTAGGCCCCGAGGGCCCGCCGCACCTGCTTGGAGTCGGCCGGGTGGACGGCCTGGTCGGCGCGGAAGGCGCGCTTGCGCTTCGCGGACTTGTGGACCAGAAGGTGGCTCTTCCAGGCGTGTTTGCGCACCAGCTTGCCGTTCCTGGTGACTCGGATCCGCTTCTGCATGCCCTTGCGGGTCCTGAGCTTAGGCATTGGTGGTGGCCTCCTTAGGCGCGGGCGCGGGCGCGGGACGGGAGCGGGACGGAGCCTGGGCCATCGCGGGGGCGGCCACCGCCGCGACCTGGGCGGGAGCCGGCGAGGGGATCGCGGCCGCCGCTGCCGGCTGCTGCGGCTGGTGCTTGCGGGTCGGGGCCAGGATCATGAACAGGTTGCGACCCTCCATGATCGGAGCGCGCTCGATCACGGCGATCTCCTTGGCGGCATCCGCCACCTTGTCCAGGAGTCGCCGGCCGATGTCCTGATGGACCATCTCGCGGCCGCGGAACATGATCGTCACCTTGACTTTTTCACCCTGCTCTATGAACTGCCTGACGCCGCGAAACTTCGTCTGAAAATCGTGCTCGGCCACCTTCGGCCGCAGCTTCATCTCCTTCAGCTTGACCGTGTTCTGCTTCCGCCTCTGGTCCTTCTCGCGCTTGATGGTCTCGAACTTGAAGCGCCCGTAGTCGAGCAGCTTGCAGACCGGCGGATTCGCGTTTGGGGCCACCTCGACCAGGTCGAGGCCCTTCTCCCCCGCGATTCGTAACGCGGCATCGGTGGAGAGGACGCCTAGCTGGTTCTCCTTGTCATCGATCAGGCGCACCTCCTGGGCGCGGATCTGTTCGTTGATCCGGAGCTCTCTAAACGGGATGGGCCGTCGCCTCAGACAAGATCAGTTTCGCTTTGCACTCCCTACGACCACTCGGGCCGTAACCAAAAACGGACGGCTCCAGGGGCCATCCGCACGCTATCAACCTCTCTGGCACCGTCCCGATTCCGTGCGGCCCCCAAGGTGAGGGGCGGAACCCCTGCTTGACGATCGCGAATACTACCAGACGCCGCCCGAGCTGGCGGTTTCATCGTCTCCGTTCGGCGATGTCACGCAGAAGCCGATCGACGAACTCGTCCAGCGGCTCGGCCCACTGGCCGCCGGCGCGGTCGCGGACCTGAACGGTGCCCGCCTCGGCCTCGCGGCCGCCGACGACTGCCATGTAGGCCACCTTGCGCGCCTGAGCCTCGCGGATCTTCTTGCCTATACGCTCCGAGCGGTTGTCGACGGTGGCCCGCACCCGCACCGCCCGAAGCCGCGCCTCGACCTCTCGGGCGTATGGCACGTGGGCATCCGTGATCGGCAGCACGGCCACCTGGTGCGGCGCGAGCCAGGTCGGAAAGGCGCCGGCGTAGAGCTCGATCAAGTAGGCGATCATCCGCTCCATCGAGCCGAAGGCGCCGCGGTGGACCATGACCGGGCGCTGCCGCGAGCCGTCCGCCGCCACATACTCCAGCTGGAAGCGCTCGGGCAGCTGAAAGTCCACCTGCACCGTCGAGTTCGTGAACTCGCGTCGCATCGCGTCCCGCACCTGGAAGTCGATCTTGGGGCCGTAAAAGGCGGCGTCGCCGACGCCGACCGAGTAGCTCTCCCCCATCTCGTCCAGCGCAGCCATCAGCGCGCGTTCGGCGTTCGCCCACTGCTCGTCCGAGCCCAGGTACTTGGCCTTCTGCTCGTCGCGCACCGAGACCCGGTACGTGTACTCGTCCACACCCAAAGTGCGCATGAAGTAGCGCGAGATCTCGATCGCTCCCAGCACCTCGGCGTGCAGCTGCTCGGGGGTGCAGAAGATGTGTGCGTCGTTGAGGGCGAAGGAGCGCACCCGGATCATGCCCATCAGCTCGCCTGACTTCTCCCAGCGGTAGTTGTTGCCCACCTCGGCAATGCGCAGCGGCAGGTCGCGGTAGCTGCGCAGGTCGGACTCGTAGACGAGGATGTGGTGGGGGCAGTTGACCGGCTTCAGTTCCAGGTCCTCGCCGGCCTCGTGTCGCATCGGTGGGTACATGAGCTCGCGATAGAGGTCCCAGTGGCCGCTCTGGCGGTACAGGTCGAGGCGGGCGAACACGGGCGTGACCACGTGCTGGTAGCCGCGGGCCAGCTCCTCGTCCACGATCCAGCGCTCCAGCTCGCGGCGAATGGTGGCGCCGTCCGGCAGCCAGATCACGTTCCCGGGTCCGGTGCGCTCGTCCAGCCGGAAGAGCTTGAGCTGCGGCCCGAGGCGCTTGTGGTCGCGCTGCTCGGCCTCTGCCAGGGCTTTGAGATAGTCCTCCAGCTCCAGCTCGGAGGGCCAGGCGGTGCCGTAGATCCGGGTCAGCTGGGGCTTGGCCTCGTCCCCCAGCCAGTAGGCTCCAGCGAGGCGCATCAGCCGGAACGCGGGGATGTCCGCGGCCGAGGCCAGGTGAGGTCCCCGGCAGAGGTCGAAGAACGCGCCCGTGGTGTAGCAGCTCACGGCCTCGTCGGGCGACGCCTTCTGGTTGACCCAGTAGAGCTTGTACGGCTGGTTCAGAGCCTCGAACCGCAGAGCCGCCTCGCCGTGCGAGAGGACGACGTGCTCGAAGCGATCGCCGCGGGCGACGATCTCGCGCATGCGGCTCTCGATCTGGGGCAGGTCGTCCTCGCCGATCGAGCGGGGCAGCTCGAAGTCGTAGTAGAAGCCGTTCTCGACTGGCGGCCCGCCGGCATAGCGGGTGCCGGCATACAGGTCGGTCACAGCCGCCGCCAGCACGTGGGCGGTGGAGTGGCGGAGCACGTAGAGGGGGTCGCTGGAGGCCTCGGCGTCGTACTCGGCCATGGGCTCCGAGAATAACAAGGCACCGTCGCCGCCCGATCTCGCCCGGCCGGTTACAGGTCGCTCAGGGCAGCCAGCCTCGGTCCTGGAGGCCGAGATGCAGGCGTTCCCACGCCGTCAGGTCGAGCGTCTCGGCCCTCCGGGCCGGCTCCAGGCCCAGTTCCCTGAGCAGATCCGAAACCTCCGCGGGGGGCCGGCCGGTGACCCGCACCAGCGCGGGCTGCAGCTGCTTGCGGCGGTACTGGAAAACCGACTCGACCAAGCGGAAGAAGCGGTCCAGGTCGGGGACCTCGACCGCCGGCCGGGAGCGGACCTCCATCACCACCAGGGCGGAGTGGACGCGGGGCGGCGGTGAGAACGCCTCCGGTCGCAGCTCCAGCTTCAGCCGAGGCTCGGCGAAGACCTGGACGCCGACGGTGGCGAGGCTCCAGCCGTCCAGCCCGCACCAGCGTCTCGCCACCTCGCGTTGGACCACCAGGCTGAGGCGGCGCGGCCTCGGTGGCCGGGCCAGGAGATGGGGCACGAGCGCGCCGGTGAGGTAGTAGGGGACGTTGCCGACCACGATCTCGCCGCCTGCCGGAAAGAGCGCGGCCAGGTCCAGGCGGAGCACGTCCGCCGTCACCACTTCGGCCCCCGGCGCCGCCGCCCGCAGCCGCGCGGCGAAGCGCCTGTCGACCTCCACCGCGACGACGCGGCGCGCCCGGCGGACAAGCTCCGCGGTCAGGGTGCCGGGGCCCGCCCCGATCTCCAGCACCTCGTCGTCCGGCCCGATCCCGGCCGCCGCCACGACCCTTTCCCGGAGCTCCTCATCGACCAGCCAGTGCTGGCCCAGGCGGCGGTTGGGCCGCGGCCCGCTCATGATCCGGGGCGGGCGCCGAGGCGGGTGAAGAGAGCGTGGGCGTTGCGTGCCTCCAGCTCGGCCAGCTCTTCCAGGCCGAGGCCTCGCGCCTCCGCCACCACCCGGGCCGTGTCCACGATCCAGGCCGGCCGCATCCGGCCGGACCGGCCGCGCGGGGTGCCCCAGGGCGCATCCGTCTCCAGCAGCAGGCGCTCGGCGGGCACGCGGGCGGCGACCTCGCGGAGGTCGGTACGGGGGGCCCGCGTGACGACGCCCGAGAAGGAGATGTGGAAGCCGAGCTCCAGGAAGCGCTGGGCCCACTCCCAGTCGAGAGTCCAGTAGTGCATGACGCCCTTCAGGCCCGGATGCGCGCGGAGGACGCCCAAGACCTCGGCCTCCGTCTCGCGCACGTGCACACAGACGGGCAGGCTGGCCTCCAGCGCCAGATCGCAGCAGGCGTGGAACCAATCCAGCTGTGCCGCACGCGGCCCCCGATGCTCATCCGCATGGTCGAGGCCGACCTCGCCGATCGCCACCACCCGCGGCTCGACCGCCAGCTCGCGGAGGACCTTCAGATCCGGGCCCTCCAGGTTGAGGGGATGGTGGCCGGCCGCCGCCCAGACCCCGGGCTTCGCCTCCGCCCAACGCGCGGCGCGGCGGCTGCTGACAGCGTCCACGCCCATCGCGATCACGTCGCTGACGCCGGCATCGCGGGCCTCCGCCAGCGCCTCGTCCAGGTCGCCCTCCACCTCCTCGAGGTGGATGTGGGTGTCGATCAGCCCCGAGGTCAGGAGGGCCTCGTCTCCAGCTTGCGGAAGAGGGCCCGCGGCTCCGGCAGCCTCAGCCCGGCCTCGAGCTCGCTGGGCCGCCAGCGCGGCTGCAGCGAGTAATCGCCGCCCAACACGAGGTGGCCGCCGCTCCCCTCCTCGTCGTATTCGCGGACCTCGGGCTGCGGAGCGATGACGTCGCCATAGCCCAGCATCTCGTGCAGCCGCTGGGCGCTGAACGGGAGCACCGGGGTCAACATCACCTTCAGGTCGTCTACGCACCGCAGAGCCGTGTACAGCACGGTGCCCGCGCGCTCGCGGTCGGTCTTGACGCTGTGCCAGGGCTGCTCCTCGCCGAGGTACTGGTTGACCAGAGCGGCCAGCCGGAAGGCCTCGGTCACCGCGGCCTTGAAGCGCGCTCCCGCGTACAGCGCGCCCACCGTCTCGAAGCCGGCCTCCACGTCGGCTTGCACCTTGAGGTCGCGCTCGGTCAGCGCCCCCGCCGTGGGTACGCCGCCGAAGTTGCGGTGGGCGTTGACCAGCGTGCGATGGACGAGGTTGCCCCACGTCCCGACCAGCTCGTCATCGTTGCGGCGCCGGAATTCGGCCCACGTGAAGTCGGCGTCGCTGGTCTCCGGCCCGGCGATCGTGAGGTGGTAGCGGAGGGCGTCGGGGTCGTACTCGTCCAGGAAGTCGCGCACGTAGATGACGTGGTCCCGGCTGCTGGAGAACTGCTGGCCCTCGTAGGTCAGGAACTCGCTCGAGACGACGTTGTGGGGCAGCTCCAGGTCCCCGGCCCCGAGCAGGATGGCGGGCCACATGACCGTGTGGAAGGTGATGTTGTCCTTGCCCATGAAGTAGTAGCCGAGCGCCTCCGGGTCCTGCCACCACTCGCGCCAGGCCTCCGGTGTGCCCCGGTTTCGGGCCCACTCGATCGACGCCGAGAGGTAGCCCATGACCGCATCGAACCAGACGTAGATGCGCTTGTCGGGCCGGTCGGACCAGCCAGGCAGAGGGATGGGCACGCCCCAGTCGAGGTCGCGGGTGATGGCGCGGGGCTTCAGGTCGGCGAGGTAGTTGAGCGAGTAGCGGCGCACGTTCGGCCGCCAGTGCGAGCGCGACTCCAGCCACTCGCCGAGCGGCTGCGCGAACGCGGGCAGGTCGAAGAAGAAGTGCTCGGTCTCCCGGAACTCCGGCTTCTCGCCGTTGATCCGGCTGCGGGGCTCGATCAGGTCGATCGGGTCGAGCTGTTGCCGCAGTTGTCGCACTGGTCACCCCGGGCCTGGGGGTAGCCGCAGATGGGGCAGGTGCCTTCGATGTAGCGGTCCGGAAGCGTGCGCCCCGTGCTCGGCGAGATCGCGCCCAGCTGGCTCTGGAGCCTCAGGTAACCCTTGTCGTGGAGCGTCCGGAAGAGTTGCTGCACGACCTCGTAATGGTTGCGCGTGGTCGTCCGTGTGAAGGTGTCGTAGCTGAGGCCGAGGCGGCCGAGATCCTCGACGATGATGGCGGTGTTGCGGTCCGCGAACTCTTTGGGACTGATGCCCAGCTCGTCGGCGCCATAGGTGATCGGGGTGCCGTGCTCGTCCGTCCCGCTGACCATGAGCACGCGGTTGCCGCGCAGGCGGTGGTAGCGCGCGAACACGTCCGAGGGCACGCCGAAGCCGGCCACGTGGCCGATGTGACGGGGCCCGTTGGCGTACGGCCAGGCGACGGCGACGAGGATCTTGCGCGGAGCTGCCACAGGAAGCACAAGGTTAGGGACTCGGTGGCGAGGCCCTATACCGCCGGTCTCCGCACTGCCCGGCCTCCGCACTCCCCGTCCGGAGCAGGAAGGGGCCCCACGAAGTGGGGACGGCGCCTGTCCTTAGGCGCCGCGGGGGGCGGGGGGGGGGG
>JALYZG010000285.1 GCA_030948965.1 Candidatus Dormiibacterota bacterium | reverse complement strand
GCAGAGTCCGTGGACGGTCAGCGACTCATACGTCCCGGGCAAGATCACACCTGGAGACTGCAGGCTGGTTCCCGAGCACGTGGTTCCCCGGGTGTGCGATCCGTCGTCGGCGCTGGCAGTGATCGCGCCGCCCAGCACCATGGTCAGCGCCGCCCCCGCGGCGAAAACAGGACGAATTATGGCCATCAGCTGCTCCTCTCTGTGCCACCTCGCCTGGATCGAGGCAATGGATGGGCCGAGTCAAGGCCCTCCTTGCGCAGCACGCAATGGGCTATGCGGGCGCCCGCTGGGACATCTTGCTTAAGAAGTAGCGCCGCGCCGAGCCTGCCGAATATCACGCCGCTCAGGAGCCTTGGGTCTCCCACCGGCGAATCACCGCCCCGCTCGGTCGCGAATGTGACCGCGTGCCCCGCGTTGGTGAGCAGCCGCCACGAGACCGCGGCCTCGGTGACGTCGCAATCCCGATCGCGCCAGGGCGCCAGGATCCGCACCCAAGGCTCGTATCCATTCAATGCAGAGCGCCCGCGCGAAGTCGCGGCGAAGCTACCGGAGGCGGGGCAGCAGCTCCCGGCCGAGCAGGTCCAGGCCACGGGCGACGCCGTCCACCGCCAGCGGCTGGCCGAAGTCGACCCGCTGGACCCCGGTCGTGAACAGCTCCTCAGCTTGCGCCGCCACCTCCGCGGGGGTGCCGGCAAACGCGTAGCGGAGGAGCACCTCGTCGGGGATCAGGGCCGCCGCGGCCTCTGGCTCGCCCGCCTCCACCAGCTGGCGAAGGCGGGCACGGAGCTCGGGTTCGACCACGCCGGACGGGTCGATGCCGCCGACCACGTCCAGGTACATCAGGGCCTCGGCCTTGGCTGCGCGCCGGGCCCGGGCGCCGTCCTCATCGACCACGGTCACCGCGCCCATCACCACTTTGGTCCGGGCCTCCGCCAGGCGCCGCCGCGCCAGCGCCGCCATGGCCGGGCGGGCGCTGCCGCCGATCTTGAGCTCGTCCCCGATCTCCGCCGCGAGAGCCGTGAGCCGCTCGCCCCAGGTTCCGATCAGCAGCGGCACGACCGGCCGCAGGACAGGCTGGCGTAGGCGCAGGCCGGGCCGAATGCGGAACACGTGGCCCTCGAAGCCGCGGTCGTCGCCCGCCAGGAGCCGGCTGACGACCTCGTGCGCCTCCCGGATCGCGCACAGGGGACGCGGCGTCTCCAGCCCGATCCGATCCAGCCAGGCACCGCGGGCCAGCCCCAGGTAGGCGCGGCCGTCGGAGAGATGGTCCAGAGCGGCCACCTGGCCCGCGACCTCGATCGGGTGGGTGGTGTACGGGTTGAGGCAGGCCGGCCCGAGGCGGATGCGGGAGGTCTCCACGGCGGCCAGCAACAGGGCCGGCAGCGGCAACCCGAAGCCGAGATCGCCAAACACACTGAGGACGTCGAAGCCCGCGGCCTCGGCGGCCACGCCCAGGTCTCGGTAGGCGCCTGGCGGCAGGTCGCCGCGCAGCCCCAGGCCGACCTCGATCACGTCACTCGGTCGAGGTCGATCCGCCGCCGTCGAGTGCGCTCGATGCGCATCACCACGCGCTCCTCCGGGTCGGGGCAGCAGACCAGCGAGTCCCCGTCGAGCCAGTCGCCGGGGGCGAGGCGGCGCTGCTTGGCCGGCAGCAGCGGTAGCACCGCCTGCAGGGCGTAGATGCAGAAGTGGCGGCCGGGTGGGATCACGAGCCGGCTGGAATCGACCAGCTCGAACCAGTCGCCGACCTGCAGGCCGCAGACCGAGCGGCCCTCGATCCGCTCCACGGTGACGCGGAGGTCGTAGAGGTAGGCGGACCGCCGCGCCATCACTGCATTGTGCGCAGGGCCGGCAGCACCTCGAGCCCGAGCGCGCGGACCGCACGTTCCGGGTCCGGGCCGAGAGGTGGCCCGAACGAGAGGTGCCGGGCACCGGCTCGGAGCAGGCCGGCACACCGGGCGGCGACTTCCTCGGGGCCGCCGACGACTCCCAGGGAGAGCATTCGTTCAGTGACCAGCGCGCAAGCACCGTCGAGGTCGGTCGCCGCCATCGCGGCCTGGATCGGCCCGAAGTCCGCCACGCGCAGGCCGGCTCGCGCCAGCAGCTTGGGCGAGAAAGAGGCGCCGTAGTAGGCGATCTTCTCCGCCAGCGCGCGTCGCGCCCGGCCCGCGTCCGGGTCGATCGAGCACCACAGGCAGGCGGCCACGTCCAGCTCGCAGGGATCGCGTCCGGCGCGGCGGGCGCCCGCGGCGACCTGCTCCGCCGCGGTGGTGAAATGCTCCGGCGGGAAGAGCAGGGGCAGCGCCCCGTCGGCCAGCTCGCCGGCCAGCGCCAGCAGTCGGGGGCCCATCGCGCCCACGTAGATCGGGGTTGGGCGTGGGCCAGTGCGCAGCCGGCCCTCGGGCCTCCAGGCATCGGGAGCAGTTCCCGCCAGCAGCGACCGCAGCGCCTCCAACGCGCGGCGAGTGCGGGCGACGGGGGAGTCGAACGGGAGGCTCGCCCAGGCCAGGAACTGATCTGCGCCCGCGCCGAGGCCGAGCAGGAAGCGCCCACCCGATATCTCCTGCAGGGTGGCGGCGGTCATCGCGATCTCGCTCGGATGTTGCGAGACCGGGTTGAAGACCCCCACCCCGAGGCGGATGCTCGAGGTGGCTGCGAAGGCCGCGGTCAGCAGCACCGGCGCCGAGCGCCAGAACAGGTCGTGGGAGACCCAGAGCTGGTCGAAGCCGAGCTCCTCGCAGAGCGCGGCCAGGCGCACGAAAGCCGGCTGGCTCGAGGTCGTTGTTGACGCGGATGCTGGCCCTCAACTGATCCCGCTGCTATGGTCGCCGCCATGGCCACGCGATACCGGGACGGCGGCGGCTGGGAGGAGCGGGCCGGCTACTCCCGCGCGGCTCGAACGGGCCGGCGGATTGCGGTCAGCGGCACCACCGCGTCCGGCCCGGACGGAGAGGCGCTCCATCCCGGTGACGCCTACGCCCAGGCCCGGGCCGCGCTCGAGCGCGCCCTGGCGGCGCTGGCGGCGCTGGGCGGTGTGCCCGAGGACGTGCTCCGGACCCGCCTCTATCTCGCCCCCGGCGCGGATTGGGAGGGCGCGGGCCGAGCCCACGCCGAGCTGCTCGGCGAAGTCGCCCCCGCGAACACGACCCTCCACGTGGCCGGGCTCGTCGGCGATGGCTTCCTGGTCGAGGTCGAGCTGGAGGCCGAGCTCAGCGAGAGCTGAGTGCAGCCTGGCCGGCCTCCTACTGCGGCTGGCCAAATGTGAACGTCTTGAGGTTGGTGGTCTTGCCGGCCTGGTGCTGCCAGAGCACATAGGTCGCCCCCGTGGGGTCGCCGTTCTGGTCGAAAGCCATCTGCCCCCAGGCGCCCTGGTAGCTGATCGCCTTGCCTTGCTGCGCGGCCTTGAAGGCCTCGGGCAGCTGCTGCCAGCTGAGCTTGTCGCCCGACGGCCCGGAGACCGCGCGCATCTGCAGCTTGATCTTGGCAGGGTCGCCCGAGCCGGCCTTCACGGCGGCCAGGCTGGCGAGCACAACCGAATCAAAGGACGTGCCCTCGAAGCTCGTGAACTTGGCTCCGGGATTGGCCGTCTTGAATGCGGCCTGGAAGGCATCAGCGCTGGGGCCTTCGGGGGCGCTGCCGGCCGTTCCGCGCAGTCCGTCCGTGGCCGGTGCGCCAATCTGGACAAGGTCGTCGTTGTTGTCCATCGCCTCGGTCATGAAGGTCTTCGCCGGCGCCCACTGGCCGGTCCGGACCAGCGCCGGCCCCATCTTGGCGAAGGTGGGCGGAAAGTCGGCGATCATCCATGCGGTGGGATTGCCCGACGCCAGCTTCTGAGCGTCCGCGTCAAAGCTAGCCTGGCTGGTGTTGTAGATCACCTCCTGACCGACCTTGCCGCCACCCGCCCGCCAGTCCTTTTCAAATTCCTGGGCCAGCGCGGTGCCGAAAGCGTCGTTC
>JALYZG010000263.1 GCA_030948965.1 Candidatus Dormiibacterota bacterium | reverse complement strand
TCTCGGCGCAGATGAACCGCCGACCTCGCAAGACTCTCGGCTGGCAGACGCCAGCCGAGACCCTCCAGCATCTAGTCTCAACGATGTCGGATCCGGGTGGTGTTGCATCGACCGGTTGAATCCGCCACGTGCGTTCGCCGGTGAATGGCCGGAATCGCGCCGGGGCCGCAGCGCCTCAGCCGCTGAGCGTCAGGGTCCGCGCGGGCTTCGGGTCCGGCTCGACCCGGTAGCGGCGGTTCTGGAGCGAGGGGTTGCGCCGCCGCGCAGCCGCGATCCGCTCGGCGGAGAGGTCGGCCAGGAGCAGCGTCTCGGCCTCCCCCGCCCGGGCCACGGCCACGCCCATCGGGTCCACGACCAGGCTCGAGCCGACCGCGTCGACCCCGGTCGCGTCCGCGGCCAGCACGTAGACCGTGTTCTCGATCGCCCGCGCCCGGACCAGCACCTCCCAGTGCTCCTCCTTCAAGGGCCCCGGCACCCAGGCCGCGGGCAGCACCAAGACGTCCGCGCCGTGGTCCACCAGCAGGCGCGCGGTCTCCGGGAAGCGCACGTCGTAGCAGGTCATGACCCCAAAGCTGAAGCCGCCGAGGGCGAAGGTAACGAGTTCGCCCGCGCCGGGCTCGATCTTGTCCGACTCGAGGAAACCGAAGGCGTCGTAGAGGTGCACCTTTCTGTAGGCGCCGAGCAGGCCCCCCTCGGGGCCATAGGTCACCACCGTGTTCAAGACCCGCCGGCCGGGAGCGGGTTCGAACAGCCCGCACGTGAGGGCGACGCGGTGCTGGCGGGCCAGGCCTGAGAGCGCGCTCGCGAACGGCCCGTCCAGAGGCTCGGCCACGTCACCCAGAGAGTCGCCCGGGCCACCGAACGGCGCCATCGCGGCCTCCGGGAAGACCGCCAGGGCGGCGCCCTCGCGGGCTGCCTCGGCCGTCAGCGCCCGGATCCGTTCCAGGTTTTCGGCCTTCTCGGGGCGGACGGCAATCTGGGCCAGGGCGACGCGCATCGAGGTTCAGGCTACCCCGCGGCCCGCTCCAGTAGGGCCACAGATTCGATGTGGTAGGTCTGAGGGAACATGTCGACCAGCGCCGCGCGGCGCACACGGTACCCGCCGCGCACCAGCAGCGCCAGGTCGCGGGCGTGGGTTGACGGCTCGCAGCTGACGTAGACCAGGCGCTGGGCGCCGAGGCGCAGCAGCTCCGCGATCGCCGCCGGCTCGCAGCCTGCCCGCGGCGGGTCCAGCACGACCGCGGTGAAGTCGCCAGCGCGTGCCTGGCGCAGCGCCACCTCCACCCGGCCGGGCAGCGGGCGCACGTTGCGGGCGCTGTTGATGCGCGCGTTCAGCCCTGCCAGCCGGACCGCTGCCGGGTTCTCCTCCACGGCCGTCACCGCGCCTGCCTGCCGGGCCACCGCCAGGCTGATCGTGCCGATCCCCGAATAGAGGTCGAGCACGCGGTCTGCCGGCTCCGGTTCGAGCATGTCGAGGAGGGCTTGGTACAGCACCAGCATCTGGCGGTAGTTGGTCTGCACGAAGGTGTCGCTCCGGACCCGGAAGGCGAGGCCCCAGAACTCCAGGCTCAGGGAGTCGTCGAGCAGCACGAGGTCGGGTAGGAGGCGGGCAGCGTGGGCCGCCAAGTCGGGCGCGGCGACCGCCTGGGAGGGGCGCTGCCAGCGCGGCCGCCAGAGCAGGCCGGGGCCCGACGGCTCGACGGTCAGGAGCAGTCCGATCAGGCCCTCCGCACGGACCGCGGTCGCGGCCTCGCCGAACGCCAGCATCGCGCGCTCGATGCGCTCGTCGTGGATGGGACAGGAACCGATCGGGAGCACCGCGTGGGAGCGCAGGCGATGGAAGCCCAGCTCCACCCGAGCGCCGTAGGAGCTGACCTCGAACTCGCCCCGGATGCGGTAGCGCCAGGGGTCGGCCATGCCCAGGACCAGCGCGTCCGCCGGCAGGCGCAGACCGGCCCGCTGCCACGCGTCCACCACCACCTGCCGCTTCAGCTCCAGCTGCCGCGGATAGGACGCGTGCTGCCACTGGCAGCCGCCGCAGACACCGAAATGGGGGCAGCGCGGCGAGACCCGCTCCGGCGCCGGCTCCAGGACCTCCCGCGCGGCCGCCACCCGGAGGCCGCCGCGACGCCCCCGCGGCTCTGTCTCGACCAGCTCCCCGGGCAGGGCGTAGAAGACCATCACCGCGCCCTCGGCATCGTGGGCGATCACGCCGCCGCCATGGGCGACAGCATGCGGGCGCAAGATCAACCGACTGTCACCGGAGCCAGAACCCGGTGGGGTCGGGGTTCGGCCGGAAGCCGCCGGCTTCGACCATCCCCGCGGCGGCCGCAAAGCCGAGACCGATCATCGCCGGGTCATGCGCGTCACTGCCGAACGACACCGCGCGCCCGCCCGCTTCCACCCACCAGCGCAGTACTGCCGGACCGGGGCCCAGCGCCGATACGGGGTCGCCGCCCCGGGTGGTGTTCACCTCCAGGGCCGAGCCCCGCGCGGCCAGCGCCGCGAGGACGGCGCGCAGCTCGGGTTCGAAGTCCTCGGCCCGGTAGGGCAGCCGCTCGTGGGGCCAGAAGCGCTTGAAGTACTCGAGGTGGGCCAGGACTTCGAAGTCGGCCCCGCTCTCCGCCAGCGCCAGCGTCTCGGCCAGGTAGGCGCGGACAGCGGCGGCCTGCCGGCTCAAGGCGAGTCCGGGCAGCAGCAGCGAGGGCTCGGCGAACCCACCCTCCCAGGGAAACGCGTGCACGGAGCCCAACACTCGATCCAGCGGACCAGCGGCCCGCACCGCGGCCACGCGTTTTGGGAACCGGTGGGGCTCGCCCAACTCCACGCCCGAGAGCACGCGCAGGCCAGGAAAAAGCGCCCGGCACCGCTCCACCTCGGCCCGATAGGCGTCGACCTCCAGCGGGCGCAGGTCCCGATACACGCCCTCGACGAAATCGGCGTGGTCGGTGAAGGCGATGCCGGGGAGGCCCAGCTCCAGCGCGCGCCGGCACGTGGCCTCCATGTCGCCGGCCGGGGCGTCCCAGGAGAACTGGGTGTGGACGTGGAAGTCGCCGACCGCGGAGTCTGGGATAGAGAGCTAGGCTACTTGACCGGCCAGCTGCGGCTGCTGGCTCGGCGCGGCGGCGCCATTCGGGGCCGCCTCGACCGTGACCGCGATTGTCCGCACGCCGCTGAGGTTGCGGTTGATCACCAGGGTGTGGGAGCCTGTCAGGTCCGGCGTAAAGACGCCCGCCGACTGAGGCGGTCCGGAGGGGCCGATCAGCCAGACCTGGTAGACCTTGCCCGTGGGCGCCTGCGGCAGGCCCTGGAAGGTGATCAGTGTCAGGTCCTGGCGCGTGAGCTCGGTCACGCCGCCCTGGGCGCCCTGCAACTGGCCGGAGCCGGCGAGCTGGAAATGGGCCGGCTGCTGGTTGAGCTGGCGCTGGAGACTGACGTTCCAGGCCCCCAGCCCGACCAGCCCGAGGGCCAATGCCGCCACGGCGGCCGCGTAGCGGTTGAGCGGCAGCCTGGAGGTCCAGCTCCGGCGGCGGGCTGGGCCGGAGCGTTCCGCCGCCGTTTCGGTCCGCCGCGGGAGCTGGATGACGTTGCCCGGCGGCGCTTCCGGCGCCGGCGCCGTCCCCCGGGCCGCGGCGGCGAGGATGCGTTCCCGCAGGGCCGCCGAGGGTCGCGCGGCCGGTGTCCCGAGAGGCAGTACGTCCGCGGCCTGCGAGAGGCGCCGGACCAGCTCTTGGCAGGCCGCGCAGCCCTCCAGGTGGGCGCGGATGGCGTCCGCCTCGGCCGTATCGACGGCGCCGAGGACGTAGGCAGCGATCGAGTCTTCCATCATCTCGTGCTCATCCGCCACTGGCCAATCCCCGACCTTGCAGGTACGAGTGCAACTTCTCCAGCGCCAGCCGCGTGCGCCCCTTGACCGTGCTCAGCGGCACCCCGACCAGCTCCGCCACCTCAGCTTGCGTATACCCGCCGAAGTACGCCAGCTCGACGGTCTGCCGCTGCTCGGGCGGCAGGCTGTCGAGCGCGTCCTGGACCATGTCCCGCTCGAGGCCGGCGCTGACCTCGGTCCAGGGATCCGAGCCGGGGCCGGAGGCGTGGACCTCGGCCGGGATCTCACGCTCCTGGCGCTCGTGCGCCCCACGCCCTCGAAGGTAGTCGATCGCGCGGTTGCGCACCGAGGTCGTGAGCCACGTTCTCAGCGAACCGCGGGCGGGGTCGAAGCGGCCGGCGTTCGTCCAGAGGCGTAGGAAGCAGTCCTGGACCACGTCCTCGGCCCGGCCCGGATCGCCCAGCACGCGCAGCGCGACCGAGTAGGCCAGCCCGCCATAGCGGTCGTAGAGAGCGCCCAACGCCTCGAGGTCGCCGTCCGCCAGCGCCCGCGTCAGGGCCGTGTCCGAGGCTGTCTGTGTCACCGGCGTGATCCACGCCACCGCCGCCATATCCCCTGGATACGCATCCGGCGCCTCAGGGGAGCAGGCGGCGGCGCAGGACGTCGCCGGCCAGCTTCATGTTCGCGGTCCCGCCCGTCGACTTCTTGACGGCGTTCATCAGGGCTCCGAGAGCCTGCTGCTTGCCCGCCCGGAAGTCGGCCACCGCCCGTGGGTTGGCGGCCATCACCTCGTCGACTACCCCGGCCAGCACCTGCTCGTCGCTGACTTGGGCCAAGCCCTGGGCCCGCACGATCTGGGCCGGCGTGCGGCCCGACTCTTGCGCCTGCTCCAGCACCTCCCGGCCCTGGGCACGGTTGATGGTCCCTCCCACCACCAGGTTGACCAGCTCGGCCAGCTGGGCCGGCGCCAGCCGGGGCTGGAAGCCCACGATCCAGTTGGCCACCGGCTTGGCGGGGGCGCCCGCAGCCACGGTCCGCTCGAAGAGGTCGGCCACGTCCAGGTCCCGCGTCAGCTCCACCGCGTCGACCTCGGTCAGGCCGTGCTCGAGCATGAGTCGCGCCCGCCGCGTCGCCGGCAGCTCCGGCAGGTCGGCCCGCAGCTGCTCCACCCACGCCAGCTCCAGCTCCAGCGGGGGCAGGTCGGGCTCGGGGAAGTAGCGGTAGTCCTGGGCCTGCTCCTTGGAGCGCTGGGAGAACGTGCGCTGCTCGGCCTCGGACCAGCCCCGCGTCTCCTGCACCACCGTTTCGCCGCGCTCCAATAGCTCGACCTGGCGCTCGATCTCATGCCCGACCGCCCGCTGCAGGGCCCGGAACGAGTTGAGATTCTTCACCTCCGTCTTGACCCCCAGCGCGTCCGCGCCCCGGCGGCGGACGGAGACGTTGGCCTCCGCTCGCATCTGGCCCTTCTCCATGTCGGCCTCGGAGGCGCCGACCGCTCGGAGCACCGCGCGCAGGGCCATCGCGTAGTCCCGAGCCTCTTCGGCACTGCGCAGGTCCGGCTCGCTCACCACCTCCATGAGCGGCATGCCGGAGCGGTTGAGATCGACCAGCGACTCCGCGGCGGTCTCCAGGGCGTCGCCGGCGTGGACCAGCTTGCCCGTGTCCTCCTCCAGGTGGACGCGCGTGATGCGGATGGGCCGGCCGCCGACGTCGAGGCCGCCGCCAGTGGCCAGGGGCAGGTCGTACTGGCTGATCTGGTAGCCCTTGGGCAGGTCCGGATAGAAGTAGTTCTTGCGGTCGAACTTGGAGTGGCGGGCGATGTCGGCGCCCAGCGCCAGGCTCGTGCGCACGACCAGCTCCACCGCCCGGCGGTTCACGACCGGAAGCACCCCGGGCAAGCCCAGGCAGACCTCGCAGACGTTGGTGTTGGGCGCCGCCCCAAGGTAGTCGGTGGGGCAGCGGCAGAACATCTTGGAGCGGGTGGCGAGCTGCGCGTGCACCTCCATCCCGATCACCGCCTCCCAATCGCCAGGAGCCTGTGTTCCGGCCTCAGGCGCCATCTCTCAGCACCTCGTAGGCGCGGGCGACCCGCAGGGCCATGGCGTCCGCCCACTGCGGGGCCAGGACCTGGAGGCCCACCGGCAGGCCCTCAGAGAGGCCGCAGGGCACGCTCACTCCGGGCAGGCCGGCCAGGTTCCCACCCAGCGTGAGGACGTCGTTCAAGTACATCTGCAGGGGGTCGCTCGCCTTGGCCCCGATCGGGAAGGCGACGCAGGGTGAGGTGGCGCTGACGATCGCGTCACACCGCTCGAAGGCGCGAGCGAAGTCGTCGGCGATCAGGGTGCGCACCTTCTGAGCCTTCAAATAGTAGGCGTCGTAGTAGCCGCTGGAGAGCGCGTAGGTGCCGAGCATGAGGCGGCGCCGCACCTCCGGGCCGAAGCCCTGGCGCCGGGTGCGGAGATAGGTATCGAGCAGGCTCTGCCCGCCCTCGACCCGGGCGCCGAAGCGGACTCCGTCGAAGCGGGCCAGGTTGGACGAGACCTCCGCTGGCGAGACGATGTAGTAGGCGGCAAGCCCGTAGTCGGTGTGCGGGAGGCTGACCTCGACAAGCTCCGCTCCCGCCCGCTCCAGCTGTGCCAGCGCCACCTGCACCGCGTCCCGCACGCCGGCCTCCAGGCCCTCCACCTCGAAGTACTCGCGGGGCACGCCCAGGCGCAGGCCGCGGACGCCGGCCTCGAGACCGGACATCAGGTCCACCGATCGGTCGCCGCTGGTGGCATCCTTCTCGTCGAGACCGGCGATCGCCGACAGCACGAGCGCGGCATCCCGCACCGTGCTTGCGAACGGCCCGATCTGATCCAGGCTGGAGCCGAAGGCGATGAGGCCGTGACGGCTGACGCGACCGTACGTCGGCTTCATGCCCACGACGCCGCAGAGCGCGGCGGGCTGGCGGATGGAGCCGCCCGTATCCGTGCCCAGCGCATAGACAGCCTCGCCCGCCGCCACCGCCGCGGCGCTGCCGCCACTGGAGCCGCCGGGGACTCGCGTCACGTCGTGCGGGTTGGACGTCACGAAGTAGCCCGAGTTCTCGGTCGAGCTGCCCATGGCGAACTCGTCGCAGTTGGTCATGCCCAGGAAGACCGCGTCTTCTCCGCGCAGGCGGGCGATCGCGGTGGCGTCGTAGGGCGGGCGGTACCCGGCCAGGATCCGGGAGCCCGCTGAGGTCTCCACCCCGGCCACGCTGAGCACGTCCTTCACGGCCAGCGGGATGCCGGTGAGGGCGGTGGCGCCGTCATCAGCCAGGCGCCGGTCGGCGGCGGCGGCCTGCGCCCGCGCCTCCGGTTCGGTGACGCGGAGGAAGGCGTGCACCCGGGGCTCCTGGTTCTGGATCGCGGCGAGCTGCCGTTCGAGGAGCTCGGTCGCGCTCAGCTCGCGCGCTTTGAGGCGGCGCGACAGCTCCTCGATGCTGCCCGCGGCGGCCGCGCTAGCCAGGGTCCTGCTCCTGGATCGCGGGCACCACGAAGGCGCCGTCCCGCGAATTGGGGGCGTTCGCCAGCGCCTGCTCCTGGCTGAGGCAGGGCGCCGGCTCGTCGTCCCGCATCCGGTTCTGCAGCGGCACCACCTGGGCGGTGGGCTGGATGGAATCCGTGTCCAGCTCGCGTAGGCGCTCGATATGGGCCAGGATGCCGCTCAACTGGGCGGCGTAGAACTCCTCTTCACCTGGCTCCAGGCCGAGACGGGCGAGCATGGCCACGTGGCGCACGTCCTCGCGAGAGAGCGGCACGCCCCGGAGTGTAACGAGGCGCCTCTGGTGTCACCACGCTCATTGATTCGGTGCCTCCGCCGGCGGATGGCCCCCGGGCGGCGCTTTTTGGCGTGCGTTCGCCGGCGGGTGGCCCTATTGGGCCGCGCCAGCCGCCCGCCGCCGGTCGGGGCGCCAGAGAAAGACCACCACCAGAATCGAGATCGGCAGCGCGATACAGGTCAGTGACCACGCCACCGCCACGATGGTGCCGAGGACGCGGGCCCAGGCCCGGCCGAGCGTCAGCCCCACCGAGGCCGCCAGCTGGCACGCGAAAAGCAGCCCGGCCCAGATCACGATGGCCACGATCAGCCCCTGCAGCTGCGTCGGGTCGATCCTCTGCTGCCCGGCGGCCCTGGCGGCCAGGTCAGGGGAGCCGAGAGCCAGCGCGTAGGCGCCGGCAATCAGGAGTGCCAGCGGCGTCCCCACCCAGAACAGCACCAGTACCCACAGGGCGACTGTGGCCGCCCCCGCCGCCGGCGCCAGGGGCGCGCCGCAGTAGGCGCAAAAGCGCGCGTGGGTGGGGATGGCGCGGCCGCAGCGCGGGCAGTTTCTCAAGCCCGGAGCGGCTGGATCAGGTCGAAGAACGCGTCCTCGCTCAGGACCGTCAACTTCAGCCGCTCCGCCTTCTCCAGCTTCGTCCCCGCGCCGGGGCCGGCGACCACGTAGTCGGTCTTGGCGCTCACGCTGCCCGCCGCTCGCCCGCCGAGGCCGCGCACCAGCGCCTCGGCCTCCGGCCGGCTGACCCGCTCCAGAGCGCCGGTGAAGACGAACGATTTGCCGGCCAGCGGTCCCTCGCCGGCCCGGCTGGCCTGCGCTTGCGGACGCACGCCCGCCTCCAGCAGCCGGGACACCAACTCGCCGCCCGGGCCGCCGAAGAACTGCGCGATCTCGCCGGCCATGCTCGGCCCGATCCCCGGCACCTGCAGGATCTGCTCCTCGGTCGCCGACCGCAGGTGCTCCAGCGAGCCGAACTCGTCCGCCAACAGGAGCGCCGTGGCCTCTCCCACCTGGGGGATGCCGAGGGCGTTGAGGAATCGAGGCAGGGGCCGCTCCCGGCTGGCCGCGATGCCCGCCAACAGGTTGGCCGCCGACTTGGCCGCGAAACGCTCGAGGCCCGTGAGATCCTCCAGCGACAGGCGATAGAGGTCGGAAGGATCGCCCACGAGGCCGCGGTCGAGCAGCTGCTGCAGGGTCGAGCCGCCGAGGCCGTCGATGTCCATCGAACCGCGGGCCGCGTAGTGCCGCAGGCGCTCCAGGCGCTGGGCGGGACAGAAGGGGTTGATGCAGCGGTGGGCGGCGTAGGGCTCCTCCTTCACCACGGGCTGGCCGCAGACCGGGCACTCGGCCGGCATGGACCACGCGTCCGGCCTCGGATCGGCGACCGAGACCACCTCCGGGATCACGTCTCCGGCCCGCTGCACGATCACCTCGGCCCCGGGGTAGACACCCTTCTCGCGCAACATCTGCTCGTTGTGCAGGGACGCGTTGCGCACGGTCGCACCGCCCACCACCACGGGCCGGAGGTGCGCGACGGGGGTCAGGACGCCGGTGCGGCCGACGTAGCAGACGATCTCCTCGACCACGGTCGGCTGCTGCTCGGCGGCGTATTTGAAAGCGATGGCCCAGCGCGGCGACCGGGCCACGAAGCCCAGCTCGGCCTGCTGCCGGCGGTCGTCGACCTTCGCGACCATGCCGTCGATCTCGTGGTCCAGGTCGTGGCGGTGCTCGAACCAGTGCGCGTGGTAGCCGATCACGCCCTCGATGTCGGCGAACCTGGCGCGGTTCGGGTTGACCCGAAAGCCCATCTGCGCCAGCGCCTCCAGCGCCGCCCACTGGCCGCCGGCGCGGCCGAGCGGGTCGAGCGTGTACATGAAGGTCTGCAGGTTGCGGCTCGCGGTCACGTTGGGATCGAGCTGCCGGACGCTGCCGGCCGCGGCGCTGCGCGGGTTCACGTACGCGGGCCGGCCCAGCTCCTCCATCTCCCGGTTGAGGCGCTGAAAGGAGCGCAGCGGGAAGTAGACCTCACCTCGAACCTCGAACTCGTCCGGCAGACCCGGCGGCGGCTGGACGCGCAGGGGCACGCTGCGGATGCCGCGCACGTTGGCCGTCACGTCCTCGCCCACCTGGCCGTCCCCGCGGGTGGCGGCGCGCACCAGACGGCCGCCGCTGTAGCTGAGGCTCATGGCCAGGCCGTCGATCTTCAGCTCGCAGACGTAGGCGACGTCCTCCCCGGCGAGCGCCCGCACCCGGCGGTCGAAGGCCCGGATCTCGTCCTCGTCGAACGCGTTCTGGAGGCTGAGCATGGGCGTCCGGTGAGTTACCTTCGTGAACTGTTCGGAGGCCACGCCGCCCACCCTCTGGGTCGGGGAGTCGGCTGTGACCAGCTCGGGGTGCGCCGCCTCCAGCTCACGCAGTTCCAGGAAGAGGGCGTCGTACTGGGCGTCCGTGATCTCGGGCCGGTCGAGTACGTAATACAGGCGCTCATGACGCTGGATCTCGGCCCTCAGCTCCTCGAGCCGGCGCGCATCGTCACTGCTCATCGCGGGCTCCGTGCGGAGTCGCCTCGCACCCGCCGCTCCTGCGGCGCAGGAGCGGAAGCGCCTGCACGCAGGCGTTCATGGCGCTCGATCTCGGCCCTCAACTCCTGCAGCCGGCGGACGATGTCCGCGCTCATCTCTTTTCGAGCGGCGCCAGCGTGGCGCTGAGGATCTTCAACCCGGCTCTGTCGAACTGCACGACCAGCTCCTCGTCCGTGCGGGTGAGGGTGCTCTTCATCACCGTCCCCACGCCGAATTTGGGATGGGCCACGCGGTCGCCTGTGTCAAAGCGCTGCACGGGCGGCGGCGCCGGCTCGCTCTTCACCGAGTGCTCGATGAGACGCTCGCGATAGCCGCCGCGCGGCGGCGCCACCGGCGCCGCGCCGCGCCGGGGCGGGGCCAGCAGCGCCTGCGGGATCTCCTGCAGGAACCGGCTCGGAAAGCCGGGCTGGGCCTTGCCGTAGAGGTGGCGGCGGAAGGCGCAGCTGAGGTAGAGGCGGTCCTGCGCCCGGGTTATGCCGACGTAGCACAGGCGCCGCTCCTCCGGCATCTCCTTGGCGTCCTCGACCGCCCGCCGGTGGGGCAGCAAGCCCTCCTCCAGGCCGACCATGAAGACGACCGGAAACTCGAGGCCCTTGACCATGTGCAGCGTGATCAGGGTCACGCCCTCCTCGTCCTCAGCGTAGGCGTCCACGTCGGAGCGCAGGGAAATCTCGGTCAGGAACAGCTCCAAGGCCTCGGCCGGGTCCTCGTGGGTGTCGAACTCCTCGGCCAGGCCGCGCACCTCACGCAGGTTCTCGAGCCGGGCGTCGCCCTGGGGCGTCCCGTCCTGGAAGTAGGCCTCGAGCCCCGCCACCTCGATCACGTGGTCCACGAGCTCGCTCGGCCGCAGCGCTCCGAGCGTCGCCCGGATCGCCAGGAGCTGGGCCCGGAAGCGCTCCACCGCCGGCGCCGCCGCCCGCGGCAGGCCGGGCAGCGAGAGCGGTGCGGCCATCACTTCCAGCAGCGAGCGCTCGCCCTCGCGGGCCGCGGCGATGACGGCGTCGACGCTGACGTCGCCCAGCTTGCGCCGGGGCACGTTGGCGACGCGGGCGAAGCTGACCGCGTCGGCCGGGTTCTGGGTGAGGCGCAGGTAGGCCATCAGGTCCTTGACCTCGCGCCGCTCCCAAAAACGCACCCCCCCGACGAGCCGGTAGGGGATGCGGCGGCGTCCGAAGACATCCTCGAAGGCCCGGGACTGGGCGTTGACGCGATAGAGGACGGCGGCGTCACCGTACTGCCGCCGCTCCGTGCGGCGGACGCGCTCGATCTCGTCCGCCACGTACTCCGCCTCCTCGACCTCGTTGTAGAGCTGCGCCGCCTGCACCCGCTCGCCGCCGACGCGGTCGGTCCAGAGGCGTTTGGGGGCGCGCTCCGGGTTGTGGCGGATGACGTGGTGGGCGGCATCGAGGATGGGCTGCGTGGAGCGGTAGTTCTGCTCCAGCCGGACGACCTTCGCCTCCGGGTAGTCCTTCTGGAAATCGAGGATGTTACGCACGTCCGCGCCGCGCCAGCCGTACACCGACTGGTCGTCGTCTCCGACCACGGCCAGGTTGCGGTGCGCGGCGGCGATCAGGTTGACGAGCAGGTACTGGGCGCGGTTCGTGTCCTGGTACTCGTCCACGAGGACGTGGCGGAAGCGGTCCTGCCAGCGCTCGCGGGCCTCGTCGTCGTCTTGGAGCAGGCGCACGACGAAGACGATCAGGTCGTCGAAATCGAGCCCGCCGGAGCGCCGGAGGAGAGCGTCGTAGCGCTCGAAGCAGCGGCGCACGATCTCGTCGCCGTAGTCCCGGTCGGGATAAGTCTCCGGCGTCAGGAGCTCATTTTTGGCCTGGGAGATGAGGCCGGCCAGCATCGAGGGCGGGTGCTTCTTGGGGTCGAGGCGGAGTTCATCCAGGACCCGGCGCAGGGCGGCCCGCGTGTCGTCCTCGTCGAAGATCGTGAACGAGCGTGGCAGGCCCAGGCGTTCGGCGTCCCGGCGCAGCATGCGCACGCAGGTGGCGTGGAACGTCCCCACCCACATCCGCTCCGCGCCCTCGACCAGACGTCCCACCCGCTCCCTCATCTCCCGCGCCGCCTTGTTGGTGAAGGTCACGGCCAGGAGGCGATCCGGCCAGGAGCGACGCTGGGCGATGAGGTTGGCGATGCGGGTGGTCAGGACCCGCGTCTTGCCGCTGCCGGCGCCGGCGAAGATCAGGAGCGGCCCCTCGAGGTGCTCCACGGCCTCGCGCTGAGCGGGGTTGAGGCTGGCGATGAGCTCGTCCAGGGCGGCGCGCGCAAGCTCGGGAGGAGAGGCCATTCGCGGGCCTCAGTTTAAGAAGAAGTATCCACTCCAACCGGTTCCACGGAGCCAAACGTCATTGCCCAAGACGACAGGCGTAGGCCCGGCTTTGCTGGGCCGAATGAGTTGTTACCCCCGCCGCTCCACGCGACGCGCGCGCAAGCGTCCCCGGGGTTCCCCGCGAAATCGCAGATTTCGTGGGGTGGGTCAGGAGGGAGGGCCCACGGGGGGAACCTGGGTTCCCTCCGTGATTCCTAGTTGCAGCCCCAGGCGCCGGCGCCGCCGTGGGCCCACTTCCAGGCGGCGACGTTGGACTGGGCGACGGGATCCATGATGTTGGCGCCCGTGTAGGGCATCCCGGCCGCCTTCGCCGTATTGACGAACGTCGACGTCAGGAACTGAAAAATGCCGTAGTACGGCCCAGATGGGTTGATCGATCCCGGGTGGTAGTTGGATTCGCACCGGGCCACGCGCAGGCCCCACTGCACGGCCCCTGGACCGTAAGGCGAGAAGGCCTGGACTATGATCTCCTGGACCGTGCCCGGCGGGTAGTTGGGTATCGGGGCGGTCGCCGCCGCGGGC
>JALYZG010000203.1 GCA_030948965.1 Candidatus Dormiibacterota bacterium | reverse complement strand
GCGCCGCACCCACGAACGGGGGTTCCCTGTTGCCACTGGTAGCGGGAATCGCGGTGGTGGTAGTCCTCCTTGCGGGCCTGCCCTTGGTCCTGCTCCGGCGCCGTGACGGGCCCAAACGGAGGCCGCCACCTCGCCACTAGCCGAGGACTTGGTCCAGAAGGCGCATGGTGTCTGGCCTTACTCCAATGCGGTTCGCGCCAACGTCGAGGTCGAGCTCTCGATCTCCTGAACGGCCACCGTCCGGGTCCGTGATCGAGGGCAGGTCCACCGCCAGCCCCACCTCCAGGCCGTAACTGCCTCTGCCGGACGGCCCGATGCCGACGCCGGCCGTGACCGAAGCGCCCTCGAAACAGGCCGCATAGCCGGTGCCAAAGAGCTGCTCCGGATTGGTTCCGGGTCCGCCGTCGCCGCCCACCTCCTTCGGGATCGAGAGGTCGACGTCGACCTTACCGTCAGACGAGTGGCCGTGGCCCATGCGCCCGCCGCGAGCCGTCGCCTCGGCCGTGTAGAGGACGTTCATGCCTGGACCAACGCCGCCAGCTTCTCTTTCAGGTCCCGCTTGAGGCTGGGTCGGAAGCCGACCAGGCGCTCAGCGGGGCGGCCGTCCTTGAAGATGATCAGGGTCGGGATCGACATCACGGCGTAATCGCGCTGCGTCTTGGGGTTGGCGTCGACGTCTAGCTTCCGCACCCGAACCCCGGCCACCTCACGCGCCACCTCGTCCACGAGCGGCGCGACCATTCGGCAGGGCCCGCACCAGGCCGCCCAGAAATCGACCAGCACCGGCTCCCCGGCCTTCAGCACCTGCGATTCGAAGTCCGCGTCAGTTACAGCGGCGACCTCTGACATTTGGTTCACTCCTTGTCGGCGGCGGCTGCCTTCTTCTCGGTCCGTCCGCCTGATGCGGCGGAGGACGTGTCATTTTTCGCCCCGCTGTTGGCGTCCGCTTTGGCTTCCGGCTTGCCGTCCGTCTTGCCCTCGGTTTTGCCCTCTGTTTTGGCGTCCGACTTGGCTTCAGACTTCGACTCCCGGTCCGATCGATCACCGTCGGCCGATTTGCCGTTTCTGTAGTCCGTGGTGTAGAAGCCGCTGCCTTTGAACTGCACTCCGACCGGATACAGCATCTTGCCCAGCCGGCCGCCACACTCCGGACACTTGGTCAGCGGGGTAGCCGACATGCTCTGGAAGATCTCGAACTCATGCGCGCACTTGGCGCAGCGGTAACCGTACGTCGGCATGTGTCCTGGCTCTACCGTCCTAACTCAAATATTCCGGCCTGGATCCAGCCGGTGAAAGGCCATTCCCGAGGGCGGCTTGGGCGCGAAATACGTTGTCTTCTGAGGCATAGTTTTACCCTCGCCCGCGAGCCGCAAAACGGCGCTCAGATCGGGCGGCGCCAATAGATACGCCGCGACCCCCCTGCCTTCTTCCACCCAACGCACCGCTTCGGCTGCGTCGCGCGTGTACTCCAGCGTTGCCTCGGCCGTCCGCCGGCCCAGCATGTTGTCGATCACCTGGCGGTGGAGCTCGACCGCCGCCACCTCGCCCTCGAGGGGCAGGACCTGGAATTGGCCGTCGCGATAGGCTCCCGCCGCCACCCTGTTCGGGAGCGCGGCCAGGGTTTCCTCCAGCGAACCGGTGCGTTCGCCCCCCGTGACGGCGATCCCGACTTTCATGACGCGATGCGTGGCCAGGACCTCGAGGCCCGGGTCGGCGATGTCCGTCAGCAGCGCGAGGGTGAAGCGCGAGGCGGCCTCCGGCCCGCCGCCCACCTCGCGCGAGTAGGCGAGCGTCGTCTCGTACCGGTGGTGGCCGTCCGCGATCAGAAGCTGGCGTGGGGCCAGGGCGGCGGCGACCGCCGCCGTCCACTCCCCGGCCGGGATCCGGCGCAGAACGTGGCGCTCGCCCTGGAAGGTGAACTCCTGGCGCTCGCCCCGGGGAGCCGCAGCCAGCAGCGGGGTCAGGGCCTCGGCCAGGAACCAGAGCGGCTCCAAGCTGACCCCGGTGGCCCGGAGCAGGGCTAGGCGGTCTTCTTTCGGGCCGCGGTGCGTGCGCTCGTGGGGCAGGACCTGCCCCTCCTCGTACGGGCTGAGGCGTAGGGCCGCCAGCAGGTCCACCCGCGTCCGGCCGTCGAAGCTCGTCTCGTGGACGAACATGGCCGGCCCGGCGTCGTCACCCAGGGTGCCGTCCCCGAGCCAGGTGTCCAGCTCCCTGCGAGCGTCCGTGTAAGCGACCGGCCGCGTGAGGTGAACCACGTTGTGTGGCGAACGCAGTCTCCAGGCTGCGGCCTCGTCGGCGGTGAGGACATCGTAGGGCGGGGCGACCAGGTCATCGAGCGCAGCGCTGTACCGCAAAGCGCGCAGGGGACGGACGTCAGCCATCGAGAGCGCCGAGCTCGACGTAGCGCAGCTCCTCGAGGCCGGCCACGGCGCGGAGTCGCTCGAGCACCGGTTCGCTGACCGGGTCGTCGACGGCCAGGATCATCATCGCCCGGCCCCGCGGCGCGTCGCGCCCGAGCTCCATCGAGGCGATGTTGACGTCGTTCTCTCCGAGGATCGTGCCGATGTGGCCGACGACCCCGGGTCGGTCGGAGTGACGGGACACGAGGAAGCGGCCCTCGGGCACGAGGTCAACCCGGAAGGGTCCGATTCGAATCACGTGCGGCTCGCCCACCAGGATGGTGCCCGCCAGCTCGAAGCCATCCGCCCTCAGCACGATGCGATTGGGGTAGCCACCCGCCGCGTCGGGCATCCTCCGCTCCACCAAGCGCAGACCCCTGCCAGCCAGCACGAGGCGCGCGTTCACGGCGTTGATGCGGCCTTCTGTGAACGGCTGCAGCAGGCCGGCAATGGCGGCGGCGGTCAAGAGCGATACGTCGCGTTCGGCCAGCTCACCTTGGTAATCCAGCTCCAGCTGGCCGAAGGCGCCGTCGGTGAGCTGACGGTGCAGCGCGGCCAGGCGCTCGGCGAGGACAGCGTAGGGGCGAAGGAAGGCCATTTCCTCCGGCGTCAAAGCGGGGGCGTTGACCGCATAACGGGGAAGCTCCCCGCGGAGGACGGCCAGCACCTCCTCAGCCACGTCCGCGGCCACTGAGACTTGGGCTTCGTGGGTGGAGGCGGCGATGTGCGGGGTGGCCAGGAAGTTGGGCAGCCTGAGGAGGGGCGAGGCGCCCGGCGGTTCCTCGGCGAAGACGTCGGCCGCCGCCCCCGCCAGGCGGCCCCCGGCCAGGGCGTCGTACAGCGCCGCCTCGTCGACGATTCCGCCTCGCGCCGCGTTGACGAGCCGGGCGGTGGGTTTGGCCAGGTCCAGCACGCGCGCCCCGATAAGGTTGCGCGTGCCCTCCACCAGCGGTGCGTGGACGCTGATGAAGTCGGCCCGGCGGAAGAGCTCGTCGAGACCTACCAGCTCCACGTTGAAGTGCTCGGCCCGCTCGGGCGGGACCGCCGGATCGTAGGCGATTACGTCCAGCTCCAGGCCCTGGGCGCGGCGCGCAACCTCGGAGCCGATGTTGCCGAGACCCACGATGCCGAGCACCTTGCCCCGAATCTCCGCACCCGTGTACCGGCTGCGCTCCCACTCGCCGCGGCGCATGGACGCGTCCGCTTGGGCGATGTTGCGGGCCAGAGCCAGCAGCAGGGCCACCGCGTGCTCGGCGGCGGCGATGATGTTCCCCCGCGGGGCGTTCACGACCAGGATGCCGTGCCGGGTGGCGGCGTCGAGGTCGATGTTGTCGATCCCGACCCCGGCGCGGCCGACGACCCGCAGGCGTTCGCCGGCCTCCAGGACGGCCGACGTGACCTTGGTCTGGCTGCGCACGACCAAGGCGTCGAATTCGGGGACCGCCCTGACCAGCTGGTCCTCCGACAGCTTGAGGCGGACGTCGACGTCGGCGACCTGGCGCAGGCGGGCGAGGCCATCCTCGGCCAGCTGATCGGCGACCAGGATCCGGGGGCGGGCGCTCACCCGCGGCGCGGCGGCAGCCGCCGCCAACGGGGACATTCGCCGGCAGATCCACCTGGCGGATTCAACCGGTCGATGCAACACCACCCGGATCCGACATCGTTGAGACTAGATGCTGGAGGGTCTCGGCTGGCGTCTGCCAGCCGAGAGTCTTGCGAGGTCGGCGGTTCATCTGCGCCGAGA
>JALYZG010000194.1 GCA_030948965.1 Candidatus Dormiibacterota bacterium | reverse complement strand
CCCCCCCCGCCGCCACCTCCAGAGCCCTTCGGGCGGCCTCCTGGCCCTGGACCTCGGCCAGGTCCCACTCGGGCTCCCTCGTGACCGGCGCCGGCAGGCGCCCGGAGTGTGCGGTCAGCGGCGCCTCCCCGGTGAGGTGAGCCATGACCGAGCCCAGGTCGGGGCACGGCAGGATCGTGGGCCCCTGGCCGAGCGCGGCCTCCGCCGCGTCCGCCTCAGGCACGAACAGGGTGCGGATCCCCCGCGAGGCCAGCCAGCGCGCCAGGACCAGCACCCCGTCCACGTGCCGCACGCCGCCGTCGAGGGCCAACTCGCCCAGGAAGGCCGCTCCGTCCGGTGCTCGGAGGCCGAGCTGGGCGAGACAGATGCCGGCGGCGACGGCCAGGTCCAGCCCGGAGCCATCCTTGCGCAGCTCGGCCGGGGCCAGGTTCACCGTGAGACGGTTGTGCGGGAAGGGCAGCCCGGCAGCGCGAATGGCCGAGCGCACCCGTTCCTTGGCCTCCTTGGCCGAGCCAGTGGCCAGGCCGACGAGGAAGAAGCCGGTCACGCCCTGGGAGATGTCTACTTGGACCTCGACCGCGCGCCCCTCAACGCCTCTGACCAGCGCTGTCTGCATCGTCGCCCGCACGCCGCTGGATGCTAGAGGCGACGGCGGCGAGGGCCAAGCCCGCATGTAAAGCTGTGCACTCGTGGACATCCCACCGGTCGTCAGCCCTCGACTCGAGCTCCGCGTCCTGGCCCCCATGGCCTTGGATGCGCTGGTGGCCCACGACCTCTCGCAGGCTGGGCACCTCGTTCGGGCGGCCGTGCCGGCCGAGATGATCGATCCCGACCACTTCTCCTTCTTCCTGCGCCGCGCGGCGGGTCCGGCCTTCGCCTGGCCGCGGCTCATGGTGCCCCTGGCGGGCGAGCCCCGGGTGATCGGCAACATCGGCTTCCACGGGCCACCCGCCAATGGCGTGGCCGAGATCGGCTACACGGTCTTCGCCCCCTACCGGCGACAGGGCTATGCCACCGAGGCGGCCCGGGCGCTGTTCGACTGGGCCGCGGGCTCCGAAGGCGTGACCCGGGTCCGCGCCTCCGTGGCGCCTACCAATGCAGCCTCGCTGGCGGTGGTCCGAAAGCTCGGTCTGCACCAGGTCGGGACGCGGACAGACGAGCGCGACGGCGAGGAGCTCGTCTTCGAGGCCGACTGGCCGGCCGGCGCCGGTTAGAGGTTCGGCGCACCTCCAGGCGCGATCAGCCGAGCCGAGGCTCCGGCGTCCAGGTCGGGCCCGGACTGGCGTAGCCGGCCGGCTGGTCAGTTTCGTGGCCCAGCACCAGCAGCCAGCGGTGCGCCGCCGCCTCGTCCAACAGGCGCGTCTTGGCCTCGATCGTGCGCAGCACGTCGAGGTCGGCGGCCGGGATCCACGGCACCCGCAGGTGGGCCCGGGTGCCGACCAGGTCGCCGGTGAGGACGCAGCTCAGGTCTTCCGAGGCCCGAAAGACGACCAGCTGATGGCCCGGCGTGTGACCGCCGGTCTGACGCACGACCAGGTCCGGCACGATCTCCGCTTCGCCCTCGACCACTTCCAAGAGGCCGGCCTCAGCCACCGGCAGGAAGTCGTCCTCGTAGTAGCCGGCCCGCGACCGCGGGTCGGGCTGCAGGGCGAAGTCCAGCTCGGCCTTCTGCACGATGTGACGGGCGCGAGGAAAGGTCAGCTCCACTGCGCCACCCGGCCCGCGGCGGGTGAAGCCGCCGGCGTGGTCCCAGTGCAGGTGGGAGCTGGTCACCAGGTCGACGTCCTCGGGCCGGATGCCGAGACGGCGGAGGGCGCCGAGGAGCGCATCGGGCTCGTACACGCCCATCTGTCGTGCCCGCTTCTCATCCAGCTTGGTCCCGATGCCTGTCTCGCACACGATCACTCGCCCGCGGTGCCGGACCACGACCGCGATGCACGCGCAGCGGATCAGGTTGTTCTCGTCCGCCGGCTTGGCCTTCTCCCAGAGCACCTTGGGCACCACGCCAAAGGTGGCCCCGCCGTCGCCCATCCAGCCACCCGCGCGAAGCAGGTGAATTTCGAAGTCGCCAAAAAACACTATTCGTTGTATATTCAGTACATGCTGAACGTACAGGAAAAGCAAGTCCGGCTGGGGGTCGCCGAGGAGCGGTTCATCGAGGACATGGGCAGCCTGATGATGACCTATCGGGTGCCGCGCACCACCGGTCGCGTGCTCGGCTATCTCCTCCTCCAGCCCGAGCCCCGAGACCTGGATCGGATGGCGCGGGAGCTCGGCGCGAGCAAAAGCGGGGTCAGCGTTGCGGCCCGGCAGCTGGAATCCTGGGCTCTCGCCCGCCACCGAGGGCAGAAGGGCAGCCGGCGGGTGCTCTACGAGGCGGTCGACGACCTGGATTTCGTCTATCGCACGCGCCAGGCGGAGACGGCGACGTTTCGGGACATGTTCCGTCGGGGCGTGACCGTGGCCGGGCCAGGTCCCGCCGCCGAGCGGCTGCAGTCACTGACCCAGCTGATGGAGGAGTCCATCAGCATCATGGAAGAGGTGCGGCGGCGTCTGGCCGCCACGAGGAGGCAGACATGAGCGCCGCCATCGAGACCTGGGGGCTGACCAAGGACTATGGGATGCGTCACGGGTTGTTCGGGCTGGACCTGGAGGTCCACGAGGGCGAAGTCTTCGGCTACCTCGGGCCCAACGGGGCGGGCAAGACCACGAGCATCCGGCTCCTCATGGGCCTCATCCACCCGAGCGCCGGACGAGCCGAGGTATTTGGCGTCGACTGCCAGCGCGAGGCGGTGGCGGCCAAGCGCCTGATCGGCTATCTGCCCGGTGAGCTGGCCCAGTACGGCGGCCTGCGCGGGTCTCAGATCGTCACCTCCCTCGCCCGTCTGCGGGGCGGCGCGGACGCGGCGCGGGTCACCGACCTGGCGCGACGCTTCGACCTCGACCTAGGCCGCCGCTTTCGTGAGTACTCGCGGGGCAACAAGCAGAAGTTGGGCCTTGTGCTGGCCTTCATGCACAACCCCAAGCTCCTGATCCTGGACGAGCCCACGGGCGGCCTCGACCCCCTCAACCAGCAGCAGTTCTACGAGCTCGTCCTGGAGGCGCGGGAGCGAGGCGCCACCATCTTTCTTTCCTCCCATGTGCTCTCCGAGGTGGAGCGTGTCTGCTCGCGGGTGGCCATCCTGCGCGAGGGCCGGCTGGTCCAGGTCGCGGATCTCGCCGACCTCCACCGGATCCGCTATCACCACGTCGAGATGGAGTTCCGGGGCGAGCCGCCGCTGGCAGCACTGCGGGCGGCGCCTGGGGTGGAGCACGTGGAAATCGATGGCCAGCGCCTGACTTGTACGGTGCACGGCGACTTCGGCCCGGTCCTGGCCGCGGTCGCGGGCCACCAGATCGTCAACCTGGTGAGTCGGGAGCCCAGCCTGGAGGAGGTCTTCCTCACTTACTACCGCGGCGCGCCGGCGCCCTCGACCACTGTCGCGGAGGCCTCCTGATGCTGCGCATCGCGCTCCGCAGTCACCGCACCGGCCTCATCGCCATGAGCCTGATCGGGGTCCTCGACTGCCTTTTCCAGGGCGCCGGCTTCGCCCAGGCGGCCGGCTCGACGGACGCCGCGCGGGCCGCGTTCGGCCAGAGCATGTCGGCGATCGCCCAGCAGATCATCTATCTCCTGCCGCTGCCCCAGCACCCGGAGACTGTCGGCGGCTACACGCAGTGGCGCGCGTGGGGCTTTCTGGGCCTGATCTTCAGCTTCTGGGCGCTGTTCGCGGCGAGCGGCGCCGGCCGGGGCGACGAGGACCGGGGCTTGGTCGAGCGCTGGCTGGCCGAGGGCCTGTCCCGCGGCCGCATCATCCTCGTCCGCGGCTGCGCTTTCGCCGCGACAGCGGCGCTCGTGGCAGCACTGACCGGGCTGGCCACGATCGCAGCGGGGGCTCTAGCGGGGGGCCACATCGGCCTGGCCGCGGCCGCGGCCAACGCGACCGCGATCTGGGTCCTGTCGATCGCCGTCTTCGCGCTGGTGCTGCTGATCGCCCAGGCGGCCACGAGCGGCCGCGCGACGACGTCCGCCGGCGCCTTGGCCCTGGTCGTCCTCTTCGTCCTCGATGCCATCTCGCGGATCAATCACTCGGCCGCGTGGCTGGCCTGGCTGTCCCCCTTCGGCCTCTACAACAAGACAAACGCCATCGTGCCCGGCGGGAGCTTCGACGTGGGCGCCACCGTGCTGATGGCCGCCGCGGGCGCCTTGCTGCTCGCCGTCGCCGCCCTCGCCTTCACCCACCGCGACCTGGGCGGCGTCCTGTTCGCCCGCCGGTCGCGGGTCCAGGCCGCGGTCCACGCGCCCTCGCGCAACCCGTTCCTGGGCCTCCCCGTCGGCGGCCGGCTCTGGGAGCAGCGCTGGGGCCTCCTCTGGTGGTCACTCGGGTTCCTGGTCCTGGCCGCATTCCTCGTCTCGCTGGTCAACCCGGCCGTGGACCTCTTCCGGACCAACCCAGCCCTGGCCTACTTCCTCCGCGGCCAGGGCGATCCGCATGTGGTCTTTCTCGGCCTCTACTGGTTCAGCATCGCCGCCCTGATCATCTCCATCTACGCCATCGTCCAGGTCTCGGGCTGGTCGGCGGAGGACGCCGAGGGCCGGCTGGAGATGACGCTCGCCCAGCCTGTGGCGCGGTGGCGAATCGTGGTCGAGCGGGCGCTCACGCTGACCCTGGCCTCGGCCCTGATCGGCTTCGCCGGGGCGCTGGGCGTGGCGCTGACGGCGCCCGGCCAAGGCATCCACCCATCTGGCTCGCGCCTCCTGGTGGCGACACTTCTGCTGATACCGGTGGCCACCGTCTTCGGCGCGGTTGGCGGCCTGATCTCTGCCTGGCGACCGCGGCTGGCAACCGGGGTCATGGCGGCCGTGGCCGGGCTCTCGTTTCTGCTGCAGGAATTGGCTCCTCTCTTCAAAGCCCCCGACTGGGTTCTCAACCTGTCCGTGTACCAGCTCTACGGCACCCCCCTTTCGGCCGGCGTCTTCGGGGCCGGGTTGTGGGCGATGGTCGCGGTCAGCGTCGGCGGCTTCGGCCTCGCGGCCCTCGCGCTGCAGCGACGCGACCTGGGCACGTAGGCTGCCTCTGGACTGATCGTCGTCCGCCACACTTCCCTGGTGCCCGGGAGGAGATCAGCGGCGGGCCCTGCGCCGGCACAGGACGGTCGCCGCCCCTGCTTTGGGGTTCACCCAGGCGCTTCCTCTCTTTCCCGGCAATCTGGCCTGGGCGTGCGTCCTTTGGTCCTACGCGCCGGCTGTCGACTAGCTCTCAGCTCGGTGGCAATGAGCCGGAGAACGCGCGGGCCAAGCGCTCGACGAAGTCCGTGAGGGTCGAGCCGTCGTCGGCGCCGTGATCGGGATTCAGCT
>JALYZG010000189.1 GCA_030948965.1 Candidatus Dormiibacterota bacterium | reverse complement strand
GGGCCTGGTCGTTCCTGCTCTCACCAGTGTCCGCGGCCGTGGCCGACCTGCCGCTGGCCCTCTTCGTCTTCGGCTCGCCGCTGGCCCCGCTGTCCCTGCTGCTGCCCCTGGCCGCCTGCGTGGCGCTGACGGTGATCACCGGCGTCAGCTTCGATCGCGAACGGCTGATGGAGACCGGGCTCGGCCGCAGCCGCGAGCGCCGCCACTGGTTTCCCGCTGCCATCGTTCGCCGGCGCGCCGCCGCTCTTGGAGCGGGGCTGCTTCTGGCCGTGCTGCCGGCCGCGGGCGGTGCGGCCTACAGCGCCGCCGCAGGCCTGCACTCCTGGGGCCAGGTGCAGGCGGTGGTCAGCGGGCACCAGGGCACAGAGGCCTCAGCCCCTCCGGCTCGAACGGCGCCGCGGCCGGCCGCCGGGGCTCGGACGGGCGTGACTGTGGCTGCCGCGGCCATGGCCGGGCTGACGGGGGGCCTCTCCCTGGCGCTGGTCCTACTGGTCGTGAGCTTCGCGGCCTTCTTCCTGCTGGGGCTGCCCGAGCTGATACTCCTGGCGGGAGCGGCCGCTCTTTGGGGAGTGCAGGCTGGCTTTGGACCCGGCGCGCCCCTGGCCGGTTGGCTCGGGCTGGCGGGCGGCGTGGTGGTGCTGGCCCTCGCGCTCAACACCGCGGCCTCCCTGCCGATCTACTCGGCGCTCATGTTCGGGGCCGGGCGCCGGCTGGACCGGATGCGCCTGGCCTGGGGCGAGTACTTCAGCCTCTACCGGGGCCTCGTGCTGCCCTGCTGCGCCGCGTTCGGGCTGGTCGTCCTGCTCCTCCTCCTCGCTCCTTGAGCAGCCTCGTAACGCTGGCGGAGCTGCAGGCCCTCCTGGACGGTGTCGCGTTCACCTCGGCGATGGGCATGCGAGTCGTCTCGCTCGGGGATGCCGAGTGCGTGGTCCGGGTGCCGTTCCGGCGGGAGTTCGAGCGGCCGGGCGGGATCGTCAGCGGCCAGGTCTACATGAACGCCGCGGACGTGGCGGCGTGGTGCGCCATCAAGACCCGGCTCGGCCTGGACGACGGCTCGACCACGAGCAACCTGGAGACGGCGTTCCTCGCCGCCGCCCGTGAGGAGGACGTGCTCTGCACGGCACGGGTGCTGAAATTCGGACGGCGGCTCGTGTACGGCGTCGCCGAGTGTCGCAGCGAGGCCGGCCGGCTGCTGACGCACCACTCGATCACATACGCTCGCGGCTGAGCTCCTCGGCGACCGCCACCGCCCACGAGCCGGCCCGTTCGCTCGCGAGGCTGAACCAGACCCTGTCGTGCCACCGGTTCAGGTCCAGGGTTCCGCTCCGGCCCGGCAGGCCCAGCCGCCAGCGCACGCCGCCTGGACGTTCAGGGAGCGCGCCCCTCGACCGCACCACCAGGCCGCGGGCTCGGCAGGCGGCGATCACCCGCTCGGGCTCGAGCGCGAGTGGCCATTCTCTCACCGGCGCCGCCGGCCGTTCGCCACGATCGGCTAGAGGTCGAGCGCCTGGGCGACCAGCTCCCGATGGTACGTGGCGTCGCCGAGGGTCACCTCGGAGGCCTTGGCGCGCTTGAAATAGAGGTGCATGTCGTGCTCCCAGGTGAAGCCGATGCCTCCGTGCACCTGGATGCCGCTGCCCGCCGCCCTCCGGTAGGCGTCCGAAACGTAGGCTTTCGCCATCGAGGTCGCCAGCGCGCGGTCCGGAGCGTCGGCGTCGACGGCCCACGCCGCGTAGTAGGTGGCGGACTTGGCGCTCTCGGTCTCCAGCAGGACGTCCGCCAGCTTGTGCGACACCGCCTGGTAGACGCCGATCGGCGTGCCGAACTGCTGGCGGGTCTTGGCGTAATCGACCGACTGAGCGAGGACGTGCTGGGCGCCACCGACCATCTCTGCGCAGAGCGCGGCCGCCCCCCAGTCCAGGGCACGTTTCAGGGGCGCCCAACCCTGGTCGGGAGCGCCCATCACGGCCTGCGCGGCAACCTGCACGCCCTCGAACCGGACCTCATACCAGCGCCGAGTCATATCCAGCGTCTTCATCGGCGACACCTTGAGGCCGTCCGGCCGGCCCTTGATGAGAAAGAGCGTCACGCCCTCCTCACCGCCGCCGCGGGTCCGGGCCGCCACGATCAGGT
>JALYZG010000178.1 GCA_030948965.1 Candidatus Dormiibacterota bacterium | reverse complement strand
GCCCGGACCGGCGCCGGGGCCGTGGTCACCAAGGACGTGCCCCCCGGGGCGACGGCGGTGGGCATGCCGGCCCGGGCCATCCGGCGCCGGCCGGCCCCGGATCAGGACGAAAGCAAGACTTGATGATCGGCAGGCTGGGGACGACCGTCGAGTTCGCCAGCGAGGAAGGCTCGCCCTGGGGCGAGCTGAAGCTGATCGCCGGCCGAGGCAACCCTGAGCTCGGACGCCTCGTCTCCGAGGAGATCGGGCTGGCCCTGACCGACCCTCGGGTCACGATCTTCTCCGACGGCGAGATCGACGTGAAGATCCAGGAGTCGATGCGGGGCCACGACTGCTTCGTGCTCCAGCCCACCTGCCACCCGGTGAACGAGAACCTGATGGAGCTGTTCATCCTCCTGGACGCGCTCCGCCGCGCCTCCGCGGGCCGCATCACGGCCGTCACCCCCTACTACGGCTACGCGCGCAAAGAGCGCAAGTCGATGCCCCGCGAACCCATCAGCGCCAAGCTGATCGCCAACTTCGTGACCCTGGCGGGGGCGGATCGCGTGCTCCTGCTGGACCTGCACGCGGACGCGATCGAGGGCTTCTTCGACGTGCCCACGGACCACCTCACCGCGCACAAGATCCTGGCCGAGCACATCCGCGCCAAGGGCCTCGACCGCTGCACGGTGGTGGCGCCGGACGCGGGGGGCGCCAAGCGCGCCGAATCGATGGCGCGCCTGCTCGGCGCGCCGCTGGTGTTCGTCTACAAGCGGCGACCCCAAGAAGACGTTTCCGAGGTCTTGGACATGGCCGGAGCCGTGGAGGGCCGGGACTGCGTGGTCGTCGAGGACATGATCACGACCGGCGGTACCGCCGTGGCAGTGGCGGACGCTTTGAAGAGCCACGGGGCGCGCTGCGTGCTCTTTGCCTGCACCCATGCCGTCCTCACCCCGGGCGCGATCGAGAAGCTCCGGGCCGCCGCCATCGAGGAGGTGGTGGTGACCAACTCGATCCCCGTCCCCCGCGACCGCCAGGGACCGCCGCTCACGGTGCTCAGCGTCGCTCCGCTGCTGGCCGAGGCCATCGTCCGCGTGCACGAGAATCGCAGCGTGAGCGAGCTGTTTCGATAGGAGGCGGTCTTGACGCCCGCCGCCTGGGGCTTGGTCCTGCTCTTGGCCGTGTGCGTGATCGTGGCGGCCCTGGCCTCGGCCACAGAGACGGCGCTCACCTCGCTGAGCCGGCTGCGGCTGCGCCACCTGGCCGACGAGGGCAGCCGGCGGGCAAAGATCCTGCTCAGCCTCTCCCACGATCCCAACCGATTCCTCTCGACCATCCTCCTGATCAACACGGTGGCCCTGATCCTGGCCTCGGCCGCCACCACGCTGCTCACGACCCAGTACCTCCTGGTCAACTACGGGGCCTGGGTCAACCTCGCCGTGTCGCTGCTTCTCTCGATCCTGCTCCTGATCTTCGCCGAGGTGACCCCCAAGACCCTGGCCATCCGCAACGCCGAGCGGCTCGCGCTCGTCGCCGCGGGGCCGGTCGACGCCCTCTCCAAGGCTCTCCGACCCGTTCTCTGGCTGATCACGCTTGTCAGCCGCGGCATCACCGGCGGCCGCGCTGCCCGCGCCCCCTACCTCACCGAGCAGGAGCTGCGCACCCTGCTCCACGTCTCCGAGGAGCAGGGCGTGATCGAGGAAAAGGAGGAGGAGATGATCAGCGGGATCATCGAGATCGGGGAGACCAGCGTGCGCGCGGTCATGGTGCCGCGCCCCGACATCACGGCGGTCAGTCCCGACATCTCGCTGGCCGAGATCGTGGCCATATTCCAGTCCTCCGGCCACACCCGGCTGCCGGTCTTCGAGGGCAACCTGGACCATATCGTCGGCCTGGTCCACGTCAAGGACCTGCTCACGCACCTGGCCGAAGGCGCCATCGACTTCTCCTTGGAGCCGGTCATGCGCCCGATCCGATACACGCCGGAGACCAAGAAGCTGAACGAGCTCCTGCACCAGATGCAGACGGAGCACGTGCACATGATGGTGGTCGTCGACGAATACGGCGGCACCGCCGGCCTGGTCACGCTGGAGGACGTCCTGGAGGAGATCGTGGGCGAGATCCGGGACGAGTACGACCTGGGCGAGACCGAGCGTCTCGTCATCACCAGCCCGACCGAGGCGGACGTGGACGCGCGCTACCCCATGGACGAGCTGAACGAGCGCCTGGAGCTGGGCGTGGAGGAGTCAGAGGAGTACGACTCGGTCGGTGGATATGTGTACGACACCCTGGGCGAGGTGCCCGAGGCGGGGGCCGCCTTCGACACCGAGCACGTGCACTGGACCGTCGAGGAGGTCGACGGGCGCCGCATCATGCGTGTCCGCCTGCGTTCCCAGCGGCCCTGGCCGGAGGAGGTGCTCGTCGGCGCGGGCCTGGCCCCGCCCGAGACCCCGCAGCCGCTCCCACCGCCCGAGACCTGGGAGCTGGGCGCTCATTAGCCGCCCCCCCACCTACCGCGACTCCGCGGTCATCATCCGCAAGCTCGATCACGGCGAGTACGACCGCATCTTCACCTTGCTCACCCGCGACCACGGCCGCCTGGGCGCGCTGGCCAAAGGGGTGCGGAAGCCGCAGAGCCGGCTCGCGTCGGCACTGGAGCTGTTCAACCGCATCGACGTCCAGCTGGCGCGGGGCCGCGGCTCGCTGGATGTGCTCACGCAAGCGGTCTTGCTGCCCGGCACGAGGCTTCCAGCCGACCTCGAAAGAACCGCCTACGCCGCGCTCGTGGCCGAGCTGGCCGACCGGGTGGGGGAGGAACGACACCCCGTCGAGGGCCTGTACGAGCTCACGGCCGCGGCCCTGGAGCAGCTGGCTTGCGACCCGGAGGCGCGCCGGGCCTCGGTCTGGTACGTGGCCCGGGCCCTCGACCTGCTCGGCTACGGGCCCCAGCTCTCGGCGTGCGCCGGCTGCGGCCGGCCGCTGCCGGAGGCGCCGGCCGCGTTCTCGCCCGAAGCCGGCGGCTGCCTCTGCCCGGACTGCACCCAGCCGGGGATGAGCCTCGTGCCGGTCGCCGCGCTCAAGGTGCTGCGCGTGGCCGCAGCCGGCGACGCCCGGCTGTACTCCAGGCTGCGACTCGAGGCCGCCCTGCTGGCCGAGATGGAGATGGTTCTGGAGGCGCAGCTGGAGCACCACCTCGACCGCCAGCTGAGGTCCCTCCGCTTCCTGCGCCGGCTGCGAGCGGAGCCCGCTCCGGCGGCCACCGGCTGAGCGCGAGCCCACCCGGGGCGCCGGAGCGTGCTTAGGGCGCGCAGGGCGCAATGAGAGCGCGGTGGGGCCCCACGAAGTGGGGCGGCGGCTCACCTCAGCCGCCGTGGGGGGCGTGCCGTGGCACTAGCCACGGC
>JALYZG010000094.1 GCA_030948965.1 Candidatus Dormiibacterota bacterium | reverse complement strand
ACTGAGGGGCGTCGACAGCCGGACCCTCGGCCCGCAAGCGGCCGGCCACGATGACGACGAACTCCGTGCAGAGCCGGCCCTGGATGAGTATCGGCATGGCCGCCGGCACCGTGACCTCGTCGAAGTGCGGCAGAAGCGAGCGCAGCTGCCGGTCCGAGCAGGTCCCCAGCTCGGGTGCGGCACGAAGCGCGGCCAGCCTGGGAGCGAGCTTTGGCCGGCGTCCGAGTCTCATGCTCACCTCAACCCCTCGCGCACCGGCAGCGTTGCCTCCAAAAGGCCTTGCTCCAAGCCCAGCGCGGCTGAGGGGCGGAAGCGGCGCAGCAGGCGAAGGACCGGCCGATTGTCGGCCTGCATCGTGGCCGTGAACCGCTCGACGCCGGCGCCCAGCGCCAGGTCGGCCAGGGCCGCGAGCATTCGCGTCGCCACGCCCTGGCGCTGCCAGGCGTCGGCCACCACCACCGCCAGCTCGGCCTCCGGCCGGCCCGGCCATCGCATGTAGCGCGCCACCCCTACGATCTCGCCATCTACGACCGCGACCACCGCCTCGCGATCGCGATGGTCGAGGTCCAGCAGGCGATCCGGCCGGGCCTGCTCCGGCCGCTGAATCGGGCTCAAAAACCGGCGGTACACGGTGTCCGCCGACAGACGGAAGAACAGGCGCCGCAATTTCTGACCGTCCGACCGCTCGAGTCGTGCCAGGCCAACGTGACCCGGCCCCGCCGCTTGGATCGCCAGCATTCGCGCACCTCCCGGTCGCCCTGCACTCTTTCGGTTCTGGTCACTTCAACAAATAGCACGACCAGTCGTGCAATGTCAAGTAAGACCGACCGGCCGTGCTATCATGTCGGCGTGGCAGAAGCACCGGCCGCGGCCGTCACCGATCGCCGGCGCCAGCGCGGGGAGAGGACGCGCCAGGCGATCCTCAGCCACGCTTCACGATTGGCCTCGGCGGAGGGCTTGGACTCACTCTCGCTGCAGCGCCTAGCCGACGATTTGGGCATCAGCAAGAGCGGGCTCTTCGCCCACTTCGGCTCCAAGGAGGAGCTGCAGCTGGCCACGGTCGAGGAGGCCGCCCGCATCTTCACCGACGAGGTCCTGCGCCCGGGGCTGAAACCGCCGGCCGGGCTGCGTCGGGTGTGGGCGCTATCCACCGCATTCCTCTCCTATTTGCGGCGCTCAGTGTTTCCCGGTGGGTGCTTCTTCGAAGCGGCCGGGGCGGAGTTCGACAGCCGTCCGGGGCTGGTGCGGGACGCTGTGTTCGCCAAGAAGAGCTATTGGGTGATGAGCCTGGCCCGAGCGGTGCGTGAAGCGCAGGCCGCGGGCGAGGTGCGCAAAAGCATCGACCCCGAGCAGGTCGCCTGGGAGCTCGCGTCGCTGCTGGCCGGGGCCAACGGCAGCTTCATCGGCGAGGGCCAGGACATCGCCTTCACGCGTGCCCGCAGAGCGATACGCGAACGGCTGGAGCGCGTTGCCACGGCGTCGGCGCCGCACCTGCCCAGGCGCTGATCTAGGAGCGTGCGCCGGTCGATCGGCTCAGCACGTGGGGCCGGCCGTGGGCGGCGGCCGTCACCCGGCGCCTCGCCGAAGTGGTCGGGGAGGCGGGATTTGAACCCGCGACCCCCTGGCCCCCAGCCAGGTGCGCTGCCGGGCTACGCCACTCCCCGATCCAGCGCCCATTCTAGGGCGGCGGCCGCCCCCTCCCCACTCCGGATCAGGCACTGCACCGGCGCCCCGGGAATTGAGGAGATCGCGCTTGTCGACCGCCCCTGACCGGCCGCCAGTGCTCGAGTGGGCCCTGGTCGTGGTCGTACTCGCGATCCTGGTCGTGATCGCGCTGCTGGTCTTCGGCGATCGGATTGAGCCGATCTCTCGGTTCGTGCCGAGGCGCTGAGACTAGAGATGCCGCACTCGATGCACTAGATGAGGAAGGGCGCGTAGCGGGGTACCCGCCGCGCATACGCCGCGTACTCGGGAAACTCCCTCGCCAGCACCTGCTCTTCCCATCGCATCCGCACCACCTGGGCGCAGAGGTTGGCGAGGCCGAGCGCGATCGCGAGAGGACCGGCCACAGGGATGAGGATGCCGGCGATCCCCACCGCCTCACCCAGGTACAGGGGATGGCGGCTCAGGGCATAGGGCCCGCCGGTCACGAGGGACCGAGCGTCGGGCATGATCGAGAAAGAGCGGCGCAGGTGGAGCAGCGCCCAAATCGAGTACAGGAGGCCCACGCAGATGATGGCCGAAGCCAGGACCTCCAACTGCGGGCGTGACTGGCGGTCAGGCAGCAGCCCGACGGCGATCACCGCAAAGGAGCTGCAAACGGCCAGTGCGAACGTGCCCGGACCGCGGCGACCGGCGAGGCGGGGGAGCCGGATGACGCATAGGTAGGCGAGAAGCCCGAAGTAGATCAGCGCGACAACCTGGGTGGAAAGTCGCGCCACGCTGGTGACAGTGGGCGTTTCCGCGCCCAGGATGGCTTGGACCGCATGCCAGACCGTGACGATCTTGGCCGCGCCGAAAAGCGCGAACATCAGCGCCGGCACGAAGCGCAAGCCGACCGTGTCCCAGATGCGCCGTGAAGCGCCCGGCGCCGCCACGACCAGGGCCGACTCAGCCCAAGCCATCCCTCAGGCCCTTGAGGCTGCGCTGGTTGACTGCCCTGAGGACGCGTTCCTCAGCGATGCGCGGCACATCAGGAACATACGCTGGAGCCAGGCGACGGACTTGCGTCACGTCCTGAGGCAACACGCCGGCGATCTATCCTCGACGAGGTGGTGACAGAAGCCCACGAACTCGACCCGGACGCCGTCTACACCTTTCGGGTTCGGCTACCCATCGGCAGCGTGGTGCGCGCCGAAGACGGGCGCAGCCTCGTTGAGGCGGCCGCGGAGCTGCGCCTGGCTGCCGCGGACGTGAGTCGGGCCGCGACGGTGGTGGCCGAGCTCCTGGAAGTCATGGCCGGCCACGGTTGGCGCATTACGCCCGCGACCGCCGCAGCCGGCAGGCCGGTGCTCTCCGTTCAGGGCCTCGCCGGGCCGGCCGGCCACGTCCTGCCCGAGTCAGTGGTGGCCACCCGGGAGGCCACGGCGGTGGAGATGGCCGCGGAAGCGGCTGACCTACCCTCTGGGACCGACCTGACCGCGAGGGTGGAGGGAGTCGACCTGCCGGTCGTGGTCAGCGCCGGCCGGATCCGGCTCGTGTACTCGCTGGAGGAGTTCGCGGGAACCTTTCCGCTCCGCTGACCGTTTCTCCAGACGTGACCTCCCACTCGCGGACCCGGCAGTGGCCGGGCTCCCAGCCTCGGCGCGCCAGCCTCTACGGCCGGCGCGTGGCCCGGCGCCGATTCGGCCCGGGGCGCCGGATCGGCCTCCTGACTTCGCTGCTCTTGGTGCTGCTCTCCGTCGCGGCTCTGGGCACCTTCGCCTACAGCGATCGGCTGACTCGCAACCTGGACCCCATCCCGCTGCCGGCCGACACGTTGGTGTACGACCGCGCCGGCAGCCTCATCGCCGACGTCCACGCGGGCGGCGCGACGCGCATCCCGGTGCCGCTGGCCGCCATCGCCCCGCCCGTCCAGCAGGCGATCGTCGCGGTCGAGGACCGCAACTTCTGGTCGGAGGGCTCCGTCGACTGGCGGCGCGTGGCCGCCGCCGCAGCCTACGACGTGGCCCATCGCAACGCGGACCAGGGCGCCAGCACCATCACCGAGCAGCTGGCCAAGGTGCTCTACCTCGACGACCACAAGACGCTGGAACGCAAGGCCAACGAGATGCTGATCGGGGCGGCCATCGCCTCCCGGAGCAGTAAGGCCGACGTCCTCGACGAGTACCTCAACGACGTCTACTTCGGGCACGGCGCGACTGGCATCGAAGCGGCTTCGCGCGTCTATTTCGGACGCGCGGCGAACCAGCTCGACTTGGCCCAGGCCTCGCTCCTGGCGGGACTGCCGAACGCACCCTCTGAGCTCGACCCGCTGGTCAACCCGGCTGGGGCCGCCGCCCGCCAGCAGGTCGTCCTGGCGTCCATGGTCACGAGCGGCGTCATCACCGAGGAGCAGGCGACGGCGGCATCCCAGGAGAAGTTGGTCTACGCCGACGGCAGTTCCGACAACGTCAACGCGTACCCCGACTTCGACGCCCGCGTGGCGGCCCAGCTCCAGGCCACCCTGCACGTGAATCCCGCCACCGCCGGGCTGACGGTCCGCACCACCCTCGACCCCCAGCTCCAGACGACCGCGGTCAAGGCTGTTCACGACCACGTCCTGGCCGACCGCAGGCAGCACGCCACCGACGGCGCGGCGGTCAGCGTGGATCCCGCGACCGGAGAAGTGCTGGCATACGTCGGCGACGCCGGGCCTCAGGCCCCCGGCAACCAGATCGACATGGCTGCGCAGCCGCGCCAGCCGGGTTCGACGATGAAGATCTTCACCTACTCGGAGGCCATCGCCGAGCGCAAGGTGACGGAGACGACGCCGATCTGCGACTGCCCGCTGACGCTGCCCAACGGCGGCACCCCCTACACGGTCCACGATTACAGCGGCGGCTACCTGGGAGTGCTGCCACTGCGGGCGGCGCTCGGCAACTCGCTCAACATCCCCGCCGTTCGGGTGGAGCAGACGGTCGGCCAGCCGGCGGTGGTGAACGTCGCCCGCAGCCTCGGGGTCACGGCTCTAGGCCAGGACCCGGCGAGCTACGGGCCCAGCCTGACGCTCGGCGCTTATCCGGTGCCGCTCTGGGAGACGGCGCAGGCCTACACCGCACTGGCCGACGGCGGGATCTATCACCCGGTGACGTTCGTGACCTCCGCCAAGGATTCCTCCGGCCGCGAGCTGCTGCCGGCGCCGGCGCCCGGGCGCCAGGCGCTCGACCCGGGGGTGGCATTCATCATGAACGACATCCTGAGCACGGACCGGAACCGGGCGATCGAGTTCGGCCTCGGCTCCGATCTCACCGTCTCCGGCCATAGGGTGGCTTCGAAGACCGGGACCACGAACGACAACAAGGACGCGCTGACGGTGGGCTGGACCCCGCGCCTCCTGACCGCGGTCTGGGTCGGCAACACCGACGACAGCCCTATGAACGGCGTTGTCGGCGCCCTCGGGGCGGCGCCGATCTGGCATCAGATCGAGGCCTCCGGGCTGGCTTCCGGGGACTCTTGGCCGAGCCCTCCGGACGACGTGTACAGCATGTGGTCGGGAGGCGCCCAGGCCTGGTACCTGAACGGCACCGAGCAGTCCGACCTGCTGCCGCTCGGCGGCTCCGGCTCGTCTCCGACCCCGCCAGCCAGGCGCGCCTAGCTTCTTACACCGACCGCGCCGCAAAGGTGCATTCGCCGGCGATCAAACCTCTCGGACCGCCCGCAAGGGTGCCTTCGCCGGCGACGGCCCCTTTGGCAGGGGATGCTACGGTCTGGGCGAGATGGCCAGGGTCGTGCTGACGACAGGCGCCAACTCGGGCATCGGGCTGGCCACGGCCATCGAGCTGGCCCGGCGGGGCTTCGACTCGGTGGGCAGCGTCCGCTCCCGGGCCAAGGCCCAAGGGGTGACGCGGGCCGCGGCCGAGGCGGGGGTGAAGGTGCGGACGGTCCAGCTCGACGTCACCGACGCAGCGGCCTGCGCGCGGGGTCATGGCCCGGCTTCGCCCCTACGGCATCGTCAACAACGCCGGTTACTCGGCCACCGGCGCGATCGAGGACATCGATGACGCGGAAGCCCACCGGGTCGTGGAGACGATGGTCTTCGCCCCCATGCGCCTCGCGCGCCTGGCCCTGCCCGAAATGCGCCAGGCGGGAGGCGGCCGGATCGTCAACATCTCCTCGATCTACGGCCTCACCACGACCCCCCTCACGGGCTGGTACCAGGCCTGCAAACACGCGATGGAGGCCCTTTCCGACGCGCTTCGCATGGAGACGGCGAGGGACGGGATCAAGGTGGTGCTGATCGAGCCGGGTGGCTTCCGCACGGGGATCTGGCAGGAGGCGTCGGGCGAGATCGAGCAGCACAGCGGCTCCCGCTACGAGAGTGCCTATCGCCGGATGGGTTCGGGGATGAGGCTGTCGCAGCCGCTGATGGGCGACCCCCAGACGGTGGCGAGGATGATCGCGACCGCCATGACCTCGCGCAGCCCGCGGCCTCGCTACTTGGTCGGCTACGATGCGCGGGCGATCGCCTGGTGGGACCTGATGCTGCCGACCGAGGTCAAGGACCGCCTGGCCCGGCTCTCGCTCGGCCTCTAGGTCGTGGTCTCCGTTGAGGCGCCAACTTGACAAGTGGCAAGGTATGCGCACAATCGTCGTCACAGCAATCCGAACCGGCGTGGGCGAAGCCATGCCACGATTTCTCGGATGACAGTTCATCGCAAGGGAGAGAGTCTATGATCATGGGTAACCGGCGGCTGCTTGCCGTCCTCGCCGCCGCAGTCGTGCTGGCCGTCGGCTGCGGCACCAGTAGCACCAGCAGTGGCAGCACTGCGAAAAAAGGCAAGATCGCGGTGCTACTGCCCGACAGCCAGTCCTCCTCTCGGTGGGAGAATGACGACCGCAAGTTCTTCGGGGCGGCATTCCAGGCCGCCGGGCTGAAAACCAGTGACTACATCATTCAGAACGCGGGTGGCGTCGCGAGCACACAGCAGACGCAGGCGGACGCGGCGATCACCAATGGAGCGACGGTGCTCCTGCTCGTCAACCTGGACAGCGGCAGCGGCGCGACGATCGAGAAGAACGCAGCCGCCAAGGGCGTGAAGACCATCGACTATGACCGGCTCACGCTCAACGGCGTCGCCGACTATTACGTGAGTTTTGACAACGTTTCGGTGGGCAAGCTGCAGGGCCAGGGCCTCGTGAAGTGCCTCACGGACAAGAGCGTGGCGAACCCCAAGATCGTCGAGCTGAACGGCTCCCCCACCGACAACAATGCCACCCTCTTCAAGCAGGGCTACGATTCGGTGCTACAGCCGAAGTACGCCTCTTCCCAGTACACCAAGGTTGCCGACCAGTCGGTGCCGGCGTGGGACAACCAGCAGGCGTTGACCATCTTCGAACAGATCATCGCGGCTCACCCCCAGGTCGACGGCGTGCTCGCCGCCAACGACGGCCTGGGCAACGCCGTCGTCTCGGCTCTCAAGTCGAGGCAGCTGAACGGCAAGATCCCGGTGACCGGCCAAGATGCGACCGCAGAGGGCATACAGAACATCATCGCCGGCGATCAGTGCATGACGGTCTACAAGGCGATCAAGAAGGAGGCTGACGCGGCAGCCAAGCTTGCGCTCGAGCTGCGCAATGGCACCACTCCCGCCGAGGCGACAGGCTCGGTGAACAACCAGACCAAGGACGTCAAGTCCGTGCTCCTGATTCCGGTCGCGGTGACGAAGACGAACATCAAGTCCACCGTCCTGGCTGACAAATTCCGAACGGTGGCCGAGATCTGCCCGGCCAACCTGGCCCAGGCCTGCGCCTCGCTCGGTCTGTCCTAGGAAGTACTCACGCTTATCCGGCGGGGCCGCGCCAGAGTCCTGGCACGTGCGGCCCCGCCCCTTTTCTTTCGCCGAGGAGGTCGTCGTAGATCAAGTGGGTCAGCCCTCGCCGCCGATGCTGCAGCTGAAGGAGGTCACCAAGAGCTTCGGGGCCGTCCAGGCCCTGAGTGACGTCGATTTGGCTGCGAACGCCGGTCAGGTCACGGCGCTGGTCGGCGACAACGGGGCCGGCAAGTCGACCTTGATCAAGTGCATCGGCGGCATCCATCCGTTCGACCATGGCCAGGTCCTTTTCGAGGGCCGGGAGGTCACGATCCACGGCCCCCAGGACGCGAGTCACCTGGGAATCGAGATCGTCTACCAGGACCTGGCTCTTTGCGACAACCTGGACGTCGTTCAGAACATGTTCCTCGGCCGCGAGGCGAGGGACCGGATCCGCTTCCTGGACGAGGACGCGATGGAGCTCGCCGCCGCACGTACGATGCGCGACCTGAAGGCGACCACGCTCAGGTCCGTCCGAATGCCGGTGGCGAGGCTTTCGGGTGGCCAGCGGCAGTCGGTGGCCGTCGCCAAGGCGGTCATGTGGAAGTCGAAGCTGGCCATCCTCGACGAGCCCACCGCCGCTCTGGGGGTGGCCCAGACCACACAGGTGCTGGCCCTGGTCCGGCGCCTGGCCGAAAGTGGGCTGGCGGTGATCCTGATCTCTCACAACCTGAACGATGTCTTCGCGGTGGCCGACCGGATCGCCGTGCTCCACCTGGGCCGCTTGGTGGCCAACGTGGTCACGGCCGAGGTCGACAGCCAGGAGGTGGTCGAGCTGATCACGACCGGGCGTTCGAGCCGGCAGGCGGCGGTCGCCCTCAATGAGAAGGCTTGACGTGGCGGTTCAGGAAGCGAGCGCCACGACCTCTCCCGGTCCCAATCCTTCCGAGCCCCCTCTGTCGGGCCGGGCGGCAGTCGTCGAGTACCTCCGTGGGTACCTGCGCCGGGTGCGCGCAGGGGACTTCGGGCCGCTGCCCATCGTCTTCGGCCTCGTGGTCATCTCGATCGTCTTCCAGTCACTGAACAGCAACTTCCTGACCGCCCAGAACGTCGTCAACCTGCTCGTCCAGGGCGCGGGCATCGCAGTGATCGCCATGGGCATCGTGTTCGTCCTACTGCTGGGCGAGATCGACCTCTCTGTGGGCTACGTGAGCGGGGTGGCGGCGGCGATCCTGGCGTTGACGGTGACGGGCCAGCACGCCTGGCCGTGGTGGCTGTCGGTAGCGGTCGCGGTGCTCGCCGGGGCCGCGATCGGATGCCTCCAGGGCAGCATCATTGCCCTGCTTCGGATCCCGTCCTTCGTGGTGACTCTGGCCGGCCTCCTGGGCTGGAACGGCGTTGTCCTCATCCTTGTCGCCGACAGGGGCACGATACCGATCAACGACCCGGTGATCGTCGGCATAGCCAACTCTCTTTTGACCCCGGCCCAGGGCTGGCTCGTTCTCGGGGTCGGGATCGCACTCTACGCAGGCGTCCTGCTCCGCCGTTACTGGGTGCGGACGAGGAAGGGCGTGGCGGTCACGCCCCTGCCGCTACTCGCCGTCCGAATAGTGGGCGTGGCGGCTCTGGGCGGCGCCCTCGTTTACATCTGCAACCAGGATCGCGGGGCCCTGATCCCCATCAGCGGCGTGCCCATCATCACCGTGCTGGTCGTGGTGCTGCTGGTCGTCCTCACGACCGTCGCCGGGCGGACCGCGTTCGGCCGCCACGTCTACGCGGTGGGCGGCAACGCCGAGGCTGCCCGCCGGGCGGGCATCAACGTGGCCGGTATCCGAATCGCGGTGTTCACGATCTGCTCCACCATGGCGGCGCTGGGTGGGATCGTCCTCGCCTCCCGGCTGCGATCAGTCGACACCGGGGTCGGCGGCGGCAACATCCTCCTCTATTCGATCGCGGCGGCCGTGATCGGCGGCGTGAGCCTGTTTGGCGGGCGCGGCAAGGTGGTGAACGCCGTGCTGGGCGCCGTCGTCATCCAGGCGATCGACAACGGCATGGGCCTGCTCTCTCTGAGTGCGGGCGCCAAGTTCGCCGTCACTGGGCTAGTGCTCTTCATGGCCGCCGCAGTCGACGCACTCTCACGCCGAGGGCGCACCGCCGCCGGACTCGGTTAGGAGCGGACCGCCGCGTCCGGCATCGCCGGGTGCGGGACGGCGGCCTCCTCGACCGGCGCCGGCTCGACCTCCACCACCGGCACCGGCGTCGTGCCGGCGATCGCGAACCCGGGCCGGCTGCCCAGGCGGTAGGTCGTGACCTCGCCCGTGGCCAGCAGGTCGGCCGCCATCGCCTCCAGCTCCTGGATGCGTTGGTTGGACCGAATCGCCTCGCGGATGGAGAGGATGCCGACCGCCGGCCGCCGCTTCTCGAGCACGTGCCGGAGCATCGTCAGGTGGGCGTTGTCCGGGACGCCCGGCTCCCGGATGCGGCGCGTCGCCGCGCGCACGTTCGTCTGGGTGCCGTCGATGGCGTCGCCGCGCCCGAAATCGAACTTGTAGAAGGCGCTCCGGCCGGTGACGCGGTGTTCGCCGACGAGCTTGATCCACTTCGCGTCCTCGACTCCTTTGCCCACGTCGATGACGAGCCGGACGGGGCGCCCCTGGTAAGGGAAGGTCGCGTTCAGGCGCGCGTACGACTCATGCGCGCCCTCCAGGCCCTCGTGGCGGCCGATCTGCAGCAGACGCTCCTCGGCCGGCTTGATGCGGTCTATGGGTGTGAGCAGCGAGACGATGGCGAAGGCATGCGGGACCAGGTCGGCGATCACCCCGATGTCCGCCGCCGCGCCGACCAGGGGCTTTTCCTCCAGGATCTCGATGCGGATCTCGTCCACGCTCTCCAGGAAGTCGCGCAGAGTGCGCTCCTCGGTCAGCAGGAGCTGCAGCAGGCGCACTTCGAGCTTGAAGTAGTAGTGGTCGGCGGCCACGATCTGGACCCCGCCGGGAGCCGCGTCGATGAACCGCCGGTAGGCCTCGGGCGGCGCTCCCAGCGGCTTCTCGATGAGGATCACGTCGCTCAGGTCGTAGTAGCGGGCGACCGTCGGCAGGTGGGTGATGGCCGGCGTGGCGACATACGTGATGACGTAGCAGCTGGACTCCATCTCGCGCTTCAGCTGCTCGTGGGCGGGGTTGTCCGGGCGGTCGCGGTAGAAGGCGTCGCCGTGGCCGCGGACCTCGCTCTCCTTCGCGGCCAGCACCGCCTCCTGGTCGGGCTGGTCCGAGTCCCTTTCGACCACGTGGATGCGGAAGTTGAAGAACTGCTTCAGCGTCAGAAGGTGGTGGTAGGCCTTCTGTCCCCACATGCCGAAGCCGACCAGGACGAAGTCCTTCTGGATGTGACGCTCCTCCTCGACCAGCGCGTGCAGGCGGGCGTTCTTGATGGCCACCGCCGCCTGCACGGCCAGCCCCTGGGCCAGCTGCACCTCGTCGGCGGTGAAGGTGCGCGTCTGCTCGCGCTGGCCGAGCACGGCGGCGCCGATGGGCTCGCCGTCCACCAAGAGCGGCAGCGCCAGGAGCGAGCGCACACCGAAGCGTTCGGCGTAGTCGGCGTCGACGAGAGAGCTGGCTGCCGTGTCTTCGATGACCAGCGGGTGGCCCCGCTCCTGGAGGTCGAAAAGGAAATCGTCGGCCGGGCGATCGCCGTGCTGCTTGCGCCACTGCTCTTCCTGGTCGGAGGCGGCCGCGCCGAACCAGCCCGAGCCGTCCTCCTCGTAGAGCGCGATCTGGCAGACGGACGCCCCGACCAGGCGGGCGAGGTTGCGCGCGACCAGGCGCAGCGTCTGCTCGAGGTCGATCGAGGAGGCGATGGCCGTGGCCACGTCGACGCCCAGCTCGAGCTGCTCGGCGTGCGTGCGCACGCTCTCGTACAGCCTGGCGGTCTCGGCGGCGACCGCGATGTTGGACGCAGCCGCGCGCAGTGCGCCGACCTGGGTCAGGTCCGGCCGCCGCTCCACCGAGCGGTGGTAGCCGACCTCCAGGACTCCGGTGGCCGGCTTCGTGTCATCCAGCCCGAAGGGCACGAAGATGCGGTACAGGTCGCCGTGGCCGCTGGCCTGGAACAGCTCCCCGGCCAGGGTGAAGGGCGGGTCGGTGGCGACGAGCGGCAGGCGCGAGTCGCCGGGTCGGGCCTGGGCCACGGTCACAACCGGGATCGAGGCCACGGTCCGGCCGTCCTCCAGGACCACCGGCACCTGCGTGCGCCGCATCCGCTCGCCGCCGGCTCCGGGCAGCAGCTCGTCGCCAGCGTCGTCTCCGCGCTGGCTCAGAGCGCCCACCACGGCGGCCTCCCAGCTGCGGGCCACGAAGACCAGCACGTCCTGGGGGCTGAGCGCCCGCTCCTGGTCGAGCGCCCAACGCGGCACCAGAGCCGTCGCCGAGCCCTCCTTCATCTCCGCCGAATCGATGGTCGGGCTGGTGGTGGCACCACCGGCCATCTCCACGGCCAGGCGCCCCTGGTGGCTCTCGCCCAGCAGGTAGACGGTGGCGAATTGGAAGTCGAACTCGGGGACGGCGGCATCGGTCAGATGCCGGGCTACGGCGTCGAGCACCTGCTGGCGCGAGGCCCCCGGCCGGAGCATGGCGTTGGACATCCGGCCGAGAGCGCCCAGCAAACGGTTGCCGTGGTCGAGTGTGGCGAACAGGCGCTGGTTGGCGAGCGCCCCTCCGATCAGGCCGGACGCGGTCCGGAGTAGGAGGTCGGTGCCAGGAGCCTTGCGGGCGGAGGCCAGGTGGTCCCGGCTGAGGAGGACCATGTAGCCCTGCACGTCACCGCCGCTCTCCAGCTCCAGGGTCTGCACCGCATGCAGGTTGGAGCGCCGAGCGGCGGCCCCCACGGCCCGCCCGAGCGCGGCTTCGGCCTCGGCTACGTCGTCGGGCAGCTCGACCTCGGCCGGGGCCGCGCCCGGCAGGTTGGCGCTGACCAGCTCCAGGCGCCCGCGCTGTCCGGTCAACTGATAGACGGCCGCCGCATCCAGGTCGCTGGCCAGGAGGAGGTCCGCGAGCGCGATCGAGATTCGGCGCCGGAAGGCGGCGGCGTCGTTGGCCTCGTCCGCGCCGGGCAGCGAGAGCTGGGCGGCCAGACGGACCAGGCTGGCGAGGGCCGTCCGGTCCGCCCGAACCAGCGCCTCGTAGATGGTCTCGGCCACCTCCTCGGCCACCTTCAGCAGCCGCTCGAAGGCTTCGCCCTCGGGCACCCGCGAAGGCCTGGCCGGGTCGGCGCCCGGCGCCGCTGTGTAGTTGAGATAGGCGATGCCGACCTGCTGTTCCCGGCTGAGCAGCGGCAGGCCCACGGCGGACTCCACGCGGAAGCGGCGGATGAACGTGCTGTCGATCTCGGCCGGGGCGTCGACCGCGACCATCGGCCGGCGCGTCGCGATCAGCCAGGCGGTGAGGCCGTATTGGGTGACTCGCAGGTCCTGAGGCGCTTTGCCCTGCGCGGCGTCCTGGTCGTAGCGGGCCAGCTGCTCGGCCATGTCCGCCAGCGAGTCGTAGAGCGCGTCCTCCGCCTGCCCCAGCGCGACGGGCGCGTAGAAGGAGCGCGACTCGGCGTCGAAGAGGTACACGGCGACCATATCCGCCCCCGAGGCCCGCTGCAGCCTGCCGGCGGCCTCGCGGACGAGGGTCGTGAGATGGGACGCGGTCGGCTCGGACTGTGTCTGCAACTCTGCTCCTCCAACCCCGCGGTCGCATCGATCATAAGCCCGTCGGCCAGGGCCTCGGTACGTAGGCTCCTAGACTGGCGGAGTGGATGGGCCTGAGCTGCTGCTGATCCCCGGCCCCGTCAGCGTCGACGACGAGGTCCTGGAGGCACTGGCGCGCCCGGTCCGGGCCCACTACGGCAGCGATTGGGGGGAGGAGTACGCGCGCCTGCTGGGCGCGCTGGGCCGGCTCTTCCGCACCCAGGGCGACGTGCTGCTCATATTCGGCCCTGGCTCGGCCGCGACTGAGACGGCCCTGGCCAGCACGCTGGCCCCGGGCGACGCCGTGATCGTGGCCAGCAACGGCATGTTCGGGGAGCGGCTAGTCAAGGTGGCGGAGACCATCGGGCTTCGGGTCCATCCGGTCCTGGCGGAGGCCGGCGACCCGGTCGCGCCTGAGGCGGTCGAGGCCGCCCTTCGCGCCCATCCCGAGACTCGGGCCCTGGCCATGGTTCACCACGAGACCAGCTGCGGGGTCCTGAACCCGGTGCGCGAGCTCGCCGGCCTGGGCCGCGAGCGCGGGCTCCTGACCTACGTCGACGCCATCTCCTCGTTTGGCGGGGTCGAGTTGCAGGTCGACGAGTGGGGCATCGACCTCTGCGCGTCGGTCGCCAACAAGTGCCTTGGCGGCCCCATCGGCGTCGCCCCCCTGGCCGTCGGCGAGCGGGCGTGGGCGGCAGTGGACGACGGCCGCCCCAAGGCCGCGGGCTGGTACCTGAACCTGCGCACGTGGCGCGAGGCGCGGGCCCATTGGGGCGACTATCACCCCTACCCGGTGACGATGCCGACCAGCGTCATCGAGGCCCTGAAGGTCGCGGTCGAGCACGTCGAGAGCGTCGGGCTCGAAGCCCATCAACGACTCAGCGCGCAGGCCGCGGCGCGGGTTCGCGAGGGGCTTCGCGAACTGGGCTTCGCGATGGTCGTCGAGGACCGTCACGCCTCGCCGGTGTGCACGGCGGCCTGGGCGCTGCCCGGCATGGACGTCACCGATTACATCGACTGGATGCGCCGCGAGCGCGGCCTGCGGCTCGGAGGTGGCCTCGGGCCCAAGCTGGTCGGCCGCACCTTCCGGGTGGGGCACATGGCGCGGGCCGCCGACCCCGCTGTGGTGGACGCCTACCTGCGGGCCACCAGCGACTATGTGGAGACGCGGATCGGCCGGATCAAGAGCGCCTGAGGGAGTTAGAGGCCGGCCCGCAGCCGGGGCAGCACGTCGGCGGCGACCCGCTCCAGGACGGCCAGCCCCGAGTCCGGCGGGTGGTCCACGATCAGCTCCGTGGCCCCCGCCTCCTGGTAGCGACCCGCAACCTCCGCGAACGCCTCGACCGACGACCACGGGTCCTGATCGGTTCGAGCCACCCAGTAGTAGACCGAACGCTCGAGGGTTCGCGGGTCACGCCCCAGCCCGGCGCAGATCTCGTCGAGCTGCGCATTCCGCGACCGCAGCTCCTCGGGCGAGCAGTGTGAGTTCCAGGTCTGGGCGTGCCGGGCCGCGATTCCGAGCATGCGCGGGCGATGGGCGCCGATCAGGAACGGAGGTCTTGGCTGCTGCAGGGGGCGCGGCCGCGTGATCGCATCCTTCACCGAGTAGTGCCGGCCCTCGAAGCTGCAGGTGTCGTTCGTGAGCATGAGGTCGATCAGCCGCACCGCCTCTTCGAAGCGGTCGACCAGCTCCTTCGGCTCGGGGAAGTCAAACCCGAACATCCGGTGCTCCGGCTCGAACCAACCCGCCCCGAGGCCGACGTCGAGCCGGCCGCCAGAGATGTGGTCCACCGTCACGATCTCCTTCGCCAGCAGAGCGGGGTGGCGGAACGTGTTCGAGGTCACCAGCACTCCGACGCGGATGCGCTCGGTGACAGCGGCCAGGGCCGCCAGGAGGGTCCAGCCCTCGAAGTAGGGACCGGTCGGGCGGCTGGGTTGGAGCAGGTGGTCGCAGACCCAGGCACTGTCCAGGCCGAGTCGCTCGAAGAGCTGCCAGCGCTCGACCGTCGGTGCCCACTCCAGGTTTTGGTCGGTGCAGAGGCCGACCCTCATCTGTGGTCGCACGCGCTGCGAATGGCGCCGGCCAGGCGCCCCAGGACCTCTTCCAGGATCGCCTCCGAGGTCGCGAAGTTGAGGCGGACACGGCCCTCACCGCCCGGACCGAAGTCCTCGCCGGCGTTGAGGCCGACGCGAGCTCGCTGGAGGAAGAAGCGCTGGGCGGTGGCGGCGCCGAAGTCCAGCGCGCGGCAGTCGAGCCAGGCCAGGTACGTGGCCTCGGGCGGGTGGTGACCAAGCTCTAGTGCCTCCGACTGTGTCCACGCCCCAACGCGCTCGCGGTTCCGGGCGAGGTGGCGCAAGGTGCCCTCCAGCCATGCGTCGCCCTCCCGCCAGGCGGCCACCGTCGCCTCCACGCCGACGCTGTTGACGCTGCCCAGGAGCCGCGGCGGAATGGCCGCCTCGAAGCGCCGCCGCAGCTCCTCCGACCCGAAGTGCATGACGGCGCAGCGCAGGCCCGGGATGTTGAAGCTCTTGGTGGCGGAGGTGATGGTCACGGTCCGGGCGGCGATCTCGGGGCCGAGGCCGGCCATGGCCACGTGCTCGGCCCCGGCGTAGACGAGATCGGCGTGGATCTCGTCGCAGACGATGACCAGGTCGTGCTCCACGGCGTGCTCAGCGATCGCCAGGAGCTCCGGCCGGCTGAAGACGCGGCCGGTGGGGTTGTGCGGGTTGCAGACGAGCAGCAGGCCGGCGCCCATGTCCAGCTGCCGGCGGAGGTCCGAGGTGTCGAGCTCGAAACGCGCGCCCGTGTCGAGCAGCGGGTTCGCGGCCAGCAGCCGGCCCGTACTCCGGATCGCCTCCAGGAAGGGCGGGTAGATCGGGGTCTGGAGGACCACGCGTTGACCGGTCTGGGTGAAGGCCAGCAACATCGCTACCACCGCCTGGACCAGGTCGGCGACAGGCAGCACCAGCCGGGGCTCGGGCTGCCAGCCGAAGCGAGTCCGCATGCGATCGGCGAAAGCCACCGCCAGCGCGTCCTCTTCGGGACGCCAAGGATAGCCATAGTCGTGGCGGGCGACCATGCGCTCGATGGCCCTCTGCACCGGCTCGGCCACGCCGCAGTCCATGTCCGCCACCCAGGCTGGGAGCACCGAATCCCCGTACCGGTGCCACTTGATCCCGCGCCGGCTCCGCAGATCGGCCTCGGACCAGTCGAAGGTCCGGGCTGTGCGCGTGCCGGCCATCGGACGGATATTAGAGCTC
>JALYZG010000054.1 GCA_030948965.1 Candidatus Dormiibacterota bacterium | reverse complement strand
GGGCGGCCGGCGGCGGTAGAAGCGCTCGTACTCGACGGTCTTGGGCAGGCGGCCGGTGCCCGCCCGCAGGCGCAGGCGGCTCCGCTCCACCCAGAGCGTGACCGAGGCGTCGAGGGCCAGGCCGATGGCCGCCTCGGCGCGGAGCGCGGCCGGCGCCTGTACCGGGTTGCGGAGGCGCATGGTCAGCTCCCAGGCGCCGTCCTTCTTCTTGGCCCGCGTGACCCAGACACGGCGCTCCTCGCCCGGCATCAAGGCCTCCACTTGGCGCCGCGCCCGCTCCGCGAACCCGACACGGAGCCGGAGCCGGCGATAGGCGATGATGGCCGCCGCGATGAGCGGCAGCAGCACCCAGCCGCCACGGCCTATGAAGTCAAAGACCGGACCCAGGGCGATGAAGGTCGCGATCCCGGCTACCGCGCCAGCGGTCAGGGCAACCGGATCACGCAGCCATGGCATCCGTTCGAGGAGGCGCGCGGAGAGGCGCCGGATAAGGCGCATGACCAGGGCGCGAATGGTGACGGCCGCCCGGCCGGCCAGCGCTCGTGCGGTGTCCGCGGCAGTCATCAGTCCAGCCCCGGGCTGAAGGCCAGGCGGGGGCGCGGGAGTGCATCGGTGGGCGGCGGAGTGCCGGCCGACAGTTCGAAATAGGGCAACAGCCGGACCTCCAGCCACCGGTCGCGGCTCTGGCCCTCGGCCGTCGGACCTCCGTGGAGGACGGCGTGGAAACGGCGCAGGCCCCTCAGAGCCCGAGCCAGCCGCTCGGCTCCGGCGCCGCGGGTCTGGCCCAGCACCGCCCGCTGGATCTCCGCGATCTGATCGAGCTGGGTCTGGCCGAGAAGGACTTGGGTCGCGGCCGCTCCCCTCACTTCGAGCGGCAGATCGCGCGGGTACTGGCTGGCCAGGACGCAGCCCAGGCCGAAGGCGCGTCCCTCCCGCAGCAGCGGCTCCAAATGCGGGCAGGTGGCCACCCGCCAGCACTCGTCCTGCACCAGGAGCCAGCGCAGCCCGCGCACGTGCCCCTGGCGCAGCATGTGCCCGTAGAGGGCCAGCAGCAGGAACTCGCCCGTGGCCGACTTGACCTCGTTGCCCGGCAGCCCGGCCAGCCTGATCACGCCGCCGCGCTCCAGCAGCCCGCCCAGCCCGGCGCTGCCTGACTCGGCGCCGAACAGGTCCAGCTCCAGGATCGGGGAGAGCCGGCCCAGCAGCGGGTCTCCAGCCTCCAGGTAGCAGCGCACGGAGTCGAAAGCCGGCCAGCGCGCGGCAGCGGTGGGGCGGAACGGGGTGAGCTGAACGCCGGCCGCCCGGTAAGCGCCCTTCAGCGCCTCCCGCAGCCGGAAGGCCTGCTGGTCGCCCAGGCGCCAGATGCGCTGCACGGCGTCTACGACGGCGTGCGCCTGGTGCAGGCAGTTGACCGCACCCGTCCGCCGGTCGGCCTCCGGGACCAGCGGGTTGAACGGCAGGCGGCCGCCGGCCGCGGGGTCGCAGACCGGCAGCCCCAGCTCGGTGGCCCAGCCCTCGTAATCGTCCTTGAAATCCACGATGACCGGGGCCACACCCCCTTCTCGGAGCTGGGCCACCAGCGCCTTCACGGCCTGCGTCTTGCCGCTCCCAGTCTCACCGCTGATGGCGACGTGGGCGTTGGCCAGGTCGGCATCCGGCGCGAAAGGGTCGTGCCAGACCTCGCGGCCAGCCGCCCAGCCGAGGAGAGCGCGGGGGCGGGCCTCGGGCGCGGACGGGGCCGGCGAGATACTGCCGCCAGGGGCCCCGGCGATCGACTCGTCGCGGGGCTCGGGCGCCGCGATCCACGCCACCGGCCGCGGGTCCTCGTCGTTCGCCCAGCCAGCGTTGTTGGGGGCCGCGACCGCGGGGACCGCGCTCCAGTCGCCCTCCAGCAACCACGATCGGCGCGGCTCGGGCAGCTCCGCGAGCGCTCGACGCACCTGGGCGGCATCAACATGTGGATTCCCTTCCAGGCTGGCCTCGATGACCCGCCGGCCGGCCGGCGCCGGCAAGCCGTCCACCAGCCCGAAGCGCCTCGCGATCCACTCCAGGCCGGGCTCGCCGGGCGCCGAGACCGCCCTCACCGCCGCGGGCATGTCCGGCGCCGCCCGGAGCGATGCGAAGAGACCCAGGTACTCGTCCTCGGTGAACTCGCTCAGGTCGTCCACGCCCACGAACTGGTAGGCGCCTGGCAGCCGCACCCGGCGATGGGCGAAGGTCAGCGTCGCGCCGCCCGGAAACCGCCAGCCGCGGGCACCGGCGTCCCAGGTCGCCTGGCTGCCGTCGAGCCAGCGCCGCGCGAGGATCGGCAGCGGCGAGGTGCTCAGTGTGGGCACGAGCACCAGGGCCGCCAGACCGCGCACGTGCATCCTGGCCAGCGCTGCCATCAGGACCACGGTGGACTTGCCACTCGCGGCAGTACCCGCGTAGAGGCCCTCGGGTTCTGAGCAGGCGAGGAAGGCGGCCTGCGCCACAGTCGGCCTCACCGGGATCCACGGGCTGCGCGCCAAACGCTCCAAGGCGGCGGTCACCCGCCGAACCTCAGGCTCTTGGGTCCCCATGTTCGTCATCCAGGCGGCGGAGGATGCGGATGACCTGGGCAACCTTGGAGGGGGCGATGTCACCTTCGACGTCGTCGGCGTCCTCACTCTCGTCTAGCTGTGGGAGCTGACGATCCAGCCGTGCGTACCCGAGCTTGACCGCGGCCAACGCGGCGCGCCAGTCACCCGACGCGGCCGCGACCCTGACAGAGGTTTGCAGCAGCTCGAGTCGTTCCATGAGAGACCTGCTCTGGGCCGCCTCCACCATCTGGTCGAACTCGGGACGCTCGTTCACATGGCGGTGATAGGTCGAGCGGCCAATGCCGAGGCATCTGCAAGCGTCGCCAATCGTCATCCCCATCTCGAACGCCCTCAGCAGACAAGCCTCGACAGCAGGAGTGATACTCCGCCGGCGCCCCCGCGCACTTCGAGAAGGTTCAAGGCCGAGTACCTTCGCCGGCTCATTAACTGTGGGTGCCTCGCGCGCGTGCGCGCGCGTACCGCCCGAGTCCCGAATGTCTCGAAAGTCACCAGCCTGTGTCACTGCCATAGTCATTCGTCTTCGCTACCCCCGTTCGCTCTCGGAGTCATGGTCCTAACCGTTTCTCCGCGGTCGAACCCCCGCTTCGTCGCCTCCACGATCTCGGCGTACTCCATGTCCTTCCTCCCCGCTCGATCTCCTACGCCGCCCGCTCCAGGCCTTCACTGACCAGTCGCCGCGCCTCGACCAGCGCCAAGCGGGCCACGATCAGATGCCGCGCCGCCAGCCGCTTCCGTTCGCAGTCGGCGCACCATGACCCCTTGCTCGGACCGAGGTCAACGTGCGCCGCCATCCGACCGCAGCCACGGCAGCGGCGCTGTTCGCGGCTGCGCGGCCATTGGTGACCGGTGCTGCGCTGAGTTTCGGTGACCCAGCGCAGGTCGGCTGGGTCAACGGTGATTCGGTTCAGCCGAACCAGGTGCCGCACCTCCGGCCCGTCGTCGCCGGGTGGATGCACCACTGCCGTGCGCTGGAGGACGGCGCGGACCGTCACGGGCCGGCCGGACACGGTCGCCGGGAACGGGACCGCGAGGTGATCGTGCTCAGCGAGGACTTCGGCAAGGGGCCGCAGTAGGGCCATGGTCGTGGTGTCGTGATCCATCGATTTCCTACACTCCCCATCGGTGCATTCGGCACCTAGATGTGGTTATCATACGGCGACAAGCCACTAGATGTTGTGGCTCGGCCAGGATGGAGCGAGCAGAGCCGCCGACAGTGGCCACGCGCAGACAGCCGGCTACTCACCTTGCGGTTCGCATCGGGAGGCTGGGACTTCCCTGCTGAATGACCAATTCGCCCGATACCCGCGATCCGGCCGCTGTTCCAATCATCGGGTGCGGGTCGAAGGCGGCGCCGAACTTCGTCACGCGACGTCGGCTTCGCCCAGTCCCCGTACGGCGCCGGCGCCGAGAGTGGTGGCGGCCGACATGAGCGCCAACGGTGGCTAGTTGAGTTGGTTGAATCTCAGCGAGGCGGTGATGGCGCGGGGCCGATTGTCGGCGCTCAGGATGGGGG
>JALYZG010000044.1 GCA_030948965.1 Candidatus Dormiibacterota bacterium | reverse complement strand
GCTCGGCTGCCGCCTGCGAGGCGTCCGCGACCGGGAGGTCAGCCGCCGGCGTGGGCACGCCCGCGGCGGCCGGTAGGCGCCGCTCCACCAGGCGTTGCACCTCGCCCACGGCCACGATCACCGCGTGCTGGTTCTCGACCTCCACCTGCCAGGTGGCCAGGCCCCACCGCTGGTGGCTGGAGTCGCGTTTGCGGTTGAGGCGCCAGCGCGTGCGCAGCGTGTCCCCGGGCCGGACGGGGTGCCGGAACCGCCAGGTCAGGCCTACCAGGGCGGTGGTCCGGGGCTGGGGCACGTCCATGCTGCCGAGGCCCATGGCCACCGCCGAGATCAGGACGGCCGGCGCCACCAGGCCTCGATAGGGGCCCGCGTCCGCACTCATGGCATCGGCGTAGAGAGGGTTGTAGTCGCCCGCCAGGCCGAGGTAGCCGGCGACATCGGACTCGAGGATGGTCCTGCGCCGGGTGAGCCAGCTTGCGCCCAGCGGCAGGTCTTCGAAAGCGATCAGTTCCAGGACGTTCTCCCGTACGGCGCGATGTGGCCCGCCTCCGCTTGGGGGTACGCGGGGGCCCCCGCGTGTGCGGTGTGGCGAGTATAGGCCCGACCAGCGGGCACTCGTCTCCCGCCTAGGATGAGCGCAGTGGGGCACTACTGCGTGAATTGCGGGACGGAGCTGGAGCCACGCCGGCTGGAGGGTCGGGACCTGGAGGCCTGTCCCAGGTGCGACTTCGTCCTCTGGCGGGACCCGAAGGTGGTCACCATCGTCGTGGTCGAGACGAGCGCCGGCGACGTCATCGCGGGCCGTCGCGCCATCGATCCGGGCTACGGCGGGTGGTGCCTGCCAGGCGGCTTCGTCAACGACGACGAGCACCCGGCCGCCGCCGCGGCGCGGGAGTGCCGGGAGGAGATCGAGGCCAGGGTCGAGATCGGCGGCCTGCTGGGCGTCTACCACATCGCCAAGCAGGGTGCGTCGAGCATGATCGGGATCGCGTACCGCGCGAGGCTGGCCGCCGGCTCCGAAATCAGGGCCGGGCCGGAGATGCTGGAGGTGGGGGCATTCCCCCGGACTGAGCTGCCGGGTTTGGTATTTCCCAGCCACCGTGAGGCCGTGCATGATTTCCTCGCCATGCGGGAAGAAACGAGGCGGCGATGAACTGGGTCAAGACGTTCTTCTGGATGACTGTGTTGTCGATCGTCCTCGTCCTGGTCGGAGGCGCGCTGGGCCGATGGATCGGCATCGGGGTCGCCGGTGGCGTGCTGATCGGGCTGGCCATTGCCCTGGTCACGAACGGCATCGCCTACTTCACCGGCGATCGGCTGGCGCTGCGGGCGGCGCAGGCGCGCGAGGTCACGCCCTACGATGCTCCCGCGCTCCACCAGCTGGCCGACCGCCTGGCGGCCCAGTACAAGGTGCCCAAGCCGCGCGTCTTCGTCAGTCCGGACCCCAACCCCAACGCCTTCGCCACTGGCCGCAACCCGCGCCACGCCTCGATCTGCGTCAACCAGGGCCTGCTCCAGCTCCTGGACGGCGAGGAGCTGTATGGGGTCCTCGCCCACGAGTTCGCGCACGTGCGCAACCGCGACATCCTGATCAGCTCCGTCGTGGCCGTGATGGCCGCCGCCATCACCTTCCTGGCCCAGATCGCGCAGTGGAGCGCGATCTTCGGCGGCGGCGGCGGCCGGAACAACGACCGGCAGGGCAATGCGCTCGCCATCCTCGCTCTCGCCATCCTCGGGCCGATCGCGGCGCTCCTCATCCAGCTCGCGGTGTCCCGCTCGCGGGAGTACGAGGCGGATCAGACCGGGGCCAGCGTCAGCGGCGAGCCGTTGGCCCTCGCCTCGGCCCTGGGCAAGCTCGAGCGCGGCGCCCAAGCCGTGCCCTCAGCCGTGACCCAGCCGGCCTATGCCCACCTCTACATCGTCAACCCGCTGTCGGGCCGCAGCCTGTCCGGCCTCTTCTCCACCCACCCTCCCATCGAGGAGCGGATCCGCCGCCTCCAGGCCATGGCCGCCCAGGCTTCACTGAGCTGAGGAGCCGGTCCTCGCCGGCGCCAGCCGCTGGCGAGGGCGGCGGGCGACGAGGAGCATCAGCGCCACCAACGCCAGGCCGGTGACCGCGCAGGCGCTGAAGCCAGTGGCGTAGCCGCTGCGCGCAGCCACGGCGCCGAACACCGCAGGGCCGAGGCCGATGCCGAGGAAGAGCACGGCGCTGTAAAGGCCCATGGCGATGCCTCGGCTGCTGTCGCTGGCCACGTCGTTCATGCCGACGGTGGTGGCGATGAAGGCCACCGCCATAAGCGGCACAGCGGCCATCAGGATCAGGGTCGGAGCCCAGAAACCGCCCAGGTGGGGGAGGACGGCCAGCGCGACCGAGTAGGCCAGCACCCCGGCAGCGATCAGCGACAGGCGCGGCCCGAAACGGTCGATCAGGCGCCCGACGGGGAGTCGGGCCAAGCCATTGGACAGCGCCAGCAGGGCGACCATGTAGCCGATCACCGTCTCGGGCAGGCGCAGCTGCTCGATGGCGAAGAGCGGCAGGTAGGCCTGCTGCGTGCCCCAAACCAGAGTGGCCGCGAACAGCCCCAGCAGGATCGGGGCCAGTCCGGGCCGGCGCATCAGCTCGCCCAGCTGCCCGACAATCTCAAAGCGAGGGTGCGGGTGGCGGCCGGTAGGCACGCCGATCGCGCCGAGGACCAGGGGCACGACGTAAAGCGCCGACGAGAGAAGGAGCGTCGTCCGCAGATCGAGGACGTTCAGGGTCAATCCGGCCAGGGCCGGACCCGTGAGGAAGCCGATCTGCATGCCCAGGGTCAGCCACCCGTAGGCGCGGCCCAGACGCCACCTCGGCACGACCTCGGCCAGGGCCGCATAGAACCCGGCCTGCGAGGCGCCGTTGCTGACCCCGGCGATGACCTGCCAGGCATACATCGGGCCGACATCTGGCGCCAGAGCCAGCCCGAGCTGCGAGAGACCGCCCGTCAGCGCCGAGCCCACGACCAGGGCACGCTTGCCCAGCCGGTCGGAGAGGTAGCCGGCTGGGAGTGAGAGCACCGCGGCCGTAAGCGTGAGCGTGGTCGAGAGCAGGCCCACATCGAGGCGGCTCCCGCCCAGCTCGTGGACGCGCAGCGGGAGCAGAAAGTTGCGGGCCATCATGGCCGCGAACAGGCTGGCTGCCGAAAGGTAGATGAACAGCGGGCCGTTCGCGCGGACAGTCGTCCCGGTGGCGGCCATCACGTCTGATTTACCACGGCGGCTCCCGTAGGCTTCCGTCCGTGACGGACGCGGGCGCGATGGAGCGGGCGGCCGCGCTGGTTGCCGCGGCGCGGAGAGGCGTCGCCTTCACCGGCGCCGGGGTCTCGGCCGAGAGCGGGATCCGCACCTTCCGCGGCGAGGATGGGCTCTGGAAGCGCTACGACCCCTACCGCACGGCCCATCTGCAGGCCTTCATCGAAGACCCCACCGTCTATTGGACGGTCTCTCGCGAACGGTGGACGACCTACAGCCAGGCTCGGCCCAATCCCGGGCACGTGGCCCTGGCCGCGCTCGAGGCCGAGGGTCACCTGGCGGCTGTGGTCACCCAGAACACGGATGGCCTGCATCTGGCCGCGGGCACGAACCGGCTGATCGAGCTCCACGGCCGCGGCGCCACCTGCCGCTGCCTCGACTGCGGCGCCACCGAGCCGCGAGCAGACGTGCAGGCCCGTTTGGAGCGGGAGATGCCGCCGCGCTGCCGGCTCTGCGGCGGCATCCACGTCAAGCCCGAGGTTGTCTTCTTCGGCGAGGGCCTGCCCGCGGGCGCCTTCGCCGAGGCGGTGGCGGTGGCCCGCGCGGCCGACCTGATGCTGGTCGTGGGCAGCTCGCTCCAGGTCCAGCCGGCGGCTTCGCTGCCCGTCATCGCGGCCGAGGCCGGGGCCGCGGTCGTGATCGTGAACGAGGAGTCGACCCCCGCCGACGCGCTGGCCGCCGCCGTGCTCAGGGGCCGGGCGGGCGAGATCCTCCCGCACCTGGTGCGACTCGCAAGTGAATGACATCGCCTGCCACCACCACGCGGCCCGAGACCAAGAGCGCCCCGTCGCCTGTGATGGCCTCAGCCACGCCCTCGAAGCTCTCGCCCGGCAGCTCCACGCGAACCTGCCGGCCGAGGGTGTCCGCGCGCTCGCGCCAGGCGACGAGAATCGCCGCATCGGCCGCCTCCCACCAACGCTGTAGGCCTGCGCCTAAACGCTCGAGTAGTGCGTCACGAGACGCGTCGGGGCCGAGCTGAGCGGCGCCCACAGGGGCGTCCGTGAGGTTGACGCCGACTCCGACCACGCAGCGGCCGGCGTCCGCCTCGATCAGGATCCCGGCCAGCTTGCCTCCGTCCAGGAGCACGTCGTTGGGCCACTTGAGCCGCGCCCGCGTCCCGCACGCCTCCGCCGTGGCGACGCCGGCCGCCAGGCTGGCCAGGGGCCGCGGTGGGAGCACGAACGAGGCCAGCAGAGCCGAACCGGGCGCGGCCTCCCAGGCCCGGTCCAGGCGCCCCCGGCCACGAGTCTGCGAATCCGCCACCACCACGGTCCCGATCGGCTGCCCACGAGCCGCGTCCTGGGTCGAGGTCGTGGACTCGAGCCGGATGACGCGCACGCGGTCCCTAAGCTTAGGGAGTGGCCGGCACCTCCTGGGACAAGCTGGGGCAGATGGACCAGGCGTTCGAGCTGGTGGCGCCCGCCATCCGGCGTGTCGCCGCCGCCCAGAGCCTGAAGCTGCACGAGTTCTTCCGCGACGACCCGGTCTGGCGGCTGGCGCGCGGCGACCAGTCGGTGGACGTGGCTTGGGCTGAGGATCGCCCCGAGGCGTATGCGGTCAGCGCGCTCTGGTGGGAGGGCGAGAGCCTCCACCGCGAAGAGGTCGGCGAGTTCACGCGTGAGCGCTCATTGGACGAGCTCGAGGGCCTGATTCGCGACGCCGTGGGCCGGCTGCCGACATGAAAATCCATCGGGCTGTCGTCCTCGTCCTGATGATCCTCTTCTCGCTCCTGCTCATCTTTGGCGCCATCTCCTACGCCGTGGCCACCTGGAGCCAGAGGAGCCTTGTACCCCTACTGGTCGTGATCGGCGTCTCGGCGCTGGCCGGAATCGCCTTCAGCTGGCGGCGGTACTTTCCAGGCAGGGGATGAAGCACCCGCTGCGGCTGGGCTGGAAGGCGTCGGCGGAGCAGTTCGGGCCCCGACCGCTGCTGGAACTGGGGGTGCTGGCCGAGGAGGTCGGATTCGACAGCGTCTGGATCTCCGACCACTTCCAGGCCTGGCGCCACACGGACGGCCACGCGCCCTTCTCCCTTTCCTGGCTGGCCGCGCTGGGCGAGCGCACGCGGCGGGTCACGATGGGCACCAGCGTCCTCACGCCCACGTTCCGCTATCACCCATCCGTCATCGCCCACGCCTTCAGCACGCTGGGTTCGCTCTACCCGCGACGGATGATCCTGGGCGTCGGCACCGGCGAATCGATGAACGAGGTGCCGGTCATCGGAATCGAGTGGCCCGAGTTCCGGGAGCGCTTCCGGCGCCTGTCGGAGGCGGTGCGCCTGATCCGACTGCTGATGACCGAGGAGGAGGTCCAGTTCGAGGGCGAGTACTACCAGGTCAAAGGGGCGACCGTCTACGACCGGCCCGAGCAGCCGGTCCCGATCTACGTCGGCGCCTCGGGCGAGGTGGCGGCGAAGTTCGCGGGCAAGAAGGCTGATGGCTTCATCTGCACCTCGGGCAAGGGCCCCGAGCTGTACCGAGAGAAGCTCCTGCCCGCGGTCCGAGCGGGGGCCGAGGCAGCCGGCCGGGACTTCGAGGCAATCGAGAAGATGATCGAGGTCAAGGTCGCCTACGACCATGATCGCGACCGGGCCGTCGCCGACACCCGCATCTGGGCGGCGCTGGCGTTGCCGCCCGAGGACAAGGCCAATATCCACAGCCCGCGGGAGATGGAGGCGCGGGCGGCGAAGGTCGAGCACCCGGAAAGCCGCTGGATCGTGTCGACCGACCCGGACGAGCACATCGAGCGAATAGCCCCTTACCTCGACCTCGGTTTCACCCACCTTGTCTTCCACGCCCCCGGCGACGACCAGGAGCGCTTCCTGCGCACCTACGCGGCTGAGATCCTGCCGAGGCTGCGGGCGCGTTGGGGGTGAGGGGGTCCAGGGCCGCCGGGTCGGGGCCGACCTGGGTCGTGGTCCTGGTCAAGGATTTCGACACGGCCAAGTCACGGCTGGGCCCGGCCCTGGAGCCGGCCGAGCGGCGCCGGCTGGCCCGGCGCAACGCCGCGCTGGCCCTCAGAGCTGCTGCTGCCGGGGATCGGGTGCTGGCGGTCTGCGGCAGCGCCGAGTCGGCCGACCTGGCCCGAGCGGCCGGCGCCGAGGTGCTGCTGGAGGCTGAACCGGCGGGCCAGAACCCCGCCGCCCGGCGCGGCCTGGAGCACGCCCAAGAGGCCGGAGCCGCAGCCGCGCTCCTGCTGTCCAGCGACCTGCCGCTCGTCATCCGCGACGTACTCGCCGCTCTTCTCCGGTTCGGCGGCGACCTGGGCGAACCGGCCGTCGTGGCGGCGCCCGCCACCGGCCGCGGCGGCACCAACGCCCTCTACCTACGCCCACCTGACGCCATCGGCTTGCATTTCGGTGACGACTCGCTGGCGCTCTTCGCCGCCGACGCGGCCGAGCGGGGGGTGCGCCTCGAGCTGTTCGAGTCGCCCGACCTGGCGCTGGACCTAGACGAACCCGGCGACCTGGCCCTTCTGTCCGCTAGGTGAGGCCACCGGCCGGCCTCGAGATCCTGCCCGTCCTCGGCCTGCCCGAGGTGGGTGCAGGCGACGACCTCGCCGCCCTCCTGGCCGGAGCGGCCGGTTGGCACGACGGCGACGTGCTGGTGGTGGCGCAGAAGATCGTCTCCAAGGCCGAGGGCCGGCTGCTGGACCTGGCCGGGATCCGGCCCGGGGCGGTGGCGCGCGCCTACGCCCAGCACCTCGTAGAGCGCGACGCGCGCTTCATCCAGGCCGTGCTCGACGAATCGGTCCGCGTGGTCCGGGACGAGCGCGTGCTGATCGTGCAGACCCGGCACGGTTTCGTCTGCGCCAATGCCGGGATCGACCATTCCAACGTGCCCGGGCCCGACCGCGTAGTACTACTGCCGCTGGACCCTGACGCGAGTGCCCGGCGCCTCCGTGAGGGACTGCGCGCGCTCACCGGCCGGGACGTGGCCATCATCGTGGCCGACACGTTCGGCCGGGCTTGGCGCATGGGCATAGCCAACGTGGCCCTGGGCGTCGCCGGCCTGGCCCCGCTTGTCGACCACCGCGGCCTGCCGGACGACTTCGGCCGGGAGATGCAGGCCACTTTGATTGCGGTCGCCGACGAGCTGGCGGGCGCGGCGGAGCTCGTGATGGGCAAGACCGCCCGCGTGCCCGCCGCGATCGTGCGGGGGTGGCCGGCCGGCGTCGCGCCCGGCCGCGGTCGCGACCTGATCCGGCCGGCCGATCTCGACCTCTTCCGTTGAGGGTCGTCCTCCTCGCCGGCGGCACCGGCGCGGCCAAGCTCGCGGTGGGCCTGCAGGCGGAGCTGGCGCCGGGCGACCTGACAGTCGTGGCCAACACCGCCGACGATGTCGTGTTCTGGGGGCTCCGGGTCTGTCCCGACCTGGACGCCGTGCTCTTCCGCCTGGCGGGCATCTTCGACGAGGCCAAGGGCTTCGGCGTGGCGGCTGACACGTTCGCCGTCCACGCCCAGATGGACCTGCTGAAGGAGCCTTCGTGGTTCCTGCTCGGCGACCGCGACCTCGCGTTCCACCTCACCCGCACGGCCATGCTCCGGCGCGGCGACCGGCTCACGGAGGCCGCTTTGGCGCTCGGCCGGCGTCTTGGCCTGCGCACCCGCGTTCTGCCCATGTCCGACGAGGACGTGCGCACGATGTTCGAGACCGATGCCGGCCGGCTCGGCTTCCAGGAGTACTTCGTGCGCGAGCGCTTGCGCCCTCGCTTGCGCGGTTTCGAGCTGGCGGGCCTCGGCGATGCGCGCCCGGCGCCGGAGGCGGTGGCGGCGGTCCTGGCCGCAGACCTCGTGGTCATCGGCCCCTCTAACCCGCTGATCAGCATCGGCCCGCTCACGGCTCTCCTGCGCCCGGTCCTCCGCCGCGAGCGCACGCTGGCCGTCACCCCGATCGTGGGCGGCAGGTCTCTGAAGGGTCCGACCGTGGAGATGATGCTGGCTCTGCGCGGGGCGGCCACGCCGGAGGCCGTGGCCCGCGAGTACCGCGACGTGGCGGGGCGGTTCGTCCTCGACTCGGTCGACTCCGCGCGGCGCGAGGCCGTCGAGGCGGAGGGCTGCCGGGTCCTGGTGGCGGACACCGTGATGGCAGGTGAGGCTGGCGCCCGGCGTCTCGCCCGCGCAGTGCTGGAGTTCGGCCAACCGGACTGAGCCGGGTGACGAGAGGTGTATCTGCCGGCGGCTGTACGTTTGGAGGCCAAATTCATACGCGGATTCGGCGGCGGACGTACCTTTGGCGCCTGGCGGCGCCCAGGCGCGGGTGCCTATGATCGGCCGGTGGCCGAGAGCCTGATAGAGCGGATCGAGCGTGATCTCGTCGGCGCGCGCAAGGGTGGCGACCAGCTCGCCCTCTCCACGCTGGGCCTGCTCAAGTCCGAGATCGTGCGGGCGACCAAAGCCAAGCAGGCCGGAGCGCTCGATGACCGCCTGGTCATCCGCGTTGTCCGGAGCGAGGTCAAGCGCCGGGAGGAGGCTGCCGCCGGGTTTCGCCAGGGTGGCCGGGCGGAGTCCGCCCAGCGCGAGCTCGACGAGGCCCAGGTACTCGGCGCCTACCTGCCGCCCGATCTCACGGACGCGGAGGTCGAGGCCGAGGTGCGGGCCGCGATCGAGGCGGTCGCGCCGCAGGGGCCGCGGGATTTCGGAGCGGTGATGAAGGCGGCTACCGCGCGGCTCGGAGACGGCGCGGACGGTGGCCGCATCGCGGCCGTCGCGCGCCGCCTGCTTGGTTAGGCGGACGGCGGCAACGCCGGTGCGGAGGCGCCGGCCGGCGCCCAGGGCGCCGCGTGGCGCCCGCGACCGAGCCCTCCTCACTGTCAGCCGGCTGGCCGAGATCTACCCCGCCGCGACCGAGCTCGACCATCACAACGCGTTCGAGATGACGATCGCCACCATCCTCTCGGCCCAGACGACCGACCGCTCGGTCAATCTCGTCACGCCGGTCCTGTTCCGGGCCTACCCGACAGCGGCCGACCTGGCCGCAGCCGACCCCGCCGACATTGAGCGCATCATCAAGCCGACCGGGTTCTTCCGGGCCAAGACGCGCTCCATCATGAGCTGCGCCAGGGCCCTGGTCGAGCGTTTCGGCGGCGAGGTCCCCGGGCGCCTCGAGGACCTGGTCACTCTCCCGGGCGTGGGTCGCAAGACGGCCAACGTCATTCTCGGCGTGTCGTTCGGCGTGCCCGGCTTCGCGGTCGACACCCACGTGACCCGCCTCACGAATCGCCTGCGGCTGGCCGCGACCAAAGACCCAGTCAAGATAGAGGCAGTCGTGACGCGCCTGGTGCCTGCGGAGGAGTGGACGGGCCTGTCGATGCGCCTCATCCTCCACGGCCGGCGGATCTGCGAGGCCCGCAGGCCGCTCTGCGAGCAATGCGCTCTGAACGACTTCTGCCCGGCGTCGACGGTTCGGCCGGTTCAGGCCGATTCGGTTCTGCCGCGAGCCGCCACGTAGAGGTTCTGGACCGCCACGCCGAGCCGCCCGCGCTCGTCAGCCAGCCCGGCTCGGGTGAGGCCCAGGCCGTCAGGCCCGATGTGGGTGCGGGCGTCAAGGTAGGTCCACTCGGTCTCCGGGTGTCGTTCCAGCGTGATCGCGATGGCGGTGGGCACAAATAGCCACTCCTGGAACGGCAGGGGCGAGCTCAGGCCGTTGGCGGAATCGGCCACGGTGAGCAGCCGCTGCAGCCCGGTCAGCGGTCGGTCGGCCAGCAGTGGGATGCGAAGGCGAGTCCAGACGGCGGCCGGCCCTGGGGCCCCGTAGCCCCCCTCCACGAACCGCCACTCTATGGCCTCGCCATAGCCCCACTCGGTGAGGCCGAAGAAATAGCGCTGCTCTTGCGCCTCCGGGACAGGCGTCGGCTTCGGCCCGAGGCCGTCGGGAGTCTCGGGGCTGCGACCTGTGCCCACGTGCCAGGCCCGGGCGATGACCACGACCTCGGTCTCGCCCGCCACGGTCAGAGTGGCCTCGGACAGGCGCACCCGGCGGCCGGGTCGGAGCATCTGAGCGGCCACGGTCAGCGGCCGCCGAGGGATGGGTCGAAGGAAATCGACGGTGAGGTGGGCGAGTCGGACCTCAGGGCCTCCGAAGGCCTCGTCGAGGATCGTGGCGAGGAGGGCGGAGGGCGGTCCGCCATGCTGGCTTCCCGCGTTCCAGGGGCTGACGGTGGCCATGGTGGGCATGTAGCGTTCGCCGTCCCAGTCATAGAACGCGCCCGGCTCGGCCTCAGCGTCCGGTTCCGTGCCCACGCTGCCACGCATCTTTACAGAGCGGGCGTTTCCCGGTCGGCGAACATCTGTTCTATGATGATGGGAAGGTGGGCGATCTCGAGCCGCGACGGCCGCGAGTGGAGTATCTGGAGCAGCCTTGCCGAACCGCGTTGAACCGCGTGCGGGGCATGCCCTTCGCCTGGTCGCTCAACCCGTACATGGGCTGCGAGCACAGGTGCGGCTTCTGCTACGTGCGCCACTTCGAGCAGCGGGCCGATCGCCCCGCCGACGGGCGTTACGGGCGCTCCATCAGGGTCAAGACCAACGTCGCCCAGGTCCTGCGCCACGAGCTATCGCGTCCGTCCTGGAGGCGGGAGAGCGTCTCCGTCGGCACCGCCACCGACCCCTACCAGCCCGCCGAGGGCACCTATCGCCTGACCCGCGCCTGCCTGGCCGCCTTCGCCGACCACTCGACCCCGGTGGGGGTCATCACCCGCGGGCCGCTGGTGGTCCGCGACATCGATGTCCTCTCGACCCTCGCCCGCCGCGCCGACCTGACCGTCAACTTCAGTGTGCCCACGCTCGACCTCGAAGTGTGGCGGCGGACCGAGCCCGGCACGGCACCGCCGGCCCAGCGGCTTCGGGCGCTGGAGCGGCTGGCCGCCGCCGGCATCCGGGCCGGGGTGGCGCTGGCCCCGATCCTGCCCGGGATCAGCGACCGGCCCGAACAGCTGGCAGCAGTCGTGCGCGCGGCCCGTGATGCGGGCGCAGCCTACGTCTGGTCAGGGGTGCTGCACCTCCGCTCCGGGACGCGTGAGCACTTCCTGGAGGTGTTGGCTGAGCACTGGCCGGAGCTCCTCCAGCGCTACCAGGCCGACTATCGCGGGGGAGCCTACCTGCCCGCGGCGAAAACGAGCCCCGTCACGGGCGAGGTGGCCCGCCTCGCCGGCAGCCTTGGCGTCGGCCGGCGACCGCAGCACCATCTCACGCCGGCGCCGGGACCGGAGCAGCTGTCGCTGCTGGCCGGCTGAGGCTGGACGGCGCAATGACCACGCCTACAATCTGCTCACGGTGAGAGCCCCGTGGGACGTCGTGCTGGGCAAGATGGGCGGCCTGCCCCAGCGCGAGATCGCGCGCCGCACGGTGCCCTGCTACAAGAACGTGATCGAGCCGGATGGCGAACGCCTGGCCCTCTGCCTCCTCGTCGACTCCGGCTATCTCTACCGATTCCCTTACGAGAGCCTGAGGGGAACGAAGTCGCTGACGATCAAGGCTCGTTACCTGCACGGGGAGATGGAGCACCTGCGCCTGCGCGAGTTCCAGCCCGGCCTTTGCCGTTATGTCAACCCGCGCGGCCAGGCCACCGCCTGAGCCGTCGCTGGTCCAGGAGCTGCTGGACGAGCGGCGCCGGCTCCTGATCGAGCGCGAACGTCTGCGCCTGGAGCTCGACGAGCTGCGCGCGGCGGCTCGTGGCCCCGACCCGGCGCACGGCCGGTTGGAGGCGGAGAACCGGCGCCTTCGAGCCGAGCTGGCCGCGCAGCGGGCCCGCGCCGACAGCCTCGAGGGCGCCATCCGGCGCGCCCTGACCCAGATCAAAAGGGCCTCGCCATGAGCGGCGAGGCGCTTTCGCGGTCAGGTCGAGAGCGGCGTCAGACCGAGTTCGCGATCTGCTCGGCGTAAGGCCGGACGATGCCCCCGACCAGCGGTAGGTCGAAGCGCTGGCCGCCCCCGCTGTTGGCGCGGAGCAGGGCGATTATCCAGACGACCACACCGAAGATCCAGATGACGAAGGTGATGAGGCCGAGGATCAGAGCCAGCGACACGGAGCCGACGACCGTATCGATGATCCGGACGATGATGTCGATGACGCTGATCGAGCCGAAGAAGACGATGGACTGGGCGGCGTGGAACTTGACGTCTGGATCGTTCTTGCCCACGAACAGCATGATGATCCCGGTGATCCACCAGAGCAGGTATGAGAGCACCGCGCCGGTCTTCTTGTCGATCCCGCCGGTCGACTGCATGCCCTGGTACTGCTGCGGCTGGTACCCCGGCTGGGGCTGATATGACGGTGGCGGCTGCGGCGCCTGATAAGGGGGCGGCTGCGGTGTCTGCGGCGGCTGCGGTGTTTGCGGCGGCTGCGGCGGCTGGTACTGCTGAGGGTCGCTCGGCGGCGGCTGGTCTCCGGGCGGCGGCCCGGGAGGGGGATTCTGCATCGTGAAAAAAGCCTCCATCAGGGGAATGACGTTGCGGAACCGATTATCACCGTCCGAGGGTCAATGTGAAAGGGGCGATTCGCCCACATCCGCCCGGATTGTCTCTCATTACGGCCGGTCCACCACCCGCGGCGCCTCTCGGAGGGTCGGCAAAGCGCCGGCGCCGGGGCCATGGTGAGGTGCGGGATCGCGGGCTGGATCGACAAGGAGCTGATCGGTTCGCGCCGCTTCTACCCCCCGGGCGCCAGCAGCGCCGAGGACCGCCTCCGCTTCTACGCCACACAGTTCCCGATGGTCGAGGTCGACAGCACCTATTACGGCCTGCCCCCGCGCCGCAACGCGGAGATGTGGGTGGAGCGAACGCCTCCCGGCTTTCGCTTCGACGTCAAGGCCTTCTCGCTCTTCACCCAGCACCCGACCAACCCCAAGGCCATCCCGCCGGAGGTGCGGGCGGGCATCCCGGCGGCCCTGGCCGAAAAGCGCAGCGTCTACCAGGAGCAGCTGCCGCCAGACGTGGTGGACGAGGCCTGGGACGCCTTCCGCGAAGCGCTCGAGCCTTTGCGCGAAGCGGGCCGCCTGGGCGCCGTGTTCTTCCAGTTCCCGCCCTGGTTTTACCCGTCCACGCGCTCGCTGGCCTACCTGGAGGAGTGCCAGGAGCGGATGGACGGCTTTCCCGTGGCGATGGAGTTCCGCCGCCGGAAGTGGCTGGACGAGAGCCACGCCGCCGGCACCCTGGCCTTCCTGCGAGCGCGCGGCATTCCCTACGTGGCCATGGACGCGCCGCAGGGCTTCGACACCAGCCTGCCGCCGGTGGCCGAGGCCACGTCCAGGCGGCTGGCGGTGGTCCGGTTTCACGGTCGCAACGCCGCCAACTGGAACCTCCGGGGGGCGCCGCCGAGCGTTCGCTTCCAGCACAACTACAACGACGCCGAGCTGGGCGAATGGGTGCCCCGTCTGCTGCGGCTGGAGGAGGAGGCGGACGAGGTGCACGCGATCATGAACAACAACTACTCGGACTGGTCGGTGAACAACGCCCATCGCCTGGAAGAGCTGATCGCCGAGGCCCACGCCCGCGGCCCGCTGCCGCCCGCGTCGAACTGAGCCCATGCGGGGGAGACCCCCGCATTCCCCCCTCCCCGTCTTGGGCAAGAAAAAAAGCCGGGACCCAGCGTGGGGTCCCGGCCGCGTACCGAGGAGCGTGACGTCAGACGGCGGTCGGTGTGGGCGTCGGCGGCGCGCTGGCAGCGGCAGCCGGCTGCGGCGCCGAGGGTGGGACGGGCATGAGCTCGTAAGCCGCGTCGCCGTGGACGGCCTCGTCGCCCACCTCCAGCTGCTTTTCGGTCAGCCGCAGCGGCACCACCAGCGAGATCAGCTTCAGGATCACGAAGGTCATGACCCCGTCGAAGACGAGGATGAAGAGCAGGCCGATGATCTGGGCCACGAACTGCTGGGGATTGCCGAAGAAGAGGCCCGTCGCCGCCACGGCCGCGGTCTTGCCGGTGCCCGGGTAGATGATCACGTTGGGGTCGGCGAGCAGGCCCACCATGAGCCCGCCGACGGCGCCCGCGACGAGGTGGGTGTGCATCACGCCCAGCGTGTCGTCGATCCGATTGAAGGGAGGCAGCTTGACCAGGTAATTGAAGGTCAGAAAGGGGATGACGCCGGCCGCGATCCCGATCGCGAAAGCGCCGTAGCCGTCGACGAATCCGGCGGCGGGGGTGATCCCCACCAGCCCGGCCACCATGCCGTTGACCATGCCGCCGACGGTCGCCTTGCCGACCACGAAGATGTCCAGGGCCATCCAGGCGATCATGGCGGTGGCCGCTGCCAGGTTCGTGTTGAGGATGGCGCCCGAGGCGTCGGCGCCGGCGAAGTACGGGTCGCCGGCGTTGAATCCGTTCCAGCCCAGCCAGAGCAGCCCGGCGCCCGTGATCACCGCGATCAGGTTGCTGGGCCGGTTGGTCTCGCGGTCGGCGAGGAGGCGCGGTCCGATCACGGCCGCAGCCACCAGGCCGGAGACACCGGCCGCGACGTGGATGACATAGCCGCCCGAGAAGTCCAGCGCGCCCGTGCCGCCGATCTTGCTCAGCCAGGACGGGAAGGCGCCGATCCAGCCGCCGCCCCAGATGCTGAAGGCGTTGACCGAGTAGACGAAAGTGATCCAGAGCGGGACGAAGAGCATCCAGGCCTTGAAGCTCGTCCGTCCCAGGATGGAGCCCGCGAGGAGGATGACCGTGATCGCGGCGAACACGAACTGGAAGTAGACGAGGGACGAGAGCGGGAACTTGAGGTCCGGGATCGCGCCTTTGAGCAGTGGGATCACGGCCTGGCCCTGGAGGTCGCCCGGCGACAGGATCGTGCCCGGGATGCCGATGATGTGCAGCACATCGGTCGCCGGCGTCCCGAAGGACATCTTGAACGCCCAGAAGCTCCATACGATCAGCGTCGCGCCGAACGCGTAGAGCACCATCAGGGCCGAGTTGAGCGCCCACTTGCGCTTCATCAGGCCCGAGTACAGGATGGCGAGGCCGGGCACGCTCATGAGACCGACGAGCGTCGCGGCAACCAGCTGCCAGGCCGTGTGCCCTGAGTCCAGCCACGATGGGGCCGGGACCAAATCCAGGTAGACGGTAAGGCTCAAAAGACTTCCCTCCTGCACCGCTTGTGAAGTGCGCGCCGGTCGATCTGCGGCTCGCCTGGCTTGCAGGTTAGGGACGGCCAACGTCCCTCTCCTACGGTGGGACGACCCGGTAGAGCCCCCCGTTTCACCGGTTGCAGGACACAACTCGACCGCCCCCGGCACCGGTGCGTTGTGACGCGGCCACGTGGGGGGCGGCGATCTAGAGTTGGCGCATGTGGCCGACTCCCGTCCAGTCGCCCGGCACTCCGACCGGATGGGCGAGATTGGATCGCAGGGGGCGCATCGGTGCCGGGCTCGCCATCGGCGCCCTATTGCTCGCCGTCGCGCTGACGGCCTGGCTATCCACGCGTGGGGTGCAGCCGTCGGCTCCCGTCTACGGCAATGGCGGCTCGGCCGCGGCCGGCCTCTGGACCTGGGACGGGAGCGCTTATCGGTTGCTCCCGATCGCCGATCCGGGGCCGTACAGCAACGACGCCGACATGGCCTACGACCGGGCCCGCGGGCTGACGGTGCTTTGGGACCACGGCTGCGGTCGGCTCGTGATGGGCTTCACGGGCGGCTGCACGGCGCAGGTCGACCAGACGTGGACGTGGGACGGTCGGGCGTGGACGCGACAGGCAGCGCGCTCGTCGCCGCAGGAGATGGGGCGTGGGGTCATGGTCTACGATCCCCGGCTGGCTTCGGTTCTCTACGTCAACGGGGTGGGGCGGGCCTGGGCCTGGAACGGCAGCGACTGGCGGGCCGTGGAGCTGCGCGGAGCGCCCGGGGTGCCGAGCCCCGGCGCCGCCTCAGCGCCCTCGACCTTTGCCGTGGGCTACGACGAGGGCCGCAACGTGCTCGTGTTCGTGCTCTCGGACAGCACGTGGCTGTGGGACGGGGGGACCTGGACTTCGGTCCCGGGCGGGATCAGACCGGCCGACTCGCGATCGGATCCGCATCTCGTCTACGACAGCGCGCGCCGGCTCCTTGTGTACGTGGGCAGCCGGCTCACGTGGACGTGGGACGGAGCCCGCTGGCAGGCCCACGACCAGCCCACCCTCGGCTCGGCGACGCTCGCCTACGATCCGATCCGAGGCCAAACGACGCTCTTGGAGGAGGACACCTCGGCCTGTGACCGCACGGCTTGCCGGACCGCCACCTGGACCTTCGATGCGGCTTCCTGGACGCGACGTCAGATGGACAAGGTGGTCATGCTGCCGCTGACGCGATCCGGCGCCTCGGCCCCGCCGCTGGCCTTCGACGAGCGTCGCGGCGTGCTGATCCTCTTCGCCAGCGCGACCTGATCCGGCGCAGCCGCACGTTCGGACTCGTCCTTGGCACCTCTCCCTGCCCTCCCTGAGCTAGTTCCGACGAATTGCAACGTGTGGTTCGACCAATTTTGTGGGGTAACTATTTGTGCTACCGTCACACCATGACCTACGTAGTCAACGCTGCTTTCGAAGTCGTGACCCCCATCTCGGTATCGGATCCCAATGTGCGCTCGATCACTCGCCTGCCTGGGTTCGTGAAGCTCGAATCCGTTTCCGCCGACAACCTGCGCTACGAGCTGACGGTCGAGGTCGAAGGCGGTTCGATACGCGACGTCATGGACGCCGCCGAAGACCTGATCGTCGAGTACCAGGACGCGCTCGGCGCCTACCGCCCGCGACTCCTGGCCGAGCCGGCGCCTCAGCTTCGGTAGGACCGATTCCTTGCGCCTCCACGTGTGAGGCGCGCACGAGGGCGAGCCGTCGCGACCTGTGCCCTGCGCACGTAGGCGCGGCGGCTCTGCCTCAGGCATTTCTATCCATGACGCATGGCCTGGCCGATCGACGACGGCAGCGACGACGGTTGGCCTCACTTCGGACCGCGTGCCGGCCTGACCCGCCCGGCGCGCGAGCGCTTGGCTCTGGAACGTCGGATCGCCCTCAGTCTCGGCTTTCGCTGCTTCGCCGATTACTACTCGGATCGGCGGGCCCGGGGCTGGGGACTGAACCGTCTCTCGCGGGAGACAGGCCAGACCCGCGACTGGGTCCGAGGCGCTATGCGCCGGTACGGCCCGGTCGACCAGGCCCCGATCCAAGCCGCCGGCTGAGGCCCGGCCTCGTGGCGAGGTCATCGATAGCTACGCAACGATGGGGATAAGTTGGGCCTCTTCGCCGACCTGCGCCTGGTGATCGAGTCGGTGGGGTGGGCCACGGTGGCGACCGTCGACAGCTCGGGGCGGCCATATACACGGCTCCTGCACCCGGCCTGGGAGTTCGCCGACGATGGTAGGCCGGTCGTCGGCTGGATCGGGACCAGCCCGACCGCGATCAAGCGCAGTCACCTACGGCGCAGCCCCAACGTCTCGGTGGCTTACTGGAGCCCGGCCCAGGACACCGCCAACCTCGAGTGCGCCGCGACCTGGGAGACCGACCGCGAGGCGCGCCGGCACGCTTGGGAGGTCTTCCGCAGCTCGCCGCCGCCGATGGGCTATGACCCGGCGCCGATCTGGCCTGACGGTCCGGACTCCGAGTCCTTCGGATTGCTCCGGCTCGTTCCCTACCGGGCACGCGTACGCCTCCTGGCCGACCTGATTGCCAAACGCCCGGTGCGGATGCACGTCTTCGACCCGGCCCCCGCCTCGCCGGCCGGTTAGGCGCGAAGCTCGGGGCGCTGGCGCCGTCGCGCCTCGCCGACCACGTGGTCGAGCGGGCCGCCCAGGAGCGGCTCCGCCAGCTGGGCCAGCCGGTAGGGCAGGACGATCACGTCCCGCCGCGGCCGCCGCGCCGTGCGCACGATCACCCTCGCCACCCATTCGGGCGAGTGGGTCATGAGGCCGCCCGGGGCCTGGCCCTGGAAGAATTCAGTGGCGGTCGTGCCGGGGTAGACCACGGCGACCTTGACCCCCGTGCCACTCAGCTCGCCGCGAAGAGCGTGCGACATCCCGGCCAGGCCGTGTTTGGTCGCGGAGTAGACGGCCGAGTAGGGGTTGGCGCGGAAGGCGGTCGTCGAGGCCACATTGACGATCACCCCGGCCTCGGCCGCGAGCATCGCGGGCAGGGCCGCCTGAGTGGTCCAGACGCAGCCCAGCAGGTTGGTCGCGACGAGCCGCACCACCTCCGCCTCGCTCATGTCCTGCAGTCGACCCCGCCAGCCGACGCCGGCGTTGTTGACGAGCACGTCCACCCGCTCGAACTGCTGCATGGCCACCCCGACGAAGGCGCGCGCGTCCGCCGGGCGGCCGACGTCCGCCTTCCGGACTACCACCTCTGCCGCCCCGGCGGCGCGGCAGCGCTGGGCCACCTCGTGCAGGCGGTCGAGGCGGCGGGCGCACAGCGCCAGGCGGGCCCCCTGACGGGCGAAGGCCAGCGCGGTCGCGGCGCCGATTCCGCTGGAGGCGCCGGTGACCAGCACCGCCGCCCCCTTCAGCGCGGTCATCGCCGGAAAGGTTAGGGCCGGGCCCACCCTCGGGGGGTCGATTGACGCAACGCGTCTAGAATCAGGGCATGAAGGCTGTCACGTTCCACGGAGTCGGCGACTTCCGGGTCGCCGACGTGCCCCGCCCCACTCTGGAAGGCGCGGCCGACGCGTTGGTCGGTGTGACCCTGAGCGCGATCTGCGGCTCCGACCTGCACATCTACCACGGCCACACCCCGGTCCAGGAGGGCGCCCTCCTGGGGCATGAGTTCGTGGGGGTGGTCGAGGCCGCCGGGGACGCGGTCACCGGGGTGCGGACAGGCGACCGCGTGGTGGCCAGCTTCTACGCCGCCTGCGGCCACTGCCGATTGTGCCGCCGGGCCTGGTGGGCGCAGTGCGAGACCCGCGCCATCTTCGGCCACGGCGAGTACCTCGGCGACCTCGGCGGCGGTCAGGCCGAGTCCGTGGTGGTGCCGGGCGCGGACGTCAACCTGGCCCGGATCCCCGACGGCGTGACGGACGAGCAGGCCATCTTCGTCGGGGACATCCTGGCCACCGGGTACTTCGCCGCCGAGCGCGGCCTCATTAAGCCCGGCGACACGGTGGCGATCATCGGCGCCGGGCCCGTGGGCCTGATGGCGGCGATGTGCGCCCAGCTCTTCGGCCCGGCCCGTGTCTTCATCGTGGACTCGGTCTCAGAGCGCCTGGAGCTGGCCCGGGAGCTAGGAGCCATCCCGCTCGACGCACGGTCTGTCAACCCCGAGACCGAGATCCGGCGCCACACCGAAGGGGCGGGCGCGGACGCGGTGCTCGAGTGCGTGGGCCGCATCGAGGCCATCGAGACCGCCATCAACTCCTGCCGCGGCGGCGGCACCATCTCCTCGGTGGGGGTGCCGAGCCAGCTGACGGCCGACTTCCCCTACTTCGACCTCTGGACCCGCGACCTCACTTATCGCTCGGGCTGTACCAACGTCCACGCCTACATGAGGCCGCTGCTGGACCTGATCGCGGCGGGTCGTCTGCACCCGGAACGGATCGTGAGCCACCGCATGCGCCTGGACGACGCGGCCCTGGCCTACCGGCTCTTTGACGCTCGCGAGGCCACGAAGATCGTGCTCACGCCCTAGTGTCGCTTCCAGGACACTAGAGGCCCGCTAGGTGTCCACCGGGGCGGTGCGGCCGTCGCGATGGTCCAGGGCCATGAGGTAGCCTCGCGCTCGCTCGGCCAGCGGGTAGTGGTCGACCAGGGCCCAGAAGCGAGGACCGTGTCCGGGCTGTTCGAGATGCGCCAGCTCGTGCACGAGCAGGTAGTCCTGGACCCAGGCCGGCAGCTCCGAAGCCCGCGCCGAGATGCGGATGGCTCCTGTGTCCGGGCTGCAGGAACCCCACCGCGAACGCTGATCGGCCCAGGCGATGGAGACCCAGCTGAGGCGGCCCCCGAAGTGGCGCTCGTTGAGGAGGCTGGCCCGGCGCTCCAGCTCCGCGTCGGAGGGCGAGGCGCGCCGGAGCCGGCGCTCGAGCCGGAGCCGCATTCGTTCCGCCCAGTGCTCCCTCTCGGCGGGCGGCATCCAGGCGGGCACGCGGAGCTCGATGACGCCGTCGACAACCCGGGCGGAGACGGTCCGGGTGCGCCGAGCGGAGGTCACGATCCGGACGTCCGGCCTGTCCATGGAGCCCCTACATCATCGGCGTTCAGTCGAGGGCAAACCGGAGCGTCTGGAACCCCGACCGCAGCCGCCGCGTCCGCTCCCGCAGGGCAGGCGCCCGCTCCGGGTGGCGCAGGGCCTCGGCCAGCAGCTCGGCGACCTCGCCCATTGCCTCGGGTCCGAGGCCCCAGCGCGTCAGCTCCTGAACGCCCAGCCGCAGCCCCGCGTAGGCGGCGCCGGGGGCTTCCAGGGGCAGCGGGATGCCGGAGAAGAGGAGGCCCGCGGGTTCGCAGGCACGTGCCGCGGCCGTGCCGCCGCCGAATTCGCGGGCGTCGACGGCGACGAGGTGCGAACGAGTCCAGGTGCCGCCACCATCCGGGCTGAAGACAGGCAGGCCGCGCGCTCGGAGCTCATCGGCCAGCATCTGCGCGTTGGCCAGGCAGGCGGCGGCGTAGTCGCCGCCGAAGGTCACGAGCTCCAGTGCGGCCACAGCCGTGCCGGCCACCCGGGCGAGGTCGAAGTTGGCGACCAGGCCCGGGTAGGCCGCGTCTCGCAGCCGCCGGGCCAGGTCCTCGTCGCCGGTGAGGATGAGGCCTCCCGCGGGGCCGCCGAAACTCTTATAGGTGGAACAGGTGACGATGTCCGCGCCATCGGCCAGCGGGTCCTGGAACCGGCCCCCGGCGATGAGGCCGGCGACGTGCGCCGAGTCGTACAACACCGGGGCGCCGATGCTGGCCGCCAGCTCTCTCACCCGGCGCAGGTCAGTGGGGAGGAGCGGCAGGCTGGAGCCCGTGACCACCAGCCGGGGCCGCACCCGGCGGATGACCCTCTCCAGGCAGTCCCAGTCGACCAGGTGCGTGCCCGGCCGGCACGGTATGTCGTGCACGTCGAGGCCATACCGGCCGGCCACCCCCAGGCTACTGTGGCTGGCGTGGCCGGCGGCCGCGACGGGCATGGCCAGGATGGGGTCGCCCGGCCGCGTCACGGCCATGTAGACGAGCAGGTTGGCCATCGATCCGCTGAGCGCGCGCAGCTCGACGAAACGCGCTCGAAAAAGACGCCGGAGCAGCGCCGAGCACAGGTTCTCGATGCGGTCCGCATATTCCAGCCCGGTCTCGTACTTGTCGCCCGGGTCGCCGAGGCTCGGCCGGGAGTTGAGGGTTGTGGCCAGAGCCCGCCGGACCGCCGGGCTCTGGATGTTGGTGCCCGCGTAGAGGTTGAGGCACTCCGAGTCGACCCAGCGCTCGGAGGCGCGAGTCCAGTCGGCGATCTCTTGGAGCCAGCGGCTCGGCTCGAGCTCTGCCTCGGGGTCCAGGTCGAACACCGGCACAGGGTAGGCCCGCGGGCTCGGGCCGCGGATGATCAGCCCGGACGCGGCCCTCCGGTTGGCGCCGGCAGGATGTTCTGGTTGGCGCGGAACATGTTCGCGGGGTCGTAGCGGGCCCTGATCGCCGCCAGCTGGCCGTACATTGGCCCGTAGGCGTCTCGAACCCGGTCCGCACCCTCGTCGCCTGACACGCGCCGGCATCGAGCTCATGGAAGTAGTCAAGGCGCTCGGCAACTGGGGCGCTCGATGGCTGGATCTTGCGGCCCGTGACTACGACTCGGGGGTGGTTCTCTGGTCGTGGGCCAGGCTCATTGATGTAGATCGCCTGCCCGAACGCCGCGTGGTGGTCCGCTTCGACCTGACCGATCAGCGGAGCCAGAGGTAATGGATACTGCTGGACCGGCCAAGGCCGAGGTGTGCGTCAAGGATCCGGGCCTCGACGAAGACATGGTGGTGACGACCGACTCGGTGACCCTCACCGACCTGAGTCAGCCCCTCCGCCTGCGTCGTGCCGGGTCGGTTGACAGTCCAGTCCGCCTAGAGCGGGATGTTGCCGTGCTTGCGCGCGGGCCGCTCGGTCTGCTTGCGGAGGCAGAGCTGGAGCCCCCTGATCAGC
>JALYZG010000008.1 GCA_030948965.1 Candidatus Dormiibacterota bacterium | reverse complement strand
CCGCCACCCTGGCCGAAGGCCGGACCGAGATCCTCAACGCCGCTCGCGAACCCCACGTCCGCGACCTCTGCCGCATGCTCGGCGCGATGGGCGCCCGGATCGACGGCGCGGGCAGCGACCAGATCGTGATCGCGGGCGGCTCGCGGCTCGGCGGCTGCGAGCACCGCGTCATCGCCGATTATCTGGAGGCCGGCACCTACGCCATCGCCACGGCGGCGGTGGGCGGGAATGTGGTCATCGAGGACAGCCCCAACGACGACCTGATCCAGGTCCTGGTCAAGCTCGAGCAGGCGGGCGTCGAGGTCCGGCCCGAGGGCTCCGGCCTCCACGTGCGGCGCGAGCCGGGCCGGTCGATCCAGCCGGTGGACATGGGCACCTGGGTCCATCCGGGCTTTCCCACCGATCTCCAGGCTCAGTACATGACGCTCATGACGCAGGCCGACGGCGAGACGACGATCTCTGAATATCTGTTCGAGAACCGGTTCCAGCACGTCCCGGAGCTGCTTCGGATGGGCGCTCGCATCACCCCGCTGGGGCGTGACGCGGTAGTGCATGGACCGTCGTCGCTGCACGGCACCGACGTCATCGTGCCCGACATCCGCTCCGGGGCCGCCCTGGTCATCGCCGGCCTCTGTGCCGACAAGGTGACCGAGCTGGGGCTGGCGCGGCACATCGACCGCGGCTACCAGGACATGGCCGGGAAGCTGGCGGCGCTCGGAGCCCGCGTCCAGCGCGTGAGTCCCGGCGCTCCCGAACCTCTGGCGGCGCCGGGCTTCGACTGATCTCCAGGACCATGCTCCCCTCGTTGTTCAAGAAGATCGGGGTCGACCTCGGCAGCGAGCGACTGCGCGTCTACGTCCGAGGGGAGGGCCTGATCCTGGATGCTCCCGCCGCGGTTGCTGTGTCCGGCCCCGGTCCGGCTGTGATCGGGGATGCCGCCGTGCGGCTGGAGGGGCACACCGGGGTCCACGTGGTGTGGCCGGTGGCGGCCGGTGTCCTGACCGACGTCCGCGCGGCCTCGTTACTCGTCGAGCACGCGATCGCCGCCGGCCAGGGCCACCAGCGGCTCTTCCGGCCCGAGGTCGTGGTCTGCGTGCCGCCGGCGACCGGACTCCGCGAGCGCTGGATTCTGACCGCGGCCATGGTCCAGGCGGGTCCCCGCCAGGCCTGGCTGATCGATGGCCCGCTGGCGGCCGCGATTGGCGCGGGCCTGCCCGTGGCGGAGCGGCGCGCGTGCGCCGTCTGCGACCTCGGCGGGGGCAGCGTCGAGGTGGCTTTGCTGGCGCGCTCGGGCATGATCGTCTGGAGGGGAGCAGCGCTGGCGCTTGACGGGACCGGCCGTACCGAGGCGGTTGCCGGCCTGGTCAGGCGCACCGTGGCCGAGGCGCCGGACCAGGTCGCCGCCGAGGTCCTGGCCGACGGGTTGACGCTGACCGGAGGGGGCGCCCTCCAGCCCGGGGTGGCCGCCGAGCTGGCCGCCCTCGCGGGCCTGCCGGTGCGCGCCGCCGAGGATCCTCATATCTGCGCGGCGCGCGGCGCGGCCCAGGCCCCGCAGCGTTTCGAGGTCATGCGCTCGGGCCAGGCCTACATCCGCTGAGAGAAGGACGCTCCCGGTGATCCGGCTCGCGGTCGACGGCTCCGGCCTGGCCCGCCCCTGGGCGGGGGTGGGAACTTACACCCGCGAGATCGTGACGGCCATGGCGCTGGCCCGGCCCGCCGCGCTGCTGGAGGTCCACCTGCCGGGGGGGTCCGAGGTCGTGCCAGCGGGGTCGGCGCCCAAGCGCATCCCCAGGCTGAGGCTGCTCGGGCGGCACCTGCTTTGGAGGGAACGCCTCCGACACTCGGGCGCGGCGGCCTACTTTGGCCCTGCGGGACAGCTGCCGCTCAGCGGAGTGGGCCTGCCTTCGGTGGTGACTGCGCACGACCTCGCCATCTACCGCCACCCGGAATGGTTCCCTGAGCGCCAGTGGCTCAGCACCCGCTGGCTCGTGCCCCGGAGCCTGCGCGGCGCCGGCGCCGTGGTGGCCGTGTCCGCCAACACCGCGGCCGATGTGCAAGAGCTCTTCGAAGTCGACCCGGGACGGCTGCACGTCATCCCCGAAGGAGTGGGCCGGCGCTTCCGGCCGCTGCCCGCGGAGGCTCTGCGCGAGGCGGCCGTCCGCCACCGTCTGCCCGCCCGCTTCCTCCTCTTTGTGGGCACGATCGAACCGCGCAAGAACCTGCTCACCCTGATCGAAGCGTGGTCGAGCCTGCGGCGCCGGCCGCCGCTGGTGCTGGCGGGCGACTGGGGCTGGCGGGCCGAGGCGGTGCGCGTGGCCGCGGAACGGGCCGGCGGGGACGTGCGGGTGTTGGGAGCGGTGTCGCCGGACGAGCTGCCCGCCCTCTACAACCTGGCGGCGGCCCTCGTTCACCCCGCCTGGTACGAGGGCTTCGGACTGACCCCGTTGGAGGCGATGGCCTGCGGCACGCCGGTCGCCGTCGCCAACGTCTCGTCGCTGCCGGAGGTGGTGGGCGGGGCCGCGCTTCTCGTCGATCCATCCGACGTGGAGGGGTGGACGCGGGCGATGGAGCGCCTCCTGGAAGACGCGCCGTTGCGGGAGTCTCTTCGCGGCCGGGGCCTGGAGAGGGCGGCGGCGCTGACCTGGGAAGTGGCGGCGCTGCGGACGTGGGCGGTCCTGGACCTCGTCATGGCAGGCCGAGGAGACGCCGCATCACCGCCGCCACCCCCGACGCTGTCCGCTGCCAGGTGAACCGTGCGGCCTGGGCCCGGCCGAGGCGTGCCCTCTCAGGCCGCTCCGCCATGGCACGCTCGAGGATCCCCGCCAGCGCCTCGCCATCGGCGGGGTCATCGATGTAGAGGGCGGCGGCCCCGCCGACCTCGGGTAACGAGGAGACGCGCGATGTGGCCACCGGCAGACCGCGCTTCATTGCCTCCAGAACCGGGAGCCCGAAGCCCTCGTAAAGGCTGGGAAAGGCGAGGGCTTCGGCGCCGGCGTAGAGCGCATCGAGGGCCGCGGGGCTGACCGGCCCCAGCACCAGGCAGCGCTCCGAGGCGGCCAGCTGGGCGCCGAGACGGTGGTCGGCGACCGGCCCGGCGCACACCAGTTGGAGGCTGCCCAGGCGCTCCACGGCGGCCAGCGCCGTGATCTGATTCTTGCGCGCCTCCACACGCCCGACGTGGAGTACGTACGGTCCATCCACGCCCAGCTCCCGGACCCGGTTCCGAGCCTGGGCGCCGCGGAGGGCCGGCACGCGTTCGCCGCCTCCGAGGGGCACCACGTCAATCCGGGCCGGGTCCACGCCGTGCAGGGCGGCGAGGTCGGCCGCTGTGGATTGGCTCACGGTGATGATGCGCGCGCAGCGTCGCTCGGCCCAGGCGGTCGTCAACCTCAGGTATGCGCGGTCAGGGGCGCGATACGCGTCTGGGAAGCGCTCGAACGCGAGGTCGTGGACCACGGTCAGGGCCGGTCCCGGGGCCAGGAAGGGCACCACGTGGGAGGGCGCGAAGAA
>JALYZG010000007.1 GCA_030948965.1 Candidatus Dormiibacterota bacterium | reverse complement strand
GACGGCCTCGCCAGCGAGATCCGCTTGGCGCCGCTCGACGCGGATAGCGTGGCCGCGCTGGCTCGACGCACACTCCCCGCGACCACACCCGGAGATGCAGCGGCGTGGCTGTACGCGCGCGCTCGTGGCAACGCGCTCTACACGGTGGCGCTGTTGGACGACCTGGCGCTGGACCCGGCTCGACGGGTGGTGCCGATCGGTGTCCAGGAGCGAGTGCGTGTAACGCTTATGGAACTTTCCCAGAGATCCCGCGACGTGCTCGAAGCGGCGGCCGTGATTGGCCACTGGTTCGCGTTGGACTCGATCCTGGCAACCGTGTCAGGCATCGGCGCGGAGGATATGGGGGAGCTCGTACGACGCGGGCTCCTCGTCGAGATCCGCCGCCAGAACATCCCCGGGTACGACTTTGCGCACCCGCTCGTCCAGGAGAGCATCTACTCCGAACTCGGTGCCGCCCGCTGTCGCGAGCTACACCACATGCTGGCCACCAAGCTGCCCAACGAGTCGCTGTCCACGCGGGCCTATCACGCCGGGCTGGGCGCAGCCCCGGGCGACCGGGAGGCGGTCACGCTACTTCGCGAGGCGGCGACCCAGGCCGAACGCGAGGAGGCGCACCGCGATGCTCTCGTGCACTTGCAGCGAGCCCTAGCCATCGCCCCGGCCGATGACCCACGCCTGCGCCGCGAATTGCTGGATGAGACCGCGTGGCAGGCCAGTGCGGCGGGCGAGCACCTTGCCGGCATTCGGGCGCTGGAGGCGTTGGCGCCGCTGGTCGCCGACGACGGCGAAGAGGCCGCGCGCACCGACGTGAGGCTGGCGTCGTTCCTCGCCACCGGCGCCGGTGACCTGACTGGGGCGGAGAGCCACGCCATTCGAGCGGTCGCGTTGCTGTCTGCCCGGCCCGCGGGACGAAACCTGGCGGCGGCCCTGAACGAGCTGGCCTGGATTCGCGGTGAGGGCGGCGACCTGACCGCCCAGGTGGCGCACGCTCAGCGGGCGGCTGATCTGGCGCGCAATGCCGGAGCCGACGACGTCTTGATGCACTCCCTCGGCTGCCTTGGCCACGCGCTCGCGCTGATGGGTGATCACAAACGCGCGATCGCCGTTCTCGGCGAAAGCGTCGGCCTGGCCAGGGTGTTGGGTGATGCGGGACAGCTCGGTTGGCACACGGGATGCCTGGCTCAGGCGCTCCTACTGACTGGGCGAGGCGATGAGGCGAGCGAGTTGATGGATCGCCTGCTTGGGCCGCGCCCGAACAGCAGCGACGTGGCCTATTACAGCCGCGCCCTCGTGAACTGGCACCTGGGTCGCTGGGACTCTGTCTTGGCCGACGTCCGGACGGTGCAGGCTCTGAACCCGACCACCCCGTCCGTCCATGCCGCCTGGGCGCTCTCACTCGGCGCTGCGGTGCTGGCTGGGCAGGGCCGGCTCGAGGAAGCGCGGTCCTTCCTGGCGCAAGCCGAGCGGATCTATCGGGACCGGCCGTTCTATTGCTTCTCGGCCTGGCACGACTGGGCCTCTGGCCATGCGGAATGGCTGCTCGGCGATCCGGCTGCGGCTCGGTCGCGTTTCGAGCGCGCGGTCAACCGGCTCGATTCGATGGGCGCTGGGTCGGCCGCCGAGCAGGTGCGTCCGGACCTCTGGCAAGCGGCCCGGGCGCTCGGCGAAGACGCGCCAGCCGTGAGTGAGGCTTCGCCGCTCCGGCGCGCTCGTGAGCTCGAACTGGACGGAGCTCTGGCGGAGGCGGTTCGGCTCTACGCGACGCTCCCGGCGCCTCAAGAGGAACGGCGTGTACTTGCAAGGCTGCGTTTGGAGGGTCCGGCGGGCCGGCGAGCGGCGCGCCGATCCGGGTCGCTCAGCAAGCGGGAGAGGCTCGTGGCAGAGCTGGCTGCTAGCGGCTTGACCGACCGCCAGATCGCGGCCCGCCTGAACATCGGCGACCGCACCGTCCAGACCCACCTCGCCCACGTATACGCAAAGCTGGGACTCAGAGGGCGCAACGACCTTCGGCCGATGCCGTCCGGCAGCTAACGCACCAGGAGCGCGGTTACTTGAAGAGGTCCACAAGCTGCCAGCGATTTAATGACAGCAGTTAGGCGAACTTGGGCGTACGAGGGCGAACAGATCTCGGGGACTGCCTGGTCCCAGCAGGCGAAGCTCACTGCCTCGGACGGCGGCATCAACTGTTGAACGGCGGCAGGATCACCGTGAAGACTGCGCCGCGGCGG
>JALYZG010000343.1 GCA_030948965.1 Candidatus Dormiibacterota bacterium | reverse complement strand
GGGCCAGATCGCGCGCACGGAGCTGGGCGTCGATGATGTCGTGTCGCTGAACGCGGACACGACCGTGGGCTCGGCCGGGTCGTCGTCGGCATCGCGGCAGACGTATCTCACCGGGGGCGCTGTCAAGGTGGCCTGCGAGGCAGTGCGCGAACGCGTGCTGGACCTGGCCGAGGCCGAGCTCGGCGGCCGGCGCCCGGACATCAGCGGCCGCGAGGGTCTGCGCCTCGAGCGCGAAGCCATCATCTCCGCCGACGGCGAGCAGATCATCTCCCTGGCGACGCTGCTCGGGGACGACGCGATCGAGGAGGAACGCACCTACCGGCCGCGCCTCACGCACGCGCTAGACCCGGAGACAGGCCAGGCCAATGCCCATCTCCAGCTCGCCTTCAGCTCGCACCGGGCGGTGGTGGACGTCGACGTCGAGCTCGGCCTCGTGAAGGTCGTCGAGCTGGCGACGGCCCAGGACGTGGGCCGGGCGATCAACCCCCAGGCCGTCCAGGGCCAGATCGAGGGGGGCGCTGCCCAAGGCCTGGGGCTGGCCGTGATGGAGGAGGTCCTGGTCAAGGACGGCGTCATTCGCAACGCCTCTTTCACCGACTACCTGCTGCCGACCATCCTCGACATGCCCCCGGTCAAGGTCGAGGTGCTGGAGCTGGGCGATCCGCACTCGCCCTACGGACTGCGCGGAATCGGCGAACCGCCCACGATCTCGTCGGGCCCCGCCGTTCTGGCGGCGATCCGGGCCGCGAGCGGGCGGCCGATCACCCACGTGCCGGTGCGCCCGCACGACATCAACGGCGCCGGCGAGTCCTAGAGGTCCCCGCTCGTGAGCTCGCTCCTGGTCCGCGCTGGCCTGCTCGTGGTCGGTGACGGCCGGGAGCTCGATGGCGGCTGGCTGCGGTGCCAGGACGGCGTAGTGGCCGAGGTCGGTACGGGCCCGATTCCGGCAGCTGACGAACGCCTCGATCTCAGCGGCTGCGTCGCCATGCCCGGGCTGGTCAACGCCCACGACCACATGTACCAGTGGGCGACTCGCGGCTACGCCGCCGACGGCACGCTCTTCGAGTGGCTGCGCACCCTCTACCCGGTGTGGGCCGGCATCGACGCCGACATCACTCGCGCCGCGGCCCGCGCGGCGATGGCCCGGCTCCTCCTCTGCGGCTGCACCCTCTCTTCGGACCACCACTACATCTTTCCGCCCGGGCGGCCGGGGATCTTCGAGGCCCTTGTCGAATCGGCGCGCGAGCTCGGCCTGCGCTTCCAACCCTGCCGCGGCTCGATGTCGCTGGGCGAGTCGGAGGGCGGCCTGCCCCCCGACAGCTGCGTCGAGGCGGAAGAGCAGATCCTGGCGGACTCGGAGGAGAAGATTCGGCTCTTCCACGACCCCGCGCCCGGTGCGATGTGCCGGGTGGTGCTGGCGCCCTGCTCCCCCTTCTCGGTCACGCCTCGCCTGATGCGCGAGTCGGCCGTCCTGGCCCGCCAGCACGGGGTGCGCCTGCACACCCACCTGGCCGAGACCCTCGACGAAGAGCGCTTCTGCCAGGAGAGGTTCGGCCTGCGGCCGCTGGAGCTGATGGACGAGCTGGGCTGGGTCGGGGACGACGTCTGGTTCGCGCACGGCATCCACCTCAGCGACGCCGAGGTCGATCGGGTGGCGGAGAGCCGCACGGGGATCGCCCACTGCCCGTCGTCGAACATGCGCCTTGGCGCCGGCGCCTGCCGGGTCGAGGACCTGGTGGCGGCCGGCGCACGGGTGGGGCTGGGCGTCGACGGTTCCGCCAGCAACGAGGACGCCAACCTGGCCGGCGAGGTGCACATGGCCGTCTACCTCGCCCGGGTGCGGGCGGCTCTGCAGGGCCGGCTCGACGCGCCCAAGGCGCTGGAATCGCGGACGGCCTGGCGCCTTGCCAGCGCGGGTGGCGCGGCCTGCCTGGGCCGTGACGATTGCGGCACGCTGGAGGTCGGCAAGCGCGCGGACGTGGCCCTCTTCCGGGTCGACGATCTGACCCACGCCGGCATCGAAGACCCCGTCGCCGCGCTGACCCTGGCACAGCCGAGCCGGGCCGAAGCGGTGGTGATCGAGGGTCGGGTCGTGGTCCGCGACGGGCGCCTGACGACAGCCGATGAGGATGAGATCGCCCGCGACCTGACCGTGGCGGCGGCCAGGATGCGCCGGCACACCGGCGGGTGAGGGCAGAGGAGCGTTCAGGGCTGGGCGCTCGGGGCGGCGCGATACCCAGGCTGGCGCTGGCTGGTCTGCTGCTGGCGATAGTCGCCGCGGCGGTCAACCTGCGTCCATCGATCACCGGGGTCGGCGCTGTCATCGGCTCGATCAAAGCCGACACGGGGATCTCGAACACCACCGCCGGCCTGCTGGTGACGCTTCCGCTGATCGGCTTCGCGGCGCTGGCCCCGTTCGCGCCGCGGCTGTCGGAGCGGCTCGGCAGCGACCGCACGATGGCCGCGGTGCTCGTCCTGCTGGCGACAGGGATCGCGATCCGTTCGCTGCCCGGGGTCGCCGCGCTGTTTGCCGGGACGGCCATACTGGGCGCGGCCATCGCCGTCGGCAACGTCCTCATGCCGACTCTGGTCAAGCGCCACTTCCCGGGGCGGCCTGGGCTCCTGACGGGTTTCTACACCACCGCCCTCAGCCTCGTCGGCTCGCTGGCCCCCGGCCTGACGGTCCTGGTCGCGGTGCGTGGCGGCCTCGGCTGGCGCGCGGCGCTCGGGTTGTGGGCGGTCCTTGCAGCGCTGGGAGCGGCGATCTGGCTGCCCCGAATTTTCGGGGACCGCGGGCGGCCTGACGCGGCCGGGGCCTTCAGCTCCAGCCGGCTGCCGCTGGGCTCCGGTCTCGCTTGGCAGGTCACCGTCTTCATGGGCGGGTCGGCCCTCAGCTTCTACGTCACGATCGCCTGGTTGCCGCAGCTCCTTGAGAGTCGCGGCTTCGGCGCCGTGGCCGCAGGTTGGACGCTCTCGGCCAGCCAGCTCGCCGGCCTGGTGGTGACCTTCGGGATCCCGGTTCTGGCCGGCCGGCTCCCCAACCAGCGCGCCCTGGCGGCGATCGCCTCGCTGGCCACCTGCGCCGGGTTCGGCGGCTTGATCTTCGCCACGGGGGCCATGGCGGCCGTGTGGGCCGTGCTGCTGGGGCTCGGCCAGTCGGCCACGTTCAGCCTGGCCTTGACGCTGATGGTGCTGCGCGCCCGTGACGCGGGCGGAGCCTCGGGCCTGGCGGGCATGGCCCAGTCCGGCGGCTACCTCCTGGCGGCCGCCGGTCCCGTCCTCATCGGCGCTCTGCACGACGCTTCCGGGTCCTGGACGGTACCGCTGGTCGCGCTCGCCGCGAGCAGCCTGGTGATGATGACGGCAGGCATCCTCGCCGGCGCCAACGCCCAAGTGGCCTGATGACACGGCTGCTGGTTCTGAACCCCAACACCAGCACCGCCATGACGCGCGCGATCGAGGCCGCGGCGGAACTGGCGGCCGCGGGCCGCGCTGAGGTGTTGGCGGTCCAACCGGCGCTGGGCCCGGAGTCGATCGAGGGCGAGTTCGACGAGGTCGTCAGCGCCTACCACTCGCTCGACGCGGTCGTTCAGACGCGCGGCGCGTCCGACTTCGTGATCGTCGCCTGTTACAGCGTCCACCCGGTGATCGGCGCTCTGCGCGAGGCCCTGGCGCAGCCGGTGATCGGGATCATGGAAGCATCGATCGCGTCCGCGCTCCCGCTCGGGGCCCGGTTCGCGATCGTGACAACCTCGCCTCGTTGGCAGCCGCTGCTGGTCGAGGGGGTGCGGAGCCTCGGCTTCGCCGATCGCTGCGCGTCCGTTCGCAGCTCGGGCCTGTCCGTCCTCGACCTCGAGCGGCGCCCCGCCGCTGAGGTGCGGTCACGACTGCTGGCCGCGGCCCGGGCGGCGGTCGAGGAGGACGGGGCCGAGGTGATATGCCTCGGCTGCGCCGGCATGGCCGGCCTGCACGAGGCAGTCTCAGCTGGGCTCGACGTCCCGGTCGTCGAGGCTGTCGCCGCGGGGGTGGGCGCCGCTCTCGCGCTGGCCGCCCAGGGCCTGCAGACCGCCAAGACCGGCCTCTATCGCCCGGTCGACCCGCGCGCGGCGACCGGTCTTCCCGCGGGCATCGCTCATGTCTACGGAGCCGGTGCTGCCGCGCCGCCGGACCGCTGACGGCCTCCGGCGGCGAAGCTGTTGCGGGGAGGTTGGGGCAGCATCAGACCGTGCATTCGCCGGCGAACGTCTCTCTCGCCGGCCATTTTCAAGGGTGGCCGGAGCCCTGACCCAGCAGCTCCAAGAAACGGCCGAGTGCGTTCAGCGCGACCGCCACGTCCTCGGTCTCGACGGATTCGGCGGGGTTGTGGCTGATGCCGCCCCGGCAGCGGACGAACAGCATGCCGACGGGGGCGATGCGGGCCATCGGCACCGCGTCATGGCCGGCGCCCGAGGCCAGCCGCTCCACCGGCAGGCCGAGCTCAGCGATGGCGGCCGCGAACAGTTCGCTCAGGCCTGGGTCGCACGGAGTGGCAGCGGTCTCGCGGCGCAGCCGGGCCCTCACTTCGACACGACGAGTGGCTCCGATCGCGGCTGCGCGCTCGAGGATCCGGCCGGCCGCCGCGCTCCGGACGGCGTCGTCCTGGTGGCGGACGTCCAGGCTCAGCGCGACCGAACCGGGCACGACGTTGGCCGCGCCAGGCTGGACCGAGACCTCGCCGACGGTGGCCACTAGGCCGGCCGTGTCCCGGGCCACGGCCTCCACGGCCAGCACCAGCTCGGCCGCGGCGCAGAGTGCGTCCCGCCGCAGGTCCATGGGCACAGTGCCGGCGTGCCCTGCTTCGCCGGTCAGCTCGACGCTGTAGCGGGCCTGGCCGGCGATCGCGGTGACCACTCCGACGGCCAGGCCATGAGCCTCCAGCACGGGCCCTTGCTCGATGTGGACCTCTGCATAGCCGAGCAGCTCGCCGCCCGACCAGCGATCGCCGGCAATGACCCCGGGGTCACCTCCGAACGCCCGTACGGCGTCGGCCATCGTCACTCCCTCCGCGTCGCGGCGGTCGAGGTCGGACAGGTCGAAGGCGCCGGCCAGGGCCTGGCTGCCGAGGTAGGTGGCGCCGAAGCGCAGGCCCTCCTCGTCAGCGAAGCCGACGAGCTCGATCGCGTAAGGCAAGCGCCGCCCCGCGTCGTGAAGGCGCTTGACCGCAGCCAGCCCGACAACGACCCCCAGCGGGCCGTCGTACTTGCCAGCCCCGCGGACGCTGTCGAGATGGGAGCCGATCAGCAACGTCCGACCGCCCGGTGGGTCCGACTCGTAACGCCCGATCAGGTTGCCGATCTGGTCGCGCCGCACCGCCAGTCCCGCCCCGGTCATCCAACCTCCGACCAGCGCGTTGACGCGGCGCATCGAGTCCGAGGCGAACGGCCGCGTCAGCCGGTCGGGTTCGTCGCTGATCGCGCCCAGCTCGTCGCACCAGGCCAGAACCTGGTCCGCGTCCGTCATCAAACGTCCGCCGCGGAGCCGACCTCGACAAACGTGATGTCCTTCGCTCCCTCCCAGAGCACTCGGCGGCCGAGCTCGTAGAGGTTCTCGCGGCCCTCGACCACGCTCAGGAAGTGGTTCCCGGCCAGCTGCCCGACCTTGGATGCGAAGACCGCGGAGCCGTAGGGGAAGAGGATCTCCGTCTCGCTGATCCCGCCCGGGTAGAGCAGCACCTGCCCCGGGGCCGGGTGGCTGGTGTGGTTCTCGTAAGGCAGGTCGAGGTTCATCTCGCCGAACGGAATCCAGCACGACTCGCCACTCCAGCGGGCATGGATGATCTTCGTCTCGAGCGGCAGCATCGAGCGGAACAGCGCCACCGTCTTCGGCGCGTTCTCAGTCTCGAGCCGGGCCAGGAATAGATAGCCCGCGACTTCGATCCGCAGTTCGCTCATCGCCTTCCGCCCAGCCATACGAGGCTCTCGGCGGTCGTGCCCAGCGGCCGGTACTCGAGGCCGACCGAGCCCGCGTAGCCGAGGGCATCCAGCTCGGCCAGGAACGCCTCGATCGGCTGCTGCCCGGTGCCCGGCTGGTGCCGGCCAGGGACGTCGGCCACCTGGACGTGCCCGATCATCGGGAAGTGGCGCCGCAGCTCCTCGGTCGCGTCGGCGCCCGACATCGCCACGTGGTACTGATCGAGCTGGAAGCGGACGGCGGGACTGGCGGCGGATTCGACGAGAGCCACCGCTTTATCCACCGAGTCGGCCAAATAGCCGGGCATGTCGATCGAGTTGATCGTCTCGACGAGCAGGGTTACGCGCCCCGCCTCCACCAACGGCGCAGCGGCTCGAAGGTTCGCAGTGGCGGTGGCCATGGCTTGGGTCGGGCTCACGCCCACCGGCACGAGCCCTACCAGCGCGTTGAGCTTGGTCGTGCCAAGCCGCGGGGCCAGCGCAATCGCGTCGCGGACGGTCTGGAGAAACTCCGCTTCGCGGCCTGGCAGGCAGAGCAGGCCGCGCTCCCCGCCGGCCCAGTCGCCGGGCGCCGGGTCGAAGAGCACCATCTCCAGGTCGAGGTCCTGGAGCGTCGAAGCGAGCGCGTCCGAGTCGAGCTCGTGCGGGAACAGCATCTCGACCCGCTTGAACCCGGCCTCGGCCGCGGCGCCGAAGCGCTCCAAAGGCGGGAGCTCGGTCCAGAGCATGCTGAGATTGGCGGCGAAGGTGGGCATCAGGGCGTCCCCTACTCGTTGCCGCCGGCCGAGGCCTCGGCCAGCCGGACGAGGCTGGACATGTCGTCCGCCGCCATGCGCCGGCTGCCGGCCTGGAGGAAGAGCTGCTCCGCGAGCGCGCCCAGGAGCAGAGGGGCTCCGGCGCCGCGCGCTTCGTCGTGGATCAGGCCCAGGTCCTTCAGGATCAGACCCACCGGCGTGGCGCCGCTGAAGTCCCGGGAGATGAACCGGGGGATGTTGCGGACCAGCATGGCCGAGCCCCCGAACGACGTGCCGAGCATGTCCAGGATCACCTGCGGGTCGGCGCCCAGCCTCTGCCCGAAGACGACCGCCTCGGCGCTGGCCACGGTGTGGATGGCGACCAGCAGCTGGTTGACCAGCTTCACCGCCTGGCCCGCACCGGCCGGACCGCAGAGACGGATGTTCTGCCCGAACGCCCGGAACGCGGGCAGGGCGCGGTCGAACGTGGCCTGGTCGCCGCCGACCATGACCGTCAGAGTGCCGGCCGCGGCGCCCGCGGGGCCGCCGGAGACGGGGGCGTCGAGGAAGCCGGCGCCCCTGGCGGCCAGTCGCGCTGCACAGCTCCGGTTGAGGGCCAGGCCGACGGTGGAATGGTCGGCGTACACCTGGCCGTCCCGGGCCGCGCCCGCCAGCTCGGCATAGACGTCCTCCACGATTTCCGGCGTCGGTAGCGCCGTGAGGATCAGCTCCGAGCCGGCCGCGACCTCCGCTGCGGTGGCCGCAGGCACCGCTCCCTCGGTCGCCAACTCCGTGACGGCCTCCGGAGATCGATTCTGGACGAGGACGCTGTGGCCGGCACCGAGCAGGCGCCGGGCCATCGGCCGCCCCATCTTCCCCAGCCCAATGAAGCCTATGTCCATGCCCTGCAGGCCTCAGCCGACGTCCGCCGGTAGGAGCTCGTGGTCGACTCCGGCCGGCTCCAGGCGGTCAAACTCGGTGATGTTGTCGATCGACGGGCCCATGGCCGCGTTGGCGCGCCGCTCGATACGGATCTCGACCAGCACCGGGCGCTTCGTCTCCTCGACTGCGCGCCGGCCCCAGGCCAGCGCCTCGCCAATGTCCTCAGCGTGTTCGACCCGGCGGCCCGCGCAGCCCATCGCCTCCATCATCTTCACGTGGTCGATTCCCGCCTCCTCGCCCAGGCCGGCGTCGTAGGCCAGGTCGATGGCGTACTCCATGCTGTAGGGCAGCTCCGACTGGCGGATCAGGCCCAGGTTGGAGTTGTTCAGCATCACGATCAGGAAGGGGACGTTGTACTGGGCGGCGACAGCCACCTCCTCGACCAGGAACTGGAACGAGTAGTCGCCGACGATGGCCACCACCTCTTCGTCGGGCCGGCCGAGCTTGACCCCGATGCAGGCGGGCACCTCCCAGCCCAGCGGACCCGCCTGGCCGCAGACCATGTAGTGGCGGGGCTTGTACGTGGTCTGGAACTGGCCCGACCAGATCTGGTAGAGGCCGATGGCCGTGACGAAGATCGTGTCCCGGCTGAAGAAATCGTTGATCTCCTTGAAGGCGCGCGCCGGCTTGATCGGGTGGTCGTCGAAGTCCATCGGGCGAACCAGGGCGCGCTTGAGCTCGGCCAGGCGCTCGACCCACGCGCCGGGCGGCGACGGCTCCCGCTGGCGCCGCCGCGCCTCCTCCAGCATGGCCGCCAGCGTCAGCTTGGCGTCTCCGACCAGGCCGAAGTCGACCTCGAAGACCTTGCCGATCTGCGTCGGCTCGATGTCGATCTGGATGAACTTGCGGTCGCCGCGATACACGTCCAGGGCCCCCGTATGGCGGTCGGCGAAGCGGGCGCCGACGGCCATGACCAGGTCGCTCTCCAGGAAGAAGGCGTTCGCGTACCGCTGCTGGGTCTGGATGCCGACGATCCCGGCGTAGAGGGGGTGGTCGTCGCCGATCGCGCCCTTGCCCATCAGCGTCGGGCTGACCGGCACTTGGAGGTGCTCGGCCAGCTCGGCCAGCTCTTCGCTGGCTTCGGAGATGATGACCCCGCCCCCGGCCACGATGATCGGCCGCTCGGCGTCCATCAGCATGTCCAGCGCCCGCTTTACCCAGCCGGCGGCCGGCGCGGGCCGGGAGACGGGCAGGGACTCGATCAGGTCGTAGTCGATGTCGGTCCGCTGGACGTCGATGGGCAGGTCGATCAGCACCGGGCCGGGGCGGCCTTCGCGGGCCACCTGGAAGGCGCGCCGGAAGACCCACGGCATCTGGGCCGCTTCCTGCACCCGCACCGACCACTTCGTCACCGGCCGCGCGATCTCGACGATGTCGACGGCCTGGAACGCCTCTTTGTGGAGCACCGTGCGCTGCGCCTGGCCGGTAATGCAGATGATCGGGATCGAGTCGGCCATGGCCGTGTAGAGGCCTGTGATCATGTTCGTGCCAGCCGGCCCCGACGTGCCGATGGCGATGCCCACCTTCCCCGTCGCCCGCGCGTAGCCGTCGGCGGCGTGGGTGGCGCCCTCCTCGTGGCGCACGGTGAGGTGCTTGATCCGGCTCGTCCGCATCGCGTGGTAGAGCGGGAGTATCGCGGCGCCTGGGATCCCGAACGCGTAGTCGACCCCCTCGGCGTCGAGGATGTTGACGACGGCTTCCATCACCGGCACGCGCATGGCCACCCCCCTACAACTCCCTCACCGAGCGTTAGCACGCTCGCGGCAAGACCGCCGACAAGCGTCTCACGGTCTAGCGAATCAGGATCCACGAACGGAAGCCAGCAAAGCTCAGCCAGTCAAGACTGAACTCGCGTCGCGAGTTCCGGTGAGTGGATCATTTGCTCCAGTATGCTAACTGAGGGCGGAGCTTGCGTCAAGCTGAGCGAGTCGACATGATGAGGCCGCCATCCGATTCCACGATGCGAAGCGAATCAGCGCAAATTGGCTGGACCCGACCCGCGCGGAAGAGCATCTCAGCTCGCCCGTCCCGGCCTGAGCAGGCGGCCGACAGGCGGCGAGACCACCCGGCCTTCGGCGAAGACCGTCTGCCCGCGGACGATCGTGCGCACCGTGCGACCTCGGACCGGCTGGCCTTCGTGGAGGCTGGACGGGTTGCGGTAGAGCAGCTCCTGCCGGCTGAGGACGCCACTCTCCGAGAGGTCGACGAGCCACAAATCAGCGTCGAGGCCGGCCGCGAGCTCCCCCTTCCCCGCCAGTTCGAATCGGCGAGCTGGGTTCCTGGCCGTGGCCCTGGCGATGACGGCCTCGTCGAGCCCGTGCGCGGGCCCCGCCGCCAGCAGCAGGCGCCGCGTCGATTGGCAGCCGGAGACGCCGCCCCAGACCTGGAAGAAGTCATCTCCGAGCTTGTTCTCGGGCGACGTCGGCGAGTGGTCGGAAACGATCATCGGCACGCTCCCGTCTCCGACTCCGCGCCAGAGGCCGGCAACGTCCGCGGCGCTGCGGAAGGGCGGCGTGCACTTGGCCACGGCGCCGAGCCGCTCGAGGTCGGCGCTCGTGAAGAGGAGATAGTGGGGGCACGTTTCGCAGCTGACATCGACGCCCCGCGCGGCCGCCTCTCCGATCATCCGCGCCCCCGCCGCGGTGCTCACGTGGACGACGTGGAGCCGACAGCCGGTCTCCCCGGCCCAGAAGATCGCGCGCGCGATGGCCTGCAGCTCGGCAGCCGCCGGTCTCGAGCGCAGGAAGTCGCGGATGCCCGATCGCCCCTCGGCGCGAGCGCTGCGGGCGAGAGCGTCCAGGATGCCAGAGTCCTCCGCATGCACCAGCAGGATCGAGCCCAGGCGGGCGAGGCGGCGCATACCCTCGGCCAGGGTCCAGTCGTCTACGGCCGGAAAGTCCTCGTTGCCGCTGCTGCACATGAAGGCCTTGAACCCGGCCACGCCTCGCTCTACGAGGGCCTCCAGTTGGTCGAGGTTGCCAGGCACCAGGCCGCCCCAGAGGCCGAAGTCCACGAGCGAGGTGGAGGCGGCCACCTCCAGCTTCGCGTCGAAGCTGTCCGCGTCCACGGTGACGGGACGGCTATTGAGTGGCATCTCCACGAAGGCCGTGTACCCGCCCGCGGCGAGCGCCGCGGAGCCGTCGGCGAAGGTCTCCCAATCCGGCCGCCCGGGCTCGTTGAAGTGGACGTGGGTGTCGACACCGCCGGGAAAGACGTGCAGCCCGCGCGCGTCAACCTCCTCTGTAGCGTCGAACCCGGTGAGCTCGGGCTCGACGGCAACGATCTGTCCGTCCGCCAGAGCCACGTCGGCTGCGGTCAGACCGGCCGGACCGACCACAGTGCCTCCGCGCACGATCAGGTCAGCGCGCATCGCCTGACGTTAGCGTCCCATTCGACTCACGTGCGAGCTCGGAGCATCGATGATCGCAGCCGGGGCTGGAGATGAAGGTTGTGGCGGCGCCGAATCCGTACAAGGGCAGCCTGGGCGCGCCCGAGGCGGCGGCCGCCATCGCGCGCGGGGTGCGCTCCGTGTTCCCCGACGCGGAGGTGGTCGAAGTGCCGGTCGCGGACGGCGGTGAGGGCACGGTCGACGCACTGGTCGCGGCGCACGGCGGCCACCTCGTCCGGGAGACGGTCGAAGGTCCGCTCGGCGCTCAGGTGGAGGCAGCGTTCGGCCTCGTCGATGGCGGCCGCACGGCGGTCGTGGAGCTGGCCGCGGCTGCGGGCCTACCGCTGGTGAGCGCCGCCGACCGCGACCCTCGCCGAGCCTCGACCTACGGCTTCGGGCAGCTGCTCGAGGCGGCGCGCCGGCGAGGCGTGAACCGGATCATCACCGGCATCGGCGGTTCGGCCACCAACGACGGCGGGGCGGGGATGGCCCAGGCGCTCGGCTACCGGCTCCTCGACGCGGGTGGACATGACCTCGCCAGAGGCGGCGCGGCCCTGAACGGCCTCGCTCACATCGACGCCACGCGGGTCGACCCCGGCTGGCGGCGGATCACCGTCGACGTGGCCTGCGACGTGACCAATCCGCTGACGGGGCCGGAGGGAGCGACAGCTGTCTACGGGCCCCAGAAGGGGGTCACGCCGGACCTGGCGCCGGAGCTCGAGGCGGGCCTGGTGCGCCTGGCGCAGGTCGTCGCCCGCGACCTCGGCCGCCAGGTGGCAGAGGTGCCGGGCGCCGGGGCCGCGGGCGGGGTCGGAGCCGGGCTGCTGGCCTTCCTCGAGGCC
>JALYZG010000334.1 GCA_030948965.1 Candidatus Dormiibacterota bacterium | reverse complement strand
CTTCGCGGGATGGCTGGAACGCCACGCCGACCCCGCCTAGCCGACGTCGATGCCTGTGCAATACTCTTCGCGTCCTGGGAGCCGGGTGCTGACAGGCTGAGATTGGAGAGCGAACGACGTTGAGCGCACAGTCGGTCCCGGCCCGGACAGCCAGCGTAGGTCGCCAACACCCTGGTGGCGCGCCTCTATGACCGGCTGGCCCCGCGCCAGATCGCTCGCATCGGCTTCGTGGTGGTGGCAGCCGGGCTCACCCTCCTGTCCTTCACCATCCGCAACGAGTGGTGCCAGGTCTTGGTGGTCCTCGGCCTGATCACACTCGGCCTCGGGCAAGGGGCGATCGTCGCCCTCGTCTTCAACACGCTGCTGTCGTCGGCGCCCAAGGATCTGGCCGGCGACGTTGGCGCCTGGCGCGGCCTATCCACAACATCTCTGGCAGCGTGGGGATCGCGGTCATGACCGCGCTGGCGGTGGGCCTGCTCGGCGGGCTCGTCGCGAGCAGCGTGGGCACGAACCCGACGATCACGCCCTCACTGATCCAGCAGGTCAGCCTCGACAACGTCAAACTTCGTCACCAACGACCATCTCAAGGGCGTGCTGACTCAGACGTCGGCCAGCCCCGCCCAGGCGGACGCGGCCGTACAGATCAACGAGGACGCCCGGCTGCGAGCGCTCAGGACCTCGCTGCTGCTGCTCGCGGGCCTGGCGCTGTTCGCCATCATCCCGGCCGGCTCCATGCCGCGGCAGCTGGCCGTCGACCTGCCGCGCGGCGGTCTGGAAGAGTCCGCGGCGCTGTCCAGGGAAAAGACGGCGCCCACAACATAGTGATGGACGCGTGCCACCGGCCACTGAGCCGCGCTGCGCGCGCTGGGGACAGCCCATGGTGCCGTCTTGGAACTGATCGATGTAAGAAGCCACGCTAAGGAGGGGCGACCCAGATGGAGATCAACGTAGAGGTCGGCGAGCTCCTGCGCCAGGACGCAGATCTCGGAGTGCTGGCCATCATGGAGGGCGTCGTCCTGCCCCCACAGGTGGCCGACCTGTTCGAAGCAGCCGATTTTCGCGGTCGTGCCGGTGACAAATTGCTCCTCTACACGCGAGGGGCCATCGGCCCGCGGCGTCTGCTGCTGGTCGGCCTGGGCAAGCGTGAGGCGGTGACAGCGGAACGATTTCGCCAGGCGGGAGCGGTGGCCTTGCAGCAGGCGCGGACACTCCAGGTCGAGGCCTTCTCGGCCGGCATCGAGGGCGATGGACCAGTGCCTCCTGAGCGCGCCGCCCAGGCTTTGGCCGAGGGTATCGAGCTCGGCGCGTACCGCTATCTGCCCTACCGCACCGGGCTCTCTGACGAGCAGCGATTCGAGGTGAGCCGCGTGACGGTGTACACGTCCGGCGCGGTGGAACCCATCCGGGTCGCGGTCGCAACCGGACAGACGATCGCGCGCGGCGTGGCCTTCGCCCGCGATCTCGTCAACGAGCCGGGCAGCACGATGACCCCCGCCTTGCTTGGCGACAAGGCCACCGACCTGGCCGGCCGCCTCGGTCTTTCAGCGACGGTGCTCGACCAGGCGCAGATGAAGGAGCAGGGCTTCGGGGGAGTCCTGGCCGTCGGCCAGGGATCGGCCAACGAGCCCCGCTTCATCGTGATGGAGTACGGCGCCGCGACCAGTGAGCAGCCGACGGTCTGCCTTGTGGGCAAGGGGATCACGTTCGATTCCGGCGGACTCTCGATCAAGCCGGCCGATGCCATGGAGACGATGAAGTCGGACATGGGTGGCGCGGCAGCGGTGTACGGCACGCTGCAGGCCGCCGCCGAAATGGCCTTGCCGCTGCATCTTGTGGGCATCGTCTGCGCTGCTGAGAACATGCCGAGCGCGACAGCCTTCCGCCCCGGCGACATCGTGACCACGCTGAGCGGTAAGACGATCGAGGTGCTGAACACCGACGCCGAGGGGCGCATCGTCCTCGCCGACGGATTGCACTACGCGCAGCGTTACAAGCCCGATGCGGTCATCGACCTGGCCACATTGACCGGGGCCATCATCGTCGCTCTCGGCCCCCACGCCATCGGGATGATGGGCACGAGCCAGGACCTCGCAGACAAGGTCAGCCAAGCCGGCGAGACGAGCGGCGAGCGAGTCTGGCAGCTGCCGCTGTGGGACGAGTACCGCGACATGGTCAAGAGCGAGGTCGCCGACCTCAAGAATCTCGGCGGCCGTGCAGGCGGTTCGATAACCGCCGCCGCCTTCCTCGCGGCATTTGTAGGTGACTACCCCTGGATCCACCTCGACGTCGCCGGCACGGCCTGGGTCGATCGGCCGGGCGAGGTGTACGAGTCGCACGGCGCGACCGGCGTGGGCGTGCGCTTGCTCGTAGAGCTCCTCCGGGACTACAAGCGAGTCGGGGTCGTGTCCGACTCCAACGGCACATGAGGGGACGCGGGCGCGGTCGGCGCGGGTGACAGCGCAGGCTTGATGGGACGGCGCCGGCCGGCCGACCTGTCGCCGGTGTCGACCGGGCATCTTCCCCCGCCCGACCGTGTGGGCGCGTTGGTGGACTCGGCGCACGCTCTCTTCAAGGTCAATGCCGAGGGCGTCAACGCCAGTCACTATCCGGCCCTTGCCGCCGTGCCTCGCGATCTGTTCGGGATCTGCGTGGCCACCGTGGACGGCAGGCTCCACGTCGCCGGCGACGCGGATCATCCCTTCACCATCATGAGCGTGGCCAAACCCTTCGTGTTCGCGCTCGTGTGTCAGGCACTGGGCGCGGACGCAGCCCGAGCCCACCTGGGCGTCAACAGCACTGGGCTGCCATTCGACTCGCTGGCGGCCATCGAGTTGCGGTCGGATCGCATGACGAACCCGATGGTCAACGCCGGAGCGCTGGCCACGACCAGCCTCGTCCCGGGTGCGACGGGGGAGGAGAAGTGGCAGCGCATCAGCGAGGGGTTGTCACGCTTCGCCGGTCGTCGTCTCAATGTCGACGCGGAGGTGCTCGCCTCAGCGGCGGCCACAAACCACGCCAACCGCCGCCTCGCGCGCGAGCTGGAGCGGTGGGGCCGGCTCTATTTCGATACGGCCGCGACGATCGACCTGTACACGCGGCAGTCCTGCCTGAGTGTGACTGCCCGGGACCTCGCCGCGATGAGCGCGACCCTGGCCAACGGCGGCGTGAACCCTCTCACACTGGAGCAGGTCATCGCGCCTGGCACATGCCAGCCGGTGCTCGCAGTCATGGCGACCGCGGGTCTGTACGAGACCTCTGGCGATTGGCTGTATTCGATCGGGTTGCCCGGTAAGAGCGGCGTCGGCGGCGGGGTCATCACAGTCGCCCCGGGCAAGGGCGGCATGGGCACGTTTGCCCCGCCGCTCGACGCGGCTGGGAACAGCGTGAAGGGCGTGCTCGCGGCCAGGTTCCTGTCCGACCACCTTGGCCTCAGCCTGTTTGCCTCGCAGCCGGCCGTCGCCCAGGCCGCCCAGAGCGCGGAGCCCTGACATGAGCCACGCCGCGATCAGTCTGCTGGTGCTGGCCATCGTCGTCGTCCTGTTCGTTTGGAACTACTTCCCAGTGGAGATCGTGGCCATCGGCTCGGCCGTCCTCCTCTTCTTCACTGGAGTCCTGACCGTGGGCCAGGTGGTTGAGGGATTGGGGATCCGGTGGTCGTGCTCATCGCGGCGCTCCTCATGGTCAGCGAGGGTCTCGACGCCACCGGTGTGACGGCCTGGGCGGGCCAGGTGCTCACCGCGGCGGAATGATCACCTCGGCCACGCCGATGTCGCGAGAGAGAAGGGTGTCCGTGACTGGCCGCGGCCCAGCTCCACGTGTCCGCCCGGCCGGTCCTTTTCAGCCTCTGCGTGGCCTGCGCAGCTTCGTTCCTGACCCCGGTCGCAACGCCCGCGAACATGATTGTCATGGGGCCCGCCGGCTACAAATTCAGCGACTACTGGCGGCTCGGACTGGCCCAGGTCGCGCTCTTCTTCATCGTCGCGGTGCTCCTCGTCCCGGTTATCTGGCGCTTCTGACAGACTGATTTGCGGCTTGCGTCGCTTGCGCCGCCTGCGCTGCCTGCCGGATCCAGGGCAAGTGCAAGCGCACGTGCTCGGTGGTATTCCCATGCACCCAGTCCAGCGCCGGCCTGTCGTCTGC
>JALYZG010000328.1 GCA_030948965.1 Candidatus Dormiibacterota bacterium | reverse complement strand
CCAGGAGGTAGAAGCTGTAGAACGACGGGATGATCACCGCCAGGCTGTAGCCGATGCCGTAGCCCGAGGCCCGCACGCCGGTCGGGAAGCGCTCGTTGATGTAGGTCGTGACGATGCCCCAGGGCGCAATGGTGAGCACGAGCAGCGCGGTGTAGGTCACCATCGTCAGCACGAAGGCGCCTTTGGCCACCACATTGGCCACCATCAGGTAGTAGAGGATGCTGGACAGGACGACGGTCCATAGACCGCTGACGATCAACAGCAGCCGGCGGCCGTACCGCTGCGCCAGCAGCGCGACCACGATGTAGCCGATCGCCAGGAAGATGTTGGCGACCAGGATGCCGTTGGTCACCGCCTGGCTTGGCTGCTTGAGGACTGTGATCAACAGGGCGGGCGGCGTGGAGATGGCGGCTTGCAGGCTGAACCAGAGGCCGCTCATCATGAGGAAGACCTGGGCCAGGTTGCGGAGGTTCCGGCCCTTGAGTACCTCTTTGAGTGGCGCCTTGATGCGTTCCTCAGGCGCGGTCTCCTGCCAGAGCTTCGACTCCGAAACGGTGTTGTAGTAGATGAGAAACAAGAAAGCCAGAAGCGAACCAATCAGGAATGGGATGCGCCAGCCCCACTGCACGTACGCGGAGTTCAGCTTCCCCGCCGGCGCGATCAAAAGCATGATCGCGGTCACGAGGGAGATCGCGATGTACGCGATCGGGTAGGCGGCCTGGATGACGCCCCCGACGATGCCCCGCAGCCGCCGGGGGCAGGCCTCCATCGCCAGCGGGTTGGCGCTGGCGTACTCCCCACCCATGAAGATGCCGCCGATCAGCCGCAGCAGGATGAAGAGTGCCACGGCCGCGAAGCCGAGCGTGGCGTAGCCGGGCAGCAGCGCGATCAGGAACGTCATGACCCCGAGGCCACCGACGGCGATCATCGTCGTTCGCTTGCGCCCGATCACGTCCCCGAAGTGGCCGAAGATCACCGAGCCGATCGGCCGCCCGATCAGCGTCACCGCGAAGATGATGTAGGCGATCGTCGCCCGCGTCGGCGCCGGCAGCGTCGTGGGGACGAAATAGATGAGGGCGGGCGTGATCGCGACGATGGGCAGGTAGATGTCGTAGAAGTCGATCCCAAGACCCAGGAACGCCCCGATCGCCGCCTTCCGCGCCTCCGGCGTCATCTGCTCCAGCTGGTCCGGACTGACTGTTGTTTCAGCCACAGTTCGACCTCCTTTCTGCACACTGGGCCGCGCCGCCACGACGCTCTCTGCAGTCTGACTTGGAATCGTGAGGTGTGCGCAAGCGCGCGGTATCGATCACGGTAGATCTTGACCCTGACGCCAGGATGCGCCGGCTCTCAAGCCCACCGCTCCTGCCGCTCGTTCGGGGTCCTGGCGCACCAGAAATGGCGTGAGCAGATCGGGCACGAGCCCGTCGGCGACTCGCAGCGCCTCACAGAGAGCCACGTCCTGGATGCCGTAGTGCTGGTGGCCGGCGGCTGTCGTGGCGGCGAGCGTGACCAGGCCGGCACGGCGCTGCAGCAGGGAGCCGCGCAGGTTCCAGCCGATGATGCCGTCGTCGTCGAGAACGGACCGGCGCCGCACCAGCGAGCCCCTGCCACTGACGAGCCTGCCCTCCACGACAGCGTGGCCGAGGTTGCGGTACCGGTCCGCCGCCAGGATCGCCGCGCCGGGGAGCAGCAGCAGCGAGGCCTCCCATGCCCAACTCGGCCACCCCGCCAGCCACCAGAGTGTGAGCAGCGCGGCGACAATCAGTGCGGACACCCCGAGAGCCCTGGTGAAGCGCCGCCGGAGAGCGCGCCGGCCATGAACGAGGAGTGGAAGCTTCACCGGTGCCTCAGCCCGCAGGACGACGGCGGCCACCCTGAGCGCCGCCCGCCGCGGCGCAGGCGGAAGCAGCAGCGAGCCGCCCCGCTCGGCTCCGCGCCCCACGCGCAGGCCGGTCGTGATCGCGATGCACCGCGCGCCTCCCACCGCACGCAGCAGGAGCGGCTCGCTGAGCTCGACTCCGCGCAGCCGCCTTTCCTCGATCGTGGTGGCGCGCGTCGTGACCAACCCGCGGGTCACCTGCAGCGTGCCCTCGGCCTGCCGCGTGAGCCGGAAACCCCAGAAGGCGAGCACGTATCCGATCGTGGACGCGGCCGCCACGACGGCCAGGCACGCGACGGCAGCGCCAATCGCCACGAGCCAAAGAGAGGCTCGTGCGAGCCGAGCCGCCTCGTCACGAGCTGGTCCGAGCAGGGCCTGATCGAGGTGCGCCGCGGAAGCCACTCGCCACGCGAACGCGGCGAGGACGCCTACGGTGATCGCCCCGGAAAGCGTGAATGGGCCGTACCTGACCCAACCGAGATCCAGCCGGACCAGCTCGACCTCGACCGTAACGGCTTCGGCCGGCCCCGAGACCTGGGACCGCGTGCGATGACCCAGCAGCTCGTCACGCAGGAGCGAGGCTTCGGCAGCGCTCAGCGCATCGAGCTTCACGCTGCCACCGCCATGCTCGTCCGACCGGCCGCTGCCGACACTGACCCGGGCGAGCCCGAAGACCCGGTGCAGGGCATGGGCGGTGACATCGACCGTGCGAACCCGGTCCCGAGGCACGGTGAGCAGGCGCCGCCGCAGCAGGCCCTGCCGCAGCTGCACCTGGTCAGGCCCGATCCGGTACGTCGTAGTGATCCAGCGCAGGATGCCCACGGCCACCGCAATGGCTGCGCCGACGAGCCCCCAGAGGGCGCCGCGCCCGCTGCTGTTGCCAACAACCAGGAGCGCGACCAGCCCCGGCACCGCGCGCCCCAGCTCCAGGATCGGCCGCATGACGAGCATGCGCGTGTTCAATCGCCGCCACCCGGCGTCAGGCGGGAGATCAATCGAGGGCGGCGGGGAGGATGGCGCGGGAACCGGCGGCTCGGTGGTCACGTCGCGTCGCCCGGCGCGGTCTCAGTGTTGGCGGTCAGCTCCTCGACGATGCGCTGAGAGGTGGCCCGGTCTAGCCCGTGGATCTTCAGCGGCCCGGCCGCCGACGCCGTCGTGACGGTGACATTGGCGAGACCGAACAGCTGCTCGAGCGGCCCTCGTTCGCTGTCGATTGTCTGGATGCGTGAGATGGGCGCGATCCGCCGCTCCTGATCGAACCATCCCGACTGTGTGTAGACGGCGTGTGGCGTCACCTCCCAGCGGTGGACGCGGAAGCGCCACTGAGGCATGACAATGACATGCGCCGCGCCGGCAACTGTGGTTGCGATCAGGGCGCCGACATGGAGGTCGAGCCGGCCATCGGGCAGGATGACAAGCAGGACGGCCTGGACCAGCGCCAGACCCAGCCAACCAGCCAAGGCCCGCGACGTCCAGTACCAGATCGCCCTGGGACTAACCCGATGCCGAGGCGGTCGCAGCTCGGCGGTCCCGCCGTGGTCATCCCGTGGCTCGATAACGTGATGATCACTCACCACAGCCGTGAGTATGGACGGCCGGCCTCACCCGTTGAGGCATCGCGGCGCAGGCCGGTCGAAGCCGTTTCGGATGGGACGCACACCACTTGACAAACTCTGCCCGAGATCGAAGACTGCGCGAAACGACGTGTCAAGTCATAGGCTCCTCCTGGCCGTTATGTGCTCTGCGCTCCTGGGGGCGCCGGTCCTGACGGAGGCCTGCGGCCCAGCCAGCGCGCCATCGCAATCCAAGGGGTTCAGCAGCGCGCAGACCCACGAGTTCGACAAGCTCGTCCAGGCGAGCATCAGCCAGGATCAGCTCATCGGCGCGGTGGTCAGCATAGTGGACCCCCACCAGGGCGTTTTCCTCAAGTCGTACGGCACCGCGGACGTCCCCGCCAAGCGCAGCATGGAGCCGGATGACCACTACCGTATTGCAAGCGTCAGCAAGACCCTGACGGCGACGGCCATCCTCCAGCTGGCCGACAGTGGCCGGCTCTCTCTGAGCGATACCTTGGACAAGTACGTTCCCGGAGTGCCGAATGGCAACATCATCACCATCCGCGAGTTGCTGGCGATGCGGGCCGGGGTGTTCAACTTCATCGATGACAAGCCGTTCATCGACTCGTACAACACGGACCCCCTACTGCCGACCTGGAAGCCCGCAGACATCATCCCGATCCTTCAACGCCACGCGGCTGACTTCACCCAGCCCGATCAAAAGAGCGTGTACTCGGACTCGAACTACATACTCCTGGGATTGGTTCTGGAGAAGGTGACGCAGGTGGCCGCCGACCGCTGGATCACAGAGCATGTGATCCGCCCTCTTGGCCTGGGCAGCACAAGCTTTCCCACGACGCCCGCGATGCCCAATCCCTTCGCCCACGGCTACGACACGACCTTCGGTTCGGTTCGAGATCTGAGCCTCACCAACCCCAACGTCCCCTGGACGGCGGGCGCAATTGTCTCGACAGTACCCGACATGAGCCGCTACGCGAAAGATCTGGCGACTGGTCAGACGCTGAAGAAGGCAACTCAAGCCGAGCGTCTGCAGTTCGGTCCGTTTCCTAACAACGGCCCACGACTGCAGTACGGCCTTGGTATCACACAGATCGGGGACTGGCTCGGGCACGACGGCGCCATCTTCGGCTACAGCGACATGGTCTTCTACCTGCCCAGCCAGGATGCCAGCCTTGTGGTGATGGTGAACAAGGCGACAACGACCGGCGTGCTCTCGATCAATATCTGGATAGCGCTGGTCAAGTACCTGTATCCGAACTCACTGCCAAGGGCGGCCTAGCCTAGCTGGCCACCCCGACTTGGAAGGCCGGCACGCTGACTGTGTTGAGGCAGCTGGTGTCGTACCCGCCCTGAGGTCGATCAAGGAAGGACACCATGATCGCAGGCGCACATTGAGGCGACCAGATGATGACGTCGTGGCCGGCTCCGGGAAACCGCAGGACTCGTGAATTGGTCAGGCTGCGCGCCGCCACATCAGCCCAGGACGGCGGGGTGACCGCGTCGAAAGTCCCGGCGAGAATCAACACCGGCGCCGAGCTGTGGGCAGGCTTGAACACGAAGGCATCGGCCTTGCCGACATTCCAGGCCGCGCAGTCGCCGAACAGGTGGGCCGACTGTGGCACCAGCGCAAGCACCGGAGCCGGGAAGTCGGGCAGCGCCTGCCGGGCGACGGCCTGTGTCCGCTGGGAGCTGGTGAACGCGATCGACTCGCGACAGAACACGCCGTACGCGAGGCCGTAGCCAACGATGTCCGGCGGACTGACTGTGCGAAGGAGCGCCGTCGCCGCCAGGGTGCCGTTGCCCAAAGCGATCGCGTGCACGAACGCCGGCACCCGCGCGATCGAGCCTGGCACGAGGCTGGCCACCACGATCAGATTGGCCAGCTGGAAGCCGTCGAGAACCACCTTGGTGGATTCGTTGGTGGAGGGATCGTTCACGTCGACGGTCAGAGGCTGCTCTGTGAGTCGCTTCACAACCGTTGTCAGGTCGGCGCCCAGATTCGGGTACGCGAGCGCGCACGGGGGCTGCGCCGCGCAGCCGTCAAGGAGAGCCCGGAAGCCTTCGGCCGCATTCGACCAGAAGCCCTCGATCACGTTGACAGTGTTGGGCACGGCCGAATCCAGGACGAGGCTCCGGACACCCTGCGGGTGATCACGGAGGAGCTGCTGGGCGAGGTCGGTTCCGTACGAGACACCGTACACATTCCATTCCCTGATGCCCAGTGCGAGGCGGAGATCGGCGATGTCAGCGGCGTTCTCGTGGGTGTTGTACGCGGTCAGGTCGTAGCCTTTGGCGGCCAGGCGGTCGCGGCAGGCGCGCGTGGCGGCGATGTCCTTCTGACCCGTCGCTGGGTCGGTCGGGGCGAGGCCGACGGCATCGCGCTGGAACGCATCGATCTCGGGACAGCTCAGCCGGGGGTCGGCATGGAGCGTGCCGCGTTGGTCGATGAAGACGATGTCCCGATCAGCGTTGAGGCCCGCGTGGACGATCAAATTGGCAGTTGCGAGCGCGGTTCCTCCCGGCCCGCCGGCCAGCCACAGGATCGGATCCGGCTTGGGATTGGGGGATGTCGCCTTCACGCGCGCCACCGCGATACGGATCTTGCGGCCGTCGGGCTTGGACCGGTTTTCTGGCACCGTCAAGTACCCGCAGCGGAACTCGGAGCCAAGGTCGAGCTGAGGCACGCCAGGAAGGTTCGGCATCGGACATGACGCGTTCGCGTACCTGGCCTGATAGCTCGGCTGCGCGGCTGGGTTCGAATCCCACGGCAAGGTACATGCCGAACCCAAGACCGCGACCAGCACGGTGCCGATCGCGGACCGCCATCTCTTCGACAGGCTCATCAAAGTACGAGCGGGACCGGGTTGAGCTGGTCTTCGGCCAGCCGCTCGGAGAGCCACCCCAGCTCGACCGGGACGTCGTACAGGCGGCCGGGCGCGAGCCGCGGAGGGCGGAAGTGTCGCAATCCAGGCACGATGACCTGGACCACGGGGAGCTCGATGTCGGGACGGGTCTGGTCGACTACGAGCAGCTCCAGGCCGCGGCCCTCGACCACCTCCTGCAATAACAGGAGGTCGTCACGGAGATCGGCACTGCACGAGCGCGCGTAGGTCGAGCTGGTCGTCCGTGCTTGTGTCGGATCGGGCAGAAAATGCGGGTACTCTGCTGGGTCCTCCTGTTCCCACCATGGGCGCGCGTGCGCTCGGTCCCGTCCGTTGCCCGCCCAGCTCGACCACTCGCGGCCGGATCTCGAAACCGCCGCCAGGAGCGAGTCGAACTGATTCAGCTCCGCCAGCGCCCGCAGCAGCGCGGTCCGCGGATCGAGATGCGCTCCAAAGCCGAGCCCCCAGTTTCGCGGCTCGCCGCCACGCCGAGACACCGCCGCGAACGTCGGTATCTCCAAATCGCTGGTGAGGTCCAGCACCCAGAGATCGCGCCGCAAGTACTCGTATGAGCTCCGAATCGCGCTGACCCGCACGTCGTCGAAGCTGTCCAGGTCGACCTCCGGCCTCTGGATGCGGTTGTACCACCACAGCGTCAGACCGTCGCGCTCGACCAGCTCGAGAAGTCCGTGGACGATCGCCTCCTCCAAGGTGTTGCCGGCTGCGTGTCCGTTCGCGTCACAGCGGTGGTAGTCGGCTCCAGCCTGGACTGGGTAGCCGTGGAAGCAAAACCCGGTGGGCACGTGTCGGAAGCTTCGGCGCGTGAGCGACCACGCCCGCGTCCATTCGAACTCGGCATCCTCGTCGGACGGATCGGGGATGCTGTAAGGCCTGGAGTGGCACGCGTTCCAGGCCGCGCGGGTCTGATACTGGGCCGGGCTGAACAGCATGCAGGCGTTGGGGTGGATGGCGCTGTCGCCGAGGCGGCGGTAGCTGGCAACCGTGCGCGGCTCGTCGCCACTGAACGCGCCCGACCAGCCCTCCAGCGCTTCGCCGAGGGCGCTCACACGGGCCTCCGCATCTGTCAGTCCCTTGCCCCAAGCCGCGCCGACCTGCAGCCCCCGAGGGACGAGATCGAGAACCCGCCGGTTCCCCCACGGGTCCAAACTGGCAACCCAGACCCGCAACACGGCATCGTCGTCGGGGGGCACCGGCTCGAGATTGCTCACCGCTCCGGTGATGGGGCTGACGTGATGCCCGTACCGCGCCAGGGTCTGCTCCGGTGACACCACTCGGTGTCCCCCGTCGGCCGTGAACCGCTTCTTCTGGCTCCGCAGCCGGATCGGCTCCGCGGCCCGCGACCACCGGCCGGGATCACCACAGCACGGACACTGCGGCCGCCGCACCAATCGGTGCTGCTTCGTCTCCAGGCTGTCCACCTCCAGCGTCACCATCTCCCCCTCGCCGAGCCCGCCGGCTGCCCCGCCCAAAACGATCGCGATCTGGATTGCGGCCAGCCGCAGCGCCGCCTCCGCCGCCCCCCCGATCACAACCCGCGAGACCGGGAAGGGAGCCGCCCTCCGCTGCTGCTGCTGCAGGTAGGTCTCGACCTGGCGATTGCCCCGCAGCCGCTGCGCCAGGCACTCCCAGCAGCCCGTCGACCCCGGCCGGAACAGCGGCCCGATCCACACCTGCAGCCCCACCGGCTTGAGCAGCAGCCACGGCCGCCCCGCGGCCAGTGACTCGCTGTTGAACTCTGCCAACCCCTCCTGCAGGTAGTCGTCGCTCACAACGACCGCCAGCTCGCCATCCGCACCTACCCCGATCTCGAGCTCGGCCAGGGCCGCCGACAGCGGCTCGACCGCTATCCCTCCATACCCGGCGACAGTGATTCTCGCCGCCCCCAACCGGCGTTCCGCGTCGCCCGCCTCCAGCCCCTGCCCCTGCCAGAACGCCGCCCGCCCGAGCCGGCCGGCCTCCGCCTCGACCACGTAGCCGCGCTCCTCCAGGCCCGCGACGACGTAATAGATCTCAGCTGGGGTGGCCTCAGCCGCCAGCGTGTCGACCACCTCGTCCAGACTGCGGCTGCCGTCCAGCAGCGGCGCCAGCCGGCAGTAGAGCTCGCCCCTGAGGAGGTGGTGGCCTCGCTCCGACAGCAGGTAGACGCCGTCCGGCTCCAGCACCTCGACGTGAAACCGCGGACTAAAAGCGGGCCTGTCTAGAAACAACCCACTACGGCATGGCCACCGGAGCCCCACGAGCCACCGGCATCGTCGGCGCCCAAGCTACGCGACTAGGAGAGCTCTTGCCCTTCGGTCATGCGACGGGACACTTCATGTGTGAGGTGGTCGAGGTGTAGTTGCAGACGCCGCCGGCAGCCTGGTCGAGCTCATCGTCGGACAGCTCTCCAGGCGGGACGGGCAGGACCAGATGTGTCAGCTGCCCGGTGTTCTCGACCACTCGAACCTGCTGGCCGGCGGGCACCTCGATTCCCTCGGCGGCCAGCACCGCGATAGGGTCTGCGATCAGTCGCTGTTTGAAGGCTTCGTCGCGCCAGGCGTGGGCCACGACCTTCCCATACTCCTTCGCCTGATCCCAACTCTCGTGCTGGCTCATCGTCATCCCCCACGCACTAGGCGCCAATTCCGACTGTTGGCGCCCACCTTAGCACAGGCCCCAGCGATGCGCCGGGGCGTTTGATTACCGGTTACGGGCGAGTGCGACCAGCGCGGGGACGACCTCATCCGGCTCTGGCATCGCCGCCAGCTCGCGGCTAACTTGGAGCGCCGCCGCCCGATACGAGGGATTGCTGAGCAGACTCTGCGCGGCGTCGGCGACGGCCTCTGGCGTCCCCCGGCCACGCGACACGTGGATGCCGCCGCCCATGCTTTCGAGCACTTCCGCATTCAGAGTTTGGTCGGCCCCGTAAGGCAAGAGCAACTGAGGCAGAGCGAATGTCAGCGCGCCCAGCGCAGTGCCGCTCCCCCCGTGGTGGACGGCGGCGTCCACGTGCGCCAGCACGGCTGCCTGGTCGACGAACCGCTCGACGTGGACCGTATCCGGCACCCGTCCGAGGTCGCTCGGCTCAAACCGGGGGCCGACGACGGCAAGGACATCGACATCGGCGCTCGCCAGGCCGGCGACAGCGGCGCGCATGACATCGAAGTCGCAGGAGTACGTGCCGAGGCTGAGGTACACGAGCCGGCGGGCCCGGGGCCGCGTGACCCATACCGGAACGATCGCATCGGGCGCACTCCAGAGCCGAGGTCGCATAGACAGCCGGCCGGCCCTCCCGGCGACGGACGAATCCTGCAGGCTGCTCGGCCAGATGTCGATGTAGGCGTCACCCCACCACACGTCAGCCAGCGGGTCCGCCGCGCCGTGCGCCTGCCAGACGCCGCGAAGCCAGCCCTCCACCGCATGTCCCAGCTCCGCCGGCCAGGCCCGCCCCGCCGAAAGGCACGCGGCCGGGATTCGTGCCACCCCGGCGGCGACAGCCGCTCCGAGGCTGGATGCTTCGTAGACGATGAGATCGGGGTCGAGCGCGCTGAGGAGTGGGACAAGCTCCCGAGCGAGCCTCCCGGCCATCGTCTCACCCAGCATCGGCGCGGTGAGACGCCACTGCCCTGCGGCCAGCTCGGGATGGCTGCGCGCCGCCTCCCGCCAGCACCACTCGGCCGACGCGCCCGCGGGATGAGCCTCGAACCCCAGCACCCGAAGTCTGTCGACGAACTCGGGCCCGGTCGCAAAAGTGACCAGGTGGCCGGCATCGCGAAAGGCCGAAGCCAGGGGCATGAGCGGATACAGGTGGCCGTACTCGGGCATGGCCACGAAGACCGCATGCACTTCGCCAGACTATCGCCGCTTCGAGGTGTGGGCGCCAGGCTGGCGGGCGGCCCAATCGCGGCTACGTCTCACGGCGCCCAGGAACGCCGAGCCGTACCGTCGCCAGATCGAGAGCATCATTGGCCCGGAGAAGCCGGCCAACACGCCCGATGAGCTCGAATTCGCAGGCTGAACCGGAGAATTCGTCGATCGGGATCGCCACCAAACTGAGAGACAGGCGGCCGTTGCGGGTGGCTTCTGATCAGGCTCGGCGTCGCGATCGTCGCCGGCGGACCAGTCCGTCGCTCCGCCTTCGCTGCCGATCGTTGGCATCCGCCCTCCCGCCGCATCTGGGCCCGCGTAACGCGGGTCGGAGGCTGCGGCCGCGAAGGCGCACGGCGACGGTGTCGAGGACCCGCAACCCATGAGCTCTAGAGGACCTGCCGCTGGGCAAGTTGGGCGAAGGCGCCTCCCAGCCGCATCAACTCCTCGTAGGTGCCGCTCTCCACGATCCGGCCCGCCTCGAGGGTGTGAATCGTGTCTGCGCTGACGATCGTGCTGAGTCGGTGAGCGATCACGATTCTCGTTGCCTGCAGTCCTGCCAGGCTCTCCCTGATCACAGCTTGGGTCTGGTTGTCCAGCGCGCTGGTCGCCTCGTCGAAGAGCAGGATGCGAGGTCTCGAGATGAGGGCCCGAGCGATCATCAGCCGCTGCCGCTGACCACCCGAGATGGTGCCGCCTCCCTCCTGGAGTACAGTCTCCATCCCCATCGGCATCCGCCGGATATCCTCGTCCAGGCCCGCCATCCGGGCGGCTTCCCAGGCTTGGTCCGGGCTGTAGCCGCCCGGCCCGGCGATATTCGTGTAGATGCTGCCCGACATCACCCTGCCGTTCTGCAGGACCACGCCGATCTGACGCCGGACCGCCCGCAGGTCGATCGTGGCCAGGTCCTGACCGTCGAGGCGGATCGTGCCGGACTCCGGTGACTCGAAACCGAGCAGAAGCCGCAGGATGGTGGACTTCCCGGAACCTGAGGGGCCGACCAGGGCCACGAACTCGCCCGGCCTGGCTCTGAATGCGACCTGATCCAGGATCAACGGTCCATCAGCCTCATAACGGAACGAGGCGTGGCTCATCTCGATGTCACCCCTCAGCTCACCCGGGTCAGCCTTGGCCAGGTCGACCTCCGGCAGCGCCTGGAGGATCGGCTTGACCCGCTCGTAGAGCGGCACGATCGGCACAGCCGCCGTGATCGCCGCTCCCAGCGCCACCATCGCTACGATGATCTGGGTCAGCGCAGCGTTGAACGCGAGAAACGCTCCCGTCGACAGGTTGCCGCCCTCCAGCGCCACCGCACCGAAGATGACGACGAGCGCCGCGAGCGGGAGCGCCGCGTACATGACGCTGATCCGGAGCCCGATTTCCTGGGTCCTCCGGCCTTGGCTCGCAGCGTAGAGCCTGGCCCAGGCCGCGAAAGCGCGCCTTTCGGCGCCGGCGACGCGGATCTTGGAGATGCCGGTCAGGAACTCGAGCACAAGCCCGGCGACTCGCCCGCGGGCGCGGCTGCTGGCGCGCTCGTCCCGCAGCTGGAAGCGGGCCCCGAGGACCGTGAGGGCGAGGACGACCGCGAGCAGCGCCGTCGCCACGAGCGCCAGCCGCGGATCATAGAAGAAGAGGAGCGCGTAGCTGAACACCGAGAAGATCGCGCCCAGCATCGACGTGACGACCAGGCCCGTGAGAGTGCGCCGGATCCGGCCGATACCCTGCGCCCTGGCGGCCAGGTCGCCCGAGGAGTATTCCCGAAAGAACGGCACCGGTAAGCTCAGGAGCCGATCCCACACCGCGGCCTCGAGCGTTGCGTCCAGCTTGCCCTCGATACGCAGGACAGCGATGCCGCGAGCGAGCTGGAACGCCGCGATGGCGACCACGCCCGTCAGCAGGGCGAGGCCGATCTGGACCAGGCCGGACCGATCGCTGGAGGGCACGACCTGGTCGAAAAGAATGCCGGTTGCCACCGGGACCGCGACGCCGACCAACCCGACCAGCGCGCCGGCGATGGCAACGGTCAGCAGGTCCTGACCGCAGCCTCGGAGCCCGAACCGAAGCAGGTCGAGGGCGCCGATTCGCCCGTCAGGGAACGGGCGGTACAAGACGTACGCGACGGTGCGCAGCGACGACGCCGTCTTCGCCGTCACCCGACTCCGAATGCCTGCGACCGGGTCGACGGCTTCGTAGCCGCCGCGCACCGGGAGGAGTGCGAGCGGCCGGCCATCGCCTTCGGCGGACCCCACGAGGGGGTCGGCGCCGCGGCGCCACCAGTCAGCGCCAAGGGCGATCTGCCGGATCTGGATTCGTGACGCGCGGGCGATGGCCGCGAGTCGATCGAACTCACCTCTGGCGACGTCGGACGAAGGGGCAGGCGCGATCGTCAGCCCCAGGCCGCGACCGACCAGCCTGCACACGCTGAGAATCGGGTCGGCCGCGACGCCGGCCAGGCCGCCAGGCACCGCCGAACTGACCTCGAAGGCGGCGAGCAGCTCCTCCGAGCCCTCCGTCAGAGCCGCTTGGTCCGCCCCCTCTCGCTGGGCGGCACGCTGCGCCCAGCTCTTCTCGTCGGCCTCGATGCGTGTGGCCAGGATTTCCAGCGCACGCGCGTGAAAGACGCCAAGGCCGGTCCAAAGTCGACCTCTGGCGATCACCTGCCGCGTGTCCGCGACCTGGAGCCGGACCCGCCCGCACGCGGTCAGCCAGGCGCCGCCAGCGAGCGGGACCCAGCCGTCTTCCGGCGACAGCGACACCAGCTCAGCCCCCACCAGCTGCGCCTTTCCTTCCAGCAGCGTGACCCACGTCAGGACACTCGCCGAGCCCACGTGCTCGCCGGAATTGAGGGTCGGTTCGGAGGCCAAGTCCAGGGACTGGATGTCGCGGGGCGACGGCCCGGCCGGCAATGCCGACGACAGCCCGCCGATCCAGCCCTCCAGCCGGCCGATGGCGTCGATTGCGGTGGAGCGTTGGGCCAGCTGCATGTCGAAGTCCGCCCGGCGCGTCCGCACAAGGCGGCTGCCGGGCACGCCGACGGCGAGCAGCCTGACATCGCTTCCCGTGAGGTCGAGTCCGAACAGCGCCTGGCCGGGACCGACGTCAAGCACGTGATGTCTGGCGCCACCCGGCTGTCCGTCCGCATCGCGCACGGCATAGACCAACGCCTGGCCGACCTCCACGACCCAGACAGCGTCCTGATCGTCCAGGGGTAGTGGTCGATTGCCTGCCAGCTCGACTACGTGCCCACGGTCACCGGCGCCAGCAGCGTGTGTCTTCGTCATTCAGCTGCGATGAGCCTTTCGTAGAGTCCCGACTCCGCCCGGAGCTGTTCGTGGGTACCCCGCTGGACGACCTTGCCATAGTCGAGCACGATGATCTCGTCGCAGTCCCGGATCGTGCTCAACCGGTGGGCGACGATCAGACAGGTGCAGCCGCGACGGCGCAGGTTGTCGTCGATCGCCTTCTCGGTGGCGGGATCGAGTGCGCTCGTCGCCTCGTCGAGGACCACCAGCGCCGGGTCGCCGACGAGTGCGCGCGCGATCTCCAGTCGTTGCCTCTGCCCCCCGCTGAAGTTCCTGCCTGCCTCCTCCACCGGGCTGCCGTAGCCGTTGGGTCGGCTGGCGATGTCGTCATGGATGGCGGCGTCCCGGGCGGCGCGGACGATCTTGTTCTCGGGAACCGTCGGATCCCAGAGCACCAGGTTCTCGGCGACGCTGCCCTCGAACAGGAAGATCTCCTGGTCGACGAGGGCCAGCGAGGCGACTATGACGGGCCGGGGGTACGCGGTCCGGGGGCGGTCGTCGAACAGGATCTCCCCGCTCCAAGGTCGATAGAGGCCGGCGACGAGCCTGGCCACGGTGGACTTCCCACTCCCGGAACCGCCCACGAGCGCCACCCGCGCGCCCGGGCTCAGCGACAGATGAAAGTGCTCGATCAGGGGAGGGTCCCGGCGACTGTAGCCGAACGTGACGTCGCGCAGCTCGAGGAAGCCGCTCAGTCGCGCCGATCGGGTCTCGGACGACGGCCCCTCCGCGGGGTCGGCTGTCAGTAGCGGATCCGCCGGATAGAGGAGCACATCGTCCAGCCGGTTCATGCTGCCGACGGCCTCCTGGAAGTCGCCGCCCAACGAGACGAGCCGGTTGATCGGTCCGCTGAAGCTCACCGTCAGATACTGAAAAGCGACCAGGGCCCCGATGCTGAGGGAGCCGGTGATGATCCGTGCGCCCCCGACAGTCAGGATCGCGACCGTTCCGAGGCCGGCCAGCAGCGGGGGGATGACGTTCAGGTAACCCGTGTACGCTCCCAGCTCCTGCTCGGCGTTCAGGGCCTTGGCATGAAAGCCGGCCCAGCGGGCGAAGAAGTCCGACTCGATGCCGGCGGCTTTCAGCGTCTCGATCATCTGCAGGCCGCCGAACGCCGTGCTCAGGAGCTTGCCTTGCTCTTGCTCCAGGCGCCGGTTGCCATCCGTCCGCCGCCGGGAGACATACCGCAGCGCAAGGATGTTGAGGACCGCGATGCCGACGCCGATCGCCGTCAGCAGGACGTCGTACTGGACCATGATCACCGCGAAGAAGCCGATCATGGTTGCGTTCACGATGTTCGTCGCCAGCTGTGTCGAGAGAAGCTGAGCGATGCGGTCGTTGAGCTGGGCGCGGGACGCGACGTCCCCTGCATAGCGCAGGTTGAAGAACTCGATCGGCAGCCTCAGCACGTGCCAGAAGAACCTGCCGGCGGAACTCAGGGCCAGCTTCTGGCCGAGGCGCATGAGATGGTACTGCTGAAGCCAGCTGAGCGCGATCTGGAGAGCCAGGGTGAAGCCCATCGCGAGCAGCAGCGGCCGCAGCCAATCGGCCAATCCTCCCACCAGATAGCCGTTGATGAATATCTTGGTGAAGGCTGGGATGAGCAGACCCGGCAGAACCAGGCACAAGCCCGCCACCACCGCATACGCGAGCGCCGATTCCGAGCCCCGAAGCCGCGCGCGCAGAGCCCTGGCGAGGCTCGGGAACTCACCGCCACGGACAAAGTCAGGTCCAGGCTCGAAGGTGAGGACGATGCCCGTAAAGGAGTCGTCCAGCTCGCGTCGCGGGATGACGGTCGGACCGGAGGCGGGGTCGTTGAGGAAGACGCGCTCCTTCTGGAGCCCTTCGATGACGACGAAATGGTTGAAGCCCCAGTGGGCGATCATCGGGACGGGGAGCGCGTCAAGGTCCTCCGGCTCCCTCCGCAGGCCGCGAGCCACGAGCCCGTAAGAGCGAGCGGCCTTGACGATATTGCTCGCCTTGCTGCCGTCGCGGGAGACCCCGCAGGCGAGGCGCAGTTCCTCGAGCGGCACGACGCGGCCGTGGTACGCCAGGACGCTGCCGAGCGCGGCCGCGCCGCACTCCACCGCCTCCATTTGCAGGACGGTGGGTGTCCTGACTCGACGCCGTGACGCGGTCCTCACGGGGACCGCCCCGCTTTCCCTCACTGGGCGACCGGCAGGACGAAGCTGATCGGTCGCTGCGTGCGCAGAACGACGTCGGCGAAGCACAGTGTGCCACCCCGCAACTGGGCCGGGGGACCGGACGACGACGACCACCGAAAGCCGCTCGGCGTCCGTGCACGCTGCAGCCCAACCTGAACTTCGACCGGCGTTCCGCCGGTGACAGCGAAGAGGTGCTGGACCAGGGACTCGTTGTTGAGCGAGGCCATCATCCCGCGCTGCGTGGACGGAAATGGCGCCACCTCGAGGACGCGGGCTTCGATGAAGCCGTATTCAGCCCGGCTCACCGTGCTCGGCGACACCTGGACCGCCATGCCGGGCCGGACCTGCTCGGCGACCGTAGCGGGGAGGTAGAGCAAGGCTTGAAGCGACTCCTCGTCGCTGGCGAAGTTGACGATGGGGGTGCCGATTGTCACGTAGTCGCCGAACGTGGCGAGCAGCTCCACTACGGAGCCCGAGAAGGGGCTGGGAACATTGACTCGGACTCCGGGCGACGTCTCGATCAGTGCGACCGGCTGGCCCTCAGCCACGTGATCGCCGCGCTTGACGAGCAGGTCGTAGACGACGCCGGCGCTCGTGGTCACGATGGAATAGGTGCCGCCACTGTTCGCGATCAAGCCCTGCCCGCGCACGCTGGTGGTGATGCTTCCGACGATGCCCCAGCCGACGATGCCGAGAGTGATGGCGACCAGGGTGACCAAGGCGACCCAGCCCTTGGAATCGGCCACCCGCATCTGGCGGTCGAGCTGATCCGGAGACGTCAGCCGGCCCAGGGCCACCTGACGGAACAGTCCCTGCTGCATCCCTCAACTCGCCCCCGTGATGACCATGGCTCGCTTGCTGGAGGATCCCGGCGCACGGTCACGCTTGACTGATGCCCGGGACCTGGCCAGTATGTCAGGTCAGCCTGGCTCGGATCACGGGATCGGTGCCGTTGGAGGCGCGCAGCCGGCTCGAGCGTGGAACACTTTAGGGACGGCAGTCGCTTGACGGTTGGCTATATTCCCGAGTCGGGAGGAAGTTCTTGAAGACAGCCGGGTTCGACATCGGTGGCCTCCTGGTTCTGGTCGCAGCGGCCATTCTGCAGGGGTGCTCGCCTTCGTCCGCCCCGGCCGCCGCCGTGGCGAGCCCATCACATGGCACGTTCGCGGGACAGTTCAACATCGGTGGGGGTCGCGAGCTTTACCTCCAGTGCCAGGGGATGGGTGCGCCGACCGTCATTCTCGAGTCCGGGTACCACGACTCGTCCAGCCTCTGGTCCCAGTCCGAAACCAGACCGCCGGTGCCGTCCTCGCCGGCAGTCTTGCCTGGCATCGCCCGATTCACCCATGTCTGTACATACGACCGCCCGGGAACGCTGGTCTATGACACCAACCCACCCAAGATCGGGACCCGAAGCACGCCGGTGAAGATGCCCCGCACGGCGGGGGATGTGGTCACCGACCTCCACGAGCTGCTGGCGAAAGCAGGCGTGCCCGGGCCTTACATCTTGGTTGGACACTCACTCGGCGGTCTTTTCGTGCGTCTCTACGCTCAGACCCACCCCGATCAGGTCAGCGGCGTCGTACTCGTCGACGCCTTCGCCGCCGAGATTCCGGCTTTGTTCGGAGCGCAATGGGCCGCCTACAACCAGCTCCTCGATCACCCCGGCACTCCTTACGACAACGACCAGAGCTTCGAGACGATCGACATCAGCGCCAGCGTTACCCAGATCGAGCATGCACCGCCTTGGCGCCGGATGCCCCTTGCCGTACTCACGAAGACCGAGCCATTTCCACTACCGCCCGGGACTCCATCAGGCCTCGGACCTCAGCTCGAACGCGTATGGACGGCCGCCGCCGCCGACATGGTGGGGCTGGAACCACAGACGCCTCACACCTTCGTTACCGGCAGCGATCACTACATCCAGGTCCGGGACCCCGACGTCGTCGTTCAGACAGTCCGGCTCGTTATCGGCCGAGCCAAGCACGGGTAAGACAACGGCCGATGACGCAGCCTGAGTCCGGCCACCTCAAGCGCCCGGTTGGGTTGAGCTCCAGCAACCACACCGGCGGGGAGCCCAGATGCCGAGCTCAGTCCGAGGCACTCCGTTGAGCTTGAACTTGACGATCGTGCCGATGGCACGCATGCCCCTGGTCTGGATGCTGACCGCGTTGCTGATCACGTTCTTGGTGACGCGCTGGACGACCCGGCGGATCAGGGCCGGGGCCACAGGGCTCCGGAACTGGAGCATCGGAGGCGTGCACGTGCATCACCAGGTGTTCGGGATCCTCACGATTCTGGTAGCAGGCTGCCTCGAGTTTGCATACCGGCCGGCCTCTCCATGGAACGACCTCCTGTCCGCGATGTTTGGCGTGGGCGTAGGTCTGACGCTGGACGAGTTCGCATTGTGGCTGTACATGGATGACGTCTACTGGACGTCCGCAGGCCGCAAGTCCATCGATGCAGTGTTCGTGGCGACTGTGGTTACCTGCCTGCTGCTGGTCGGGGTGACGCCGCTTACTGTCTCCGGTGGAGATCCGGAGCTGCGCTGGCTGCTGGCGGTGACCATCGTGGTCAACCTCTTTCTGTGCATCATCACCTTCCTCAAGGGCAAGCCCATCCTCGGCATCATCGGCCTGCTCGTGTGGCTGGTGGCACTCGTCGCAAGCATGCGGCTAGCAAAGCCCGGATCGCAGTGGGCAACATGGCGCTATTCCGAGTCATCCAGCAAGCGCAGTCGATCCGAGCAGCGCTTCGGCGCCGCTTATCAGGCTCGCTGGGATAGGGTTCGGGACCTGGTCGGCGGCGCTCCCACCCCGCCCGTCTGACTAAGGACCGGGACCCGGCCACTTCGGAACCAACGCAATCGGCCGACGCGGGCCAGCACGTACCCATCCCTCCCACTCGTGTGGGCAAGCGCCCAGCGTCATTGGGCGAACGACTCTCGACGCCACGCCGAACACGCGATAGCTTGCCAGCCAACGCTTATGGGTGAGCGAGAGCTTCGACAACCGTCTGAGGTTGCGTTCGCTCGCTGACGCGACGAAAGGAGATGCGCTCTGGTCGGCAACAAGCAACGGATGACTTCAGTGAGTATGGCGAACAGGCAGGTCGGCGAGGTCGAGAGCGGGCCGAGGCTCGTGGCGGCCGAGGGCGCCAATGCCCGTGATCCGGTTGTGCTCGTGGTCGGGAGCGGCGCTCAGCGCTACCGCGAGTACCTGCTCACGTCAATGGCGAGCCATCACCACTTATGGCTGCTCAGCGAGCAACTACCGACCTGGCAGGCGGCGTTGTTGGCGGGGAACACGGTCGTGGATGTGTTGGACCCTCAGGCTCTTGTGCAGGCAGCCACCGAGGTGGCCACCAGCAGACCCGTCCGTGGGGTTGTCTGCTATGACGAGGCATTGATCCTGTCTGCGGCTGAGGTGGTGGCGGCGTTGGGGCTACCGGGAATGAGCCCCGAGACCGTGACCAACTGCCGCGACAAGCTGCTCACGCGCGAAGTGCTGAGCCGGGCGGGAATTCCGCAGCCATGCTCGATCCGGGTCCACAGCCTGGCCGACGCGGCACTGGTGGCCGCCGGCATCGGCTATCCCGTCGTTCTCAAGCCGCGCAACCTGGGCGCGAGCGAGGGCGTGGTCAAGGTCAACCACGCCTCCGAGCTGGCGGATGCGTTCCGCGTCACGTGGTCCTCCGGCAAGCCGGACCTGCCCGCGAGCGAGTGGGGCGTGCTTGTCGAGGAGTTCCTCGACGGGCCCGAGATCAGCGTCGACGGTGCGGTGTTCGAAGGGCGGTATTCGGTGCTGGTCGTCGCTCACAAGCAGGTGGGGTTGGCGCCGTATTTCGAAGAGACGGAGCACGTCGTGGCAGCCGATGACCCTCTGTTCGAGGACGAGGCCATGCGTGCCCTGCTCGATGCGGCCCATAGGGCACTCGGCGTTGCTCATGGGATGACTCACACCGAGATCCGATTGACCGCTCGCGGGCCGCGCATCGTCGAGGTCAACGGGCGAATCGGCGGCGACCTCATCCCTCTCGTGGGCTGGCTGGCGACTGGGATCGACCCCGGCTCGGTGGCCATCCAGCTCGCCATCGGAGAGCAACCCGAGGTGCGGAGAACTAGCAGGCGCAGTGTTGGCATTCGCTTCTGCTACCCCGAGGAGGACTGTCGCGTGGTTTCGGTTGCGGTCCCCGATTCGGATCAGCGCTGTGGACTCGTGTCGGCGGCGGCTCTCGCAAGCCAGGGGACGGTGCTGTGCCTGCCGCCGACCAGTTACGTCTCGCGCCATGCATATGTGATCTGCGAGGCGCCGGACCCCGCATCATGCCACGAGCGGCTGGCCGTCGCGGCCGCCCGGGTGACGCTCGCGTCAGAGACATTGACGCCGGTGCTGGGCAGTGCCCGTCAATGACGACCGCCAGCCCCGTGTCGCGTCCCTCCATCGCCCGCACCGTCCGCGACCTCTCGCTCCCGGTCTGGACGCTGTTGGGAGGCACACTTGTCAATCGGCTGGGAAGCTTCCTGCAGATGTACCTGGTCCTGTACCTGGTCCATCGAGGCTACGCGGTCGCGGTGGCGGCGCTGGCCCTGGGCGCGTACGGAGTTGGCACCATCGCCGGGGTGCTGGCCGGGGGCGCCCTCACTGACCGGCTCGGCTATCGCTGGACGATTGCAGGCTCGATGGTGATGGCGGCGCTCCTCACCGTGGCGCTGACCCTGGCTCCCGGCCCTGAGGCCATCGTGGTGGTCGCCGCAGGCATAGGAGCCGCGGCCGAGGCCGGCCGGCCGGCGTCATCGGTGCTGCTCGTGACTCTCATGCCGGAGGACCGGGAGGTGATGGGATTCGCGATCCAGCGCCTTGCGGTCAACCTCGGGGTGACCCTAGGGCCGCTGGTCGGCCTGATCCTGATCCGGTTCTCGTACGAGCTGCTGTTCTACGCCGATGCCTTCACCTCTCTCGTCTTTGGACTGATGGCGGCAGCTCTGTTGCCCCGGGGGGTTTCCCAGGCAAAAGCCGATGTCGAATCCGACTCGCGATCGGGCTACGTGATGGTGTTGCGTGACGGCAGATTCATCCTCTTCCTGCTTGCCACGCTATTGATGGGCCTCGTCTACGTCCAGTACGTCTCGGCGCTTCCCCTGCACATCCGGGCTGCCGGCTACCCCGTTGCGGTCTACGCGGCACTCGTCTCCCTGAACGCTCTCATGGTGATCTGCTGCGAGGTTCCCATAACCAGCTTCGTCCAGCGGCTGGCGACGAGGTTGGTCGTTGCCCTGGGGATAGGGCTGATCGGGCTGGGAGTCGGTCTGTACGGAGTCCTTCCCGGGCTGGTCGGATTGGTGATCGCGACCGTGGTCTGGAGCTTGGGCGAGATGGTCAGCGCACCAGCCATGACCGCGTATCCGGCCAAGCTCGCGCCACCGCAGCTTCGAGGCCGGTATGTGGCCGCCTCCGACGTGCCTCACCAGGTCGGGTTTGCGCTCGGCCCCGTGATCTGGATTGCGGCCTGGACTCGGCTCGGCGCCGGCGTCTGGGTGCTCTGCGCGCTGGTGGCCGTGGCGGCGGTGGCCTGCGCCGTCGCTGGCGTCGAAGGCAGGAAGAAGCCCGAAGCCGCGGCGTCGACCGCAGGGAGGGCATGAATCCGATGATGACTATCAGCTCAGCGCTCACGCCCGAGGAGGCGGCCGAGGTGTCTCGTCGAGTCGCGTTGGTCGTGGATCCATATTCCTCGGGAAGCCTGCTCGCGCCGGCCTTCCGAGAAGCCGGAATAGCACCAGTCGCTCTTCTCACATCACCATCCTCGCCCGCGGTGGTGGCGTCCTCCTACCGCCCCGGGGACTTCGGGGCTGTCGTCGTCCACGCGGGCAGCCTGTCTGAGACGATCGACAGGGTGCGGGCGCTGGGGCCGCACTGGGTGTTCGCCGGCTGTGAGACTGGCGTCGAGCTGGCAGACCAGGTGGCGGCGGCGCTCACGCCGGCGCTGGCCAACCGGCCGGACCCCTCTCCGACCCGGCGGCACAAGGCTCTGATGGCCGCCGCCGCCGCCGCCCGCGGCCTGCCCACAATTCGCCAGGTCTGCACGGCGGACGAGGCGGAGGTCGCCTCCTGGCTTCGGAGGGAGGAGTTGTCCGACCAGGATCTGGTCGTGAAGCCGCCCAAGAGTGCCGGCACCGACGACGTGATCCGCGTCTGCGCCGGAGATGACTGGCGGCCCGCGTTCCGGACCGTGCTGGGCAAGCGCAACCGGCTCGATCTTGTCAACGAGCAGGTGTTGGTGCAGGAGCACGTCATCGGCACGGAATACGTGGTCGACACCGTCAGCTTCGACGGGGTGCACTCGGTGACCGACATATGCCGGTACCGCAAGACCACGACCGACCGGCAGATGGCGATCTACGACACGGTCGAAATCTTGCCCTGGGAGCACGCCGCCAACCCTCGCCTGATCGACTACGTGTCACAGGTACTGGACGCGGTCGGGATCCGCTTCGGCGCGGCTCATTCCGAGATCATGCTCACCCCGCAGGGTCCGCTGTTGATCGAGACCGCGGCCCGCTGTCATGGGGGCGGGTTCCCGGAACTCTGCCAGATCGCGACAGGCGACAGCCAGGTCGATCGTATTGTCCGCTACTGCGCTGGGGAGAGGGATCTGCCCAGGTCCTACCGGCTGACGCGCCGCCTGCTGGTGGTGTTCCTGAGGGCCCATGCCTCGGGCGTACTGCGCAACGGCGATGTCTACGATCGGATCGCCGGCCTGGCCAGCTGCTACGAGTCGGCCGTGACCGTGCGCAGCGGAGACGTCGTGGAGGCGACGCGAGACCTGTTCGGGAGCCTGGCCCTGGGTTCGGTCGTGCTCGCTCACGAGAACGAGGAGCAGGTTCAGGCGGACTACCGGGCCATCCGGGAGCTCGAAAAGGAGTTGGTGATCGAACCGCCCGACGCTCTACCAGTACCCAATCGGCAAATCTCGGCCACCATCGTGTGCGGCGACCGCAACCGGGGTTCGAGATGAGCGGCTGGGAGCCGACGGATCGCGAGGTTCAGGTGCTGGGAATCGGAGCCGGTCCTTCGAACCTGGCCCTGGCGGTGGCACTGGAGGAGATTGCTCCGGACCATCTGGCCCGGAAGACACTGCTGCTGGAGCAGCATCCAGACGTCAGGTGGCACCGGAACATGTTGCTGCCGGGCGTGCAGAGCCAGGTCTCGTTCCTGAAGGATCTCGTGACTCTCCGCAACCCCACCAGTCGCTTCACATTTCTGAGCTACCTGCACGCTCGCGGCCGCCTCGACCACTTCGTGAACCTGGCGACCTTCACGCCCTACCGCGCCGAGATATCGGACTACCTGCAGTGGGTCGCCAACTCGCTGGGCAAGGTCAGCGTTGAGTACGAGCGCCGCTGCGTCGCCGTGGAGGCCCGCTGGCACGATGACGGCCGCCTCAGGGGCTGGCGGGTAAGGCTGCAGGACGGCTCGACCATCGCCTGCCAGGACCTGGTGGTCGGCGCGGGCAGGGACCCACACATACCGGATTCGTTCAGCCGCCTGCCAGCCGAGCGCGTAGTTCACAGTACCCAGTACCGGGCCCGCATCGCGGAACTGGCTTCAGATTCGGCATGCCGAGTCGTCGTGGTGGGGGGCGCCCAGAGCGCCGCCGAGATGTTTCGAGCCGTTCACGACGACCTGCCCAACTGCAAACCGACCATAGTCATGCGCTCGGTGGGTTTCATGACCTACGAGACGAGCCCGTTCACCAACGAGCTCTTCTACCCCTCATTCGTCGATGAATTCTTCCAAATGTCGGAAGACAGCCGGCTGCGGACTCTGCACGAGATGCGTCGAACCAACTACGCGGGCCTCACGCCTGAGCTGTTGGAGGAGCTTTATCGGCTGCTGTACGTGCAGCGGCTTGACGAAGAGCAGCGGACCCGAGTCATCACCATGACCGATGTGGTCGGGGCGCAGATGGCCGGGGATGAAGTGAGGCTGGAGCTTCGCGACCAGAGGACGGGGCGCTCCGCGCACCTGGCCTGTGACCTGGTACTGCTGGGAACCGGCTATGAGAAAGGCATGCCCGGTCTGGTTCGCCAGCTTGCCGCCGCGCTGGGATGCGATGAACTCCGGCTGACTCGAAACTACCGCGTTGCCCTAGACCGGAACGGTGAGGGAGCCGCCTATCTCCTGGGGGTCAACGAGGAGACGCATGGGATGGCCGACTCGCTGCTGAGCGTGCTCGCGCATCGCTCGGAGGACATCGCTACCGACATGCTTGCCCGCCGCTGGCCGGGGTCGGTCGACCTCGATCGCCCGGCCGCCTACGAGAGGCCGGCGTGATTGCGGTTATGCGCTGCGCCCTCGGCGGTTGCGGCAGGGATGCATCAAGCCACAACACATCCAGGAGCGAACGACCATGATCGAAACCTTTACGATCGAGCGCGCGGCGGCTATCGAGGATGCGGAGGGCGGCTACCAGCAGCTGATCCCCTGGTCGAGACAGGTCGGCGAGCCCCCGATAGGCGCCATGGCTTGCTTCCTGGGCCCCGGCCAAGCCTCGCTTCCGGACCGCCATGATCAAGACGAGGTCGTGATCGTGCTCACCGGCCTGGCTGAGGTTCGCCTCGACCACGACGTGGCTCGACTGTCCGATGGCCAGATGGCCGTCCTCCCCCGCAACCTGACCCATGTCGTGACCAACGCGGCCTGCGACCGGGAGCTGGTCTGGGTGTCGCTCTACTGGCCGCTCCACGAGCCCGGTGATGAGCCCGGGGACGAGGCCGCCAGCGATGGCTGACACGACGTGGATCACGGCCGCAGGTCCCACCCCGAACGGGGACCTTCACATCGGCCACTTGGCCGGCCCGTACGTGGCGGCTGACGTCGTCCGGCGCCATTTGTGCGGCTCGGGGACGCGCGTGGCGATGACGACCGAGCGGGATGAGCACCAGAGCTACGTCGAGTTGATCGCGCGCCGCGACGGAGTCAGCGCCGAGGTCGTGGCGGACACTTATGGAGCGCGGATCGAACGTAGCTGGAAGGACGCCGAAATCGAGTTCGACGCCTGCATCCGGCCGCGCCACGAGCCGGGGTTCGTGGAGTTCGTGCAGGGTTTCTTCACCCAACTCTATGAGGGTGGAGATCTCGTCACCAGGAAGACTCCCCTTCCCTTCTGCCGCGCCTGCCGCCGCTGGCTCTACGACGGCCATCTGACGGGGCTCTGTCCCCACTGCGGAGCCGAGTCTGGAGGCGAGGCCTGCGAGGCGTGCGGAAGATTCAACACCCACAGCGACCTCTTACGACCGACCTGCGTCAGCTGCGGAGTCGAGGCCGATCTTGTGGATGGCTGCCGAATCTTCTTCCCGTTGGCTCCCTACGCGGACCAGCTACGGGCCTTCTGGCAGCGGGTCGTAATGCCCACTCATCTGCGCGTGCTATGCGAGCAGATGCTGGCCGAGGGCTTGCCCGAGATCGTGGTCAGCCACCCTTCGGCGTGGGGAATCCCCGTACCCCTGGCCGGCTTTGAAGACCAACGCCTCTCGGCCACTTTTGAAGGCGCTCCCGTGTACCTGTACCAGGCCGGGCGCGCCGCTGAGCTGCTGCACCTCCCCTTGAACTACCTCACCGAGGCCTCGTCAGAGGCATCCTGGGTGCAGTTCTTCGGCTTCGACAACGGTTACTTCTACGCAGTGGTGGTCCCCGCCCTGCTGCTGGCTCACGATGCCAAGAGCAGGCTTCCAACAGCCTATGTGGTCAATGAGCTCTATCAGCTGGAGGGCAGGAAGTTCTCGACCAGCCGGCGCCACGCCGTTTGGGCGGGTGACCTGCTGGCCACCACGGATCCGGACGTTCTCAGGTTCCACGTCATGAAGGACCGTCCGGTGGGTCGGCAGACGAGTTTCTCGATGGCGGCTCTGGAACGGACGCGTGAACATCTGCGCCAGGTCTGGGACGGCTGGGTGACTCGACTCCTAGCCCTGGCGGCGGACCACGGTGCACTCGTACCCCCGGAGCGTCCCCACGGGAGGGAATGGGACATCCTGCAGGCCCGGCTGCGATGCACCCTGGCCGAGGTCGTCGTGGCGTATTCGCTGCCCACCCTCGACCTGCGCCGCGTCACCGCCCTCCTCGACGAGCTCGTCCACCTCGGTGTGGACTTCGGCCACATCCAGTCCCACAACGGGCCGGCGCAGGCTGAGGCTCGCGCGGGCGCCCTGGTCGCCCAGCTGGTGGTGGCCCAGGCGCTGGCGGCCTGGGCGTCCCCCCTGATGCCGGCTGCGTGCGCCAGGTTGGCTCGAGCGATTGGCTATCACGACGTCCTGGGTGTGTCCGATGCGGCGCTGCGGGTGCCGGAGCCGGGCCGAAGGATCGAGATCCCCGCCGGCCCGATCTTTGGCGGTTGACCAGCGTGAATCGAGATGAGATTGGACGCCCTCGAATCGCCGGTTGTCAGCCCCTCAGCGGATGTACGTCCGCGAGGGACTGCCCCTCCGGAGGACGATGGCGGGCCAGGAGTGAACTAACTCACGCCGATGACCAGCTATGACGTCGTAGTTGTCGGCGGGGGCGTGGTGGGTGCCTCCACCGCCGCCGCTCTCTCCGAGAGCGGACTGTCGACTGCCGCCGTCCACGCCGGCCACCAGCTGCCCTCGGCCACTGAAGCTTCGGGGGGCCTGGTTCGCGCCTACGACAGCGACAGCGAGACGAGGCGGTTGGCATTGCAGAGCTACGAGATGCTCTGGGGGCAGCCGGGAGATCGCCGGAACCGCTGTGGCTTCCAGGAGACCGGATCCGTGGTCTGCCTGTCCCAACAAGAGCTGGTCGACCTCTCGGCCGTGCTCGCGGATTTGGCCCGGCACGGAATAGCAACCGAGATTCTGACGGCTTCTGACGTGTCCCGGCGCTGGCCGGTTCTGGGCGGTGCGGGTATCGAAGCGGCGCTGTGGGAGCCGGGCGGGGGCTATGCCGCCCCGCCGGCCACCGCCACCACCTTGCTCCAGGAGGCTCGGGACCGCGGCGTGGTGGAGGTCTCCAACTGCCGCGTGCGACGGCTTCTCCGCAGCCGTGAGCGCGTCGTCGGAGTCGAAACGGACCTGGGCCAGATCCTGGCCCGAGCCGTCGTGGTCGCCGCCGGGTGCGGGTCGGCGGCATTGCTGCCGCCCGAAATCGCGGGCGAACTGCTCACGAAGCGGATTCGATACGCCCTGGTGGCGCATCCCGCTCGCCCCCTTCCAACCCTGGTCGACAGCGTGACCGGGATGTGGGGACGGCCCTACGACGAGGGTCGGCTCCTGGTCGGTCGTCCGGACGCGGATTGGAACGTCCAGCCGGCCAGCGGTCGCCACATCACCGAGCAGCAGTGGGAGTACATCCGCGCCGGCGGGGCCACGCGCTGGCCCGAACTGGCCGGGGCCGCCCTGGTCGGAGCCCGGACCGGCACCGATCTCTATCGGCGCCGTGGCCCGCTCTTGGGAGCGGTGTCCAGCTGCCCGGGATTGGTGGTCGCGACAGCCTGGTCCGGAGGTGGGTTCAAGACGGCGCCCGCAGCGGGCAGGACCGCGGCGAAGGCGGCTATGGCAATCGTGGCTGGGCGACCCTCGTGTTGATCCCTCCGGCGCGGGTCTCTGATCAGTCACCGCCGAGTTGCGTGACCGGCGAGGGCAAGGGAGCCGCCCCTCGCCAGGACGAGCTCCCGGAAGCGACGACCGTGCTGATGTGCGCCCCTCACTGCTATGGGATCGAGTACGAGATCAACCCCTTGGATGCGAATCGAGTCACGGGTTCTACTGCATCGAGCTTGGTCTCAGTGGCGTGCCTTGGTGAGGACCTACCAAGGACTGGGCGTTGCAGTGGCCCTGGTGGAACCTGTTGAAGGCCTACCGGACATGGTGTTCAGCGCCAATGCTGCCGTGCTCTGGCAGGAGTTCCCGGCCGTACCAATGGCGCGCCACGTCCCGGGGCAACGGCGACGGAACCGAATCTGGAGGACGGCTACGTCGCTCTGGTGCGGAGCAAACGTGCTGCCTGATGGACCGTTCAGCTGTTCCATCACGAAATCTGGGGCGGAGGGTTTGAACAGAGGCCTCACGGTCCTGTCAGGACCGTGCGTCTTCACGCTTGAAGCAAGCGAGCGACTCGCACGTACCGCTCAGCGAGTTCAGCTCGGCTGACGACACGCGCTGCTACGCCGCCGATTGCGCTACTTCCTGCGGAAATTGTGATCGGCGGTGATCCGCCGCCTCCAAACAGCGCCGCAAATCTCGGATTTTGAACACCGGTGGTCAGCCACTCTGCACCGCGACCGGTCGCCAACGACCACCGGATCGGAATCAGTCCGGGTATTCGTCCTTCCGCCAGGTGCGCGGTTCGGCGGGTTGGGCTTTCGGCGTTCGCTCGAGCAGGAAGTTGTAGTACGGCGCGACGAACGGGTCGGGCGCCGACACGGTGTAGGTGTGGTAGACGGTCCCGTTCTCGCGCGCGAAGGCGATCCAGCTCGGGTTCTCGCGCAGACCGTCCTTCAGCTCAGCCCCAATCTGGCGTGACCACTCCTCGAGCCAGGCGGGCGGGTTGTCGATCATCTCCTTGACCTCGGGAATTTGCTGCGCCTGCTCCTCGGTTAGCGCGAGGCCGAAGTCGAACGCGAAGTCGCAGTTGTAGGTGGAGACGTAGGGGAACTGCCAGCCCATCCGCTGCTTGTAGGCCGTCAGCCGCTCCACCGGCGCTCGCGAAAAACAGAGCAGCGTCACGTCGCGGTGGCTCAGGTGAACGAGCGCACCGTCGAGCCCATCGCCTAAGCTGGTGCAGCCAGGGCAGGCGCCGAGCGTGTAGTCGGGGCCGAACATGATGTTGTAGGCGAGCAGCTGTGAGCGCCCGTCGAAGAGTTCGGCCAGGGTCTTTTTGCCGTCCTCGGTGTCGAACTCGTACTCTTTCTCGACCCGGACCCAGGGCAGATCGCGAAGCGTTGTCGCGATCTCCTCGTTACGCTCTGCCTGCTCGGCCTCGAGCTTCGCGAGCTCGTCCCGGGCCACCTGCCATTCCTCGCGGGTTCCGATCCTGTGTTCGGGCATCTCATCTCCCTCCAGTCCGACTCCAGCGCTCCCGCACGAGCCGAATCCATCATCCCATCGGACGCTACCGGATCACCAAATGAGACCCCCGAGGGTCGCGGCCCGGCGGCGGTGTAAAAGCTGGGTGGCAGGCTGCCTGTCGCGACCATCATATGCAGCCCTGAGCCGCTCGACTCCGTGACGCAATGCGGCAAGTGGGCGGTAGGCGCCCGGTGGACGACCTTGGGCCACAAACCGAGCCGCTGAGGAGCCCCAGGAGGCCGGCCAGCGAGGCGGGGATGGCCCCAGGACCTTGGCCGAGCGTGAGCGGACGATGTCGCGCCCAGCGGATGCGTCATGGGTGGGCCAGGAGGGTGCTCAGCCGGTGGCGCTGGGCAAGCGCTGTCATCGTGTCGCCGTTCAACCCGAGACTGAGGATCGTGTCCCTTAAAACGCTACCTCCGCAAGCAAGCCCCCGCCCAGTCCCTAGCCCACCTGCAGATGCAGCTCGAAGCCTTCCGCGAGTACTGCAACCACCACCGACCCCACCGCGCCCTCGGCCAGCAGACTCCAGTGGTCATCTCAACGCCCGCATCCGGGCGAGGCCCTCCCAGCCCGACGCCCCAACTCACTACCGGGTTCGCCGCGACCGCCTCGATGCCAAGGGCAACGTCACCCTGCGCTACCTCAGCAAGCTGCGCCACATCCCCGTGGGCGCAGCTCACCGCAACCGCAAGGTCATCCTCTTAGTCGCCGGCCCCGACGTCCGCATCGTCACCGACGGCGGCACCCTGCTGCGCCACCTCACCCTCGACCCGGATCGAAGCTACCAGCCCCTCGGAGGCCGCTGGCCCTCCCAAAGTGTCAACAATGTCCCGAGACAGGCGTCAACTATGTCTTGAGACAGGAGACTGGTGGGCGGCGAGGGTTTCGAACCCCCGACCTCCAGCATGTCAAGCAGTCGCTGCCTCGTGGCCAACATGTGAGGCCCGTGCTGACTTCCGAGCCAGCGATATCGTCCCTGCCTCGCTGCACGAGACCTCTTGCATGATCCAGCTGTAGAGAAGGTGTAGATCCACTGGCGATGCCGTTGGGGACACGGCCTCTGGCGGACCGCAAGCCTGTAGTTGGGCCGGATCCTGGATCACCCCCCGCACGTCGAACACCGCGTCTGCAAGCTCGACCGCCGGGCCGATCGCTGCGCCACCTGATCGACACAGTTGCCCATCTCCAGCGCCGCGGGGTGGACTTCCGCAGCCTGCAGGAG
>JALYZG010000225.1 GCA_030948965.1 Candidatus Dormiibacterota bacterium | reverse complement strand
AGGCAGGCCAGGGTCGAGCAGGTGGCGGCGAGCGCGCGCTTCGAGAGCGCCGAGAGATACGTCTCCCTCGCGAGCAGCTGGTGGGACACCGCGGTGCGACTCGAGGGCCTGCCCGCAGAGCGAGTCCGGGGGTATGAGGCAGAGCTCCGGGCAGCGCTCGAAAGCCGCTTCGGGCAGGGGCCGTTCGAGACGCCCGGCCGGGACAACCTCCTCTACGCTGTCCGCTGAGTGGAAACGGTGGACCGCCGGTTCGAAAGCATCGGCATGTGGGCGAACATGGGCGCGCGCCTGACCGCGATCGGGCCGGAGACGGCGGTGGTGGAAGCGACCCTGACGGAGGCCCGGCACGGCTTTCCCACCGGCCGCGGGGTGATCGTCCACGGCGGAGCGCTGGCGGCTCTGGCCGACATGGCCCTGGCCGCGGCCGCGGCCGGCTCGGCCCGCCGCGGGGAGACAACGCCGACCGTGGACCTTAAGGTCGATTTCCTCCGCGCCACCACCCCCGGCCACCTCATCGCGCGCGCCACGGTCACCCGCCGGACGCGCCGCCTCTGCTTCGCCGCGGCCACCATCGAACAGGCGGACGGGACCGTGGTCGTGGAAGCCCGCGCGGTGCTGGCGGTCGTGCCCGACACCGCCGCGACGGCCTCGGGATGATCGTCCGCGAGGCCGGGGACCACCTGGTCCTGGTCCGCCAGGCAGACCACGCGCTTTTCTCCGGGGAGCTGGCCGCGGCCTGGGGCCGGCCGCCCTGGCAGCCGCCGGAGCCCTTTCCGGGCGTGGTCGTCGGCGCCCGCCTCCACGACCTCGCCTGGATGGCGCACGACGAGGCCCTGCCGACCCGCCCGGACGGCCGACCCTTCGCCTTCTCCGAGGTGCAGCGGCTCACGTCCGTCGGCTTCTACGGCCGGGGCCTCGATGCGGTCCAAGCGATCGAGCCCTACGCCGGCCTCCTCGCCTCCCTGCACTACTCGGGCTTCTACCACTCCCACTGGGGCTGGCTGCACTGGGCGCCGAATACCGGCCTGGAGGGCGAGGAGAAGGCCCAGGTCGAGCGGTTCGTGGCCCAGGAGCTGGGGCGGCAGGAACGGCTGCAAGCGGTTCTGGGTGGCGATGATGATGCGTTTGAGCGCCGGCTGAGCTGCAACTACCGCTGGCTCCAGCTCTGGGACCGGATCTCGCTCGACATCTGCCGCTACGGCTTCGAGGGCTTCGAGGTCACCCACCCCGCCATGCCCGCCGCGTATGCGCCGGACGCGCCGGAGGTCAGCCTTCGACTGCGGCTGGCCGCGGGTGGAGCCTGTCTCCTCGACCCCTATCCGCTGACCGCCGAGCCCTACCGCGTCCGCATCCGCTGCGTCCGGCTGCCCCTGGCGCTCTGCACGCCGGGACGCGGCGAGGAACTGCGTCGGGCCTGGGCGGCAGCGGGCGACGACGGCATCGACGTGACGCTGCGCGCGGGCTGAGCGCGGTGACGCTGAACCTGCCGACAAGCGAGCTGATATTCGAGCGCCGAGGCCCTCAGGGCGAGGTGGGCTGGGTCACGTTCAACCGGCCCCAGGCTCGCAACGCCCTGACGTTCGCCATCTACGAGGGCGTGCACAACATCGTTCAGGAGGCCAACGGCGATCGCAGCCTCAAGGCGCTGGTCTTCACGGGCGCGGGCGGCCGAGCCTTCGCCGCCGGCACGGACATCGCCCAGTTCCAGGGCTTCTCCAGCGCCCAGGACGCGCTCGACTACGAGGCGCGGATGGATCGCGTCCTGGGCGCGCTGGAGGCCGCCCGGGTGCCAACGCTCGCCGCCGTTCAGGGCGCCTGCACCGGGGGTGGGGCGGGCATCGCCTGCGCCTGCGACCTGCGCGTGGCCGCGCCCAGCGCCCGCTTTGGCTTCCCCATCGCCCGGACCCTGGGCAACACCCTGTCGATGGGCAACCTGGCCCGGCTGGTGGCACTGATCGGGCTCTCACGGACCAAGGACCTGCTCCTAACGGCCCGCCTCTGGGACGCGGCCGAGGGGCTGGCGGCCGGCCTCTTCTGCGAGGTCACCGAGACCGAGGGCGCCCTGCCGGCGCGGGCGGAGGAGCTCGCCCTGGCCCTGGCCGGGCACGCGCCATTGACCCTGGAGACGCTGAAGGAGGGCCTTCGCCGGGTGAGCGGACAGTTCGTGCCGGAGGCCGGCGGCTCGGACTTGGTCGTCCGGGCATACACCAGTCGCGACTTCCAGGAGGGGGTGCGGGCCTTCCTCGACCGCCGGCCGCCGGAATGGCGGGGCAAATAGCCGCGCTCAGCGGCTTGAAGTCGGCAGGGCGGACGAGGTTCACACTGTCCGAAGTCAGGCGCAAAGTCGAGCCACGACCAGGTTCTATCAAGGGCCGCGTAGCGCGGGCGGCACGTCCCGGCGGGGTGGCGGGCCAGCCCTGCGCTTCAGTTCAGGCTCGGATCCAGGGGACATGTGGCGAGGATCGCCAGGTCGAAGCGCTGGCGGCGCAGCACAGCTCCCCAGAGACGGCCGGGCTCAGGTGCGAACGGATCCCCGGGTTCGCCTTCGACCACGAACCAGGCGCCGGACGAGATCTCCCCCGCGAGCTGGGCCGGCCCCCAGCCGGCGTAGCCGGAGAAAACCCGGAGCCGGGTGATGCGGTCGGCTACGGACTCCGGCCCGAGGTCGAGATCCAGTATCCCCGCCGGTCCCCGAACAGCCGTCCAGCCATCGCGGTCGGCGCCCGGCCGGAGGCTGGCCAGGCAGAGCGCCGAGCCCGGGGCCACCGGTCCGCCTACGAAGATGGAGGTGGGGGCCGTGGCCAGCGCCGCCCAGGTGGGCAGGACATCGGCCAGGGGCACCTCCGCCGGGCGGTTCAGCACCACGCCCAGCGTGCCTTCGTCGCCGTGGGCCAGGAGGAGCACGACGGTGCGCTGGAAGTTGGGGTCGAGCAGAGTGGGGCTGGCCACCAGCAGGCGTCCCAATGCGGGCTCGGGATTCATCCGGCCTCTCCGGCGACGGCGACCGCGAAAGTGTAGGCGGAGTGGTAGTGGAGCCCTTCCTCGCCCAGCCTGTCCATCGCCTCCGCCACGGCGGCCACCACGCGGCGCCGGGCGGCGGGCCCCAGGCTCGAGAGAAGCACGAACGGCCGAGGGCCGGCCTTGGCCATCATCTCCACCCAGGCCTCGGCCGATCCCACCCGGCCGCCCGTCATCGAGGTGGTGACGCGCGGCGGTGTGAAGCCGGCTTCGCGCAGCAGGCCCTCGAGCACGGCGGGCTCACCGAGCAGCGAGCGCTGGTCCTGGGGCCGTGGCAGGGCGAACGCGTGGCGGTCCTGGAGGTCGTCGAGGAGGCCGAAGAAGACGTCCTGGGCTAGGGTGTCAAGCGAGCGCCGGTGGACAGCGATCGCGACCCGTCCGCCCGGCCGGAGCACCCGGCGGGCCTCCATCAGGGAGGTCATCGGATCGCCCAGATAGGGCAGCGAGTCACCGAACACGACCAAGTCGAAGGTGCCGTCTCGGAACCACAGTTCGGGCGTGGCGCTCAGCTTCTGATAGACCGTGTTGGCCCGGGCCCGCCGCCGCGCCCGGGCCAGCATGGCGGCCGAGACGTCGATCGCGACGACCTGGCCGCGACGCCCCACCGCCGCGCCCAGCGCGTTGCTGACGAGGCCAGTACCGCAGCCCACGTCGAGGCAGGCTTCGGCCGCCGCCGGGGCTGCAAGCTCGACCAGCCGCCGAGCCACACGCCGGTGCACGCCGCCCGCCCACGACTCGTACTCGGCTGCGTGGGCGTCAAAAAAATGGATGGCCAGATCGAGGGCACGAAGGCCGGCCGGATCTCGAGCGCGCGCGGTAGCCATGGGCTGGGATTCTCCGGGTAAGATGCTAGCTCGGCTCGCCGAAAGCTCCCCGCGGGTGTGTACGGCGTGGCCGGAAGCCAGTCGGATCAAAATGGGGGACAGCGGATGGAGACTGAGACCGTGACCGAAGAGACCACACAGCAGACGCGCGGCGGGCGGCACCGGGCGGAGGCGGCCGGCGGGGCCGCCATCAATCTCGGCCCCAAGGATCAGCTGGTCGGGAGGCTCGCCTACGACGGCGACCTGCGCGTCCAGGGCCTGGTCGAGGGCGAGGTGACCCTCAGCGGGGATATGTCGGTCGAGAACGAGGCCACGGCCAAGGCCAAGCTGGAGGTCAAGAACCTGGCCGTGCGGGGCACCTTCGAGGGCGAGGCTGTGATTCGGGAGCGGCTCCTGGTCGCCGGCTCCGGCAGCGTCAACGGCACCGTGCGCGTGGCCCGGCTGGTAATCGAGGAAGGCGCCATCCTGAACGGCAACATCAGCATGGAGAAGCCCTCGAGCCCCAGTCCGAACGGGCGGGCGACCGAAGGCTGATCGACCCGGGGCGGCCGGAGCGGTGAGCGCCGGCCGAGGCCCGGCGCCGGGCAGCGGGTGGTGGGATGACGCGGTCGTCTACCAGATCTACCCCCGCTCCTTCCAGGATTCGAACGGCGACGGGGTCGGCGACCTCGCGGGCATCGTCTCGCGCCTCGACCACCTCGCCTGGCTCGGTGTGGACGCGCTCTGGTGCACGCCGATCACGGTCTCGCCGAACGCCGACTTCGGCTACGACGTGGCCGACTTCACCGCCGTCGACCCTAGCTTTGGCACCCTGGCCGACTTCGACACCCTGGTCGCGGAGGCGAAGGCTCGGGGCCTCCGCGTGCTCCTCGACCTGGTCCCCAACCACACCTCGGATCGCCACCGCTGGTTTCTCGATCCGGTCCTGAAGCCGGACTACTACGTCTGGACCGATCGGCCGAACAACTGGCAGGCCAGCTTCGGCGGTTCCGCGTGGCAGTACGACGCCGGCGTCGGCCGCCACTACCTTCACAACTTCCTGGTCGAGCAGCCCGACCTGAACTGGTGGAACCCGGCCGTTCGCGACGAGTTCGACCGCATCCTCCGTTTCTGGTTCGACCGGGGCACGGCAGGTTTCCGGATCGACGTCGCCCACGGCCTCATCCACGACCGCGAGCTGCGCGACAACCCGCTGCCCGGCCCGCGCGACCCCGAGCTCTATCACCTCAGGGGCCAGGTGCCGATGTACAACGAACGCCGGCCGGAGGTGCACGAGATCTACCGCCGCTGGCGCCGCCTGGCCGGAGAGTACGACCCGGAGCGGCTGCTTATGGGCGAGACGTATGTGCTCGACCCGGACGAGTGGGCGGCCTATTACGGCCGCGGCGACGAGCTCCAGCTGGCTTTGAACTTCATGCTCCAGTGGGCGCCCTTCGAGCCGTCAGTCCTGCAGCGGGTGGTCGAGACAAGCCTCGCCACGCTTCGTCGAGTAGTCGGCGATGAGGCGCGAACGGTCTGGCACGGCTCCAGTCACGACACGTCCCGCCTCGCCACCCGCTGGTGCGGGGGCGACGAGGCGAAGGTCCGCGTAGCCCTGACGATGCTCTTCACCCTGCCCGGCGCCACGGTTCTCTTCCAGGGTGACGAGATCGGGCTGGTTGACGGCGTGGTGCCGCCGGACCGTTGGCAGGACCGGGCCCAGGTGAACCGCGACCCGGAGCGGACGCCGATGCAGTGGAGCGACGAGCCGCAGGCCGGATTCACAACCGGTGAGCCCTGGCTGCCGGTGGGTGACCACCGCCGCCAGAACGTCGCGGCGCAGCGGCAGGATCCCGAATCGATCCTGCATCTGACGCGGGAGCTGATCGCCCTGAAGCGGCGCCTCGCGGGGCCGTACCAGGCCCTGGAGGCACCGGATGGGGTCTGGCGCTACCGCCGCGGCGACATCACCGTGGAGCTGGACTTCGCCAACTCGACCGCGCGTGTGGACGGCTAGATGTGGGCCGCGGTCGACTGCCTCGACGCCCGCCGGACGGCGACCTGATCGCGGTAAACCGGGTCTGTGAGCAGGTGGACAGCCACCTCGACGAGTTCCGTGCCCTGGCGGCACCGCGGACCGTCGACCGCACTGGGGTGGTAGCGTGCCGGGACGACGCGTGGTGGGCCGACCTGGCGGCTCAGTCAGCGGAGAGCAGATTCAGATCATGGGTTGGAAGCGGGTCGTCGTTTGCTACCGCTTCTCGAGGTGCCAGATCAGGGCGAACGGCAGGCCGATGAGTGCTACGCGTGTCCAGTGTCTCGTCGCAGGCGACGGCGCCAGCTGGTCGGCGGCCTCTTCGTCCACCTTGGGCTCTCGGCACTCGAGAATTGTCAGACCCGCGGCCCTGAAGGCGGCAACGTATTCCTCGTGCCAGTGGACATGGTTGCGCATCATGCTGAGATGGCCGTCAGGTTCCCGAAAGAACGCGTGGCCACCCGTCGCAGCCGAAATGGGGTGAATATCAGACAGGATCACTGAGCCGCCTGGGCGCACGACTCGGGCCAGCTCGATGATCGGCGAGCTCAAACACTCGCAGTGTGTGAGTGCGAGAGCGCAGACCGCGAGATCCACCTGGGCGTCGTCGACAGGCAAGCTCTCGAGTTGGCCGATTCGCAAGTCTGCGTCTGGCAACCGCTCCCTGGCCCTGGCCAGCATTGCCGGCGAAACGTCGACGGCGATCACATAACGGCCGTTGGCGGCCAGGTACGCAGCGTGGCGGCCTGTGCCGCACGCGGCATCCAGCGCGGCGCCCAGCGGCGATCGGTCGATCATCGAGCGAACGATCGGTGCCTCGAGATCGATCAGCGGGTTGGCCAACGTGTCGTACGAGTCCGCCCAGAGGCGATAGCCGCGCTCGACGTCGTGCTCCTCGACTACCAAGGTCTCTCGCCACCGCTCGCCGGCCAGCTGCGCGGCAACCTCACGAACGTATCTCGCACGATTAGTCGGCGGCCACGTTCGCAGTATTGCGAGGCCGGCGAAGCCAAGCTCGGCTTCAGCGGCCGTCGCCTCATACCTCATGGTGCGGAAGTTTAGTAGCCGATCGACCGGCCACGGTGCTCTTCCAGGGCGACGACCGAACGGTGCATCCGCTGGCGCCGGCACGTTTCGATCGCTATGCAGACGTTGATCCGCCGGCAGCGGCACGTAAGAGAGGGCCGTTGGATGCGAGTTGCTCGAAGGCTGACAGCATCCGTCCCGGACTACGGCGGAGGTGGGGGCAGGGGCGGCTGCGTGAAGTCGAAGCAGTCCGACATCGGGTCGGCGGCGGCGTCCACCGCGTTCAAGTGGGGCAGTCCGAACTGCTCCTCGCAAAAGGCCACCAGGCTTACGTGCGACGTCTGGACGCTGGACAGGTGGCCGACCTTCGCGTACGCCGAGAGCACAAGGCAGCCGACCCGGCTGCCGAGCCGGAACTGCGTGCCGTCGGTCCAACGCTCCAGCTCGGGGGGAACGACATGATCGGCCCAGCCACCCCAGTCGTCCCACGTGACGAAGATCGCGGTGCTGTTCCAGAGGCCGCCCGCGACCACCGCCGCCACCTGGGCTCGCACCCATTCCGAGCCCTTGGTCACGTTGCCGTGGCCGGCGGCGCGCTGGGCCGCTGTATCCGGCGCGTGCTCGTCCAGTCCGGCGGGCGCGTAGAGCCACGAAACGGTGGCCAGCCGGCCGGCCGCGGCATCTGTCGCGAACTGGGCCGAGGGCAGCTGCCGAGCGGCCGTCTCCGGGATCAGCTCGAACGCGTAGCCGCCGTAGTTGGCCCAGGTCAGGCCCGCCTTCAAGAGCAGGCCGGGCAGGGTGGCCATCGGGAATGAGGGCCGGTGGCCGCCGAAGGCACCAGGGGGGTTGTCGATCACCGGCGAGGCGGCGGCGATGAGCATCAGGTGGTTGGGGGTGGAGGGACCGGCGACCTCTGTGTAGTAGCGCTGGCAGAGGGTGTAGCGCCGGGCCCAGTCCCAGTAGGTCGGGATCATCGCCTCCGTGAAGCGCGCCCGCGTGGCGCCCGTCGCCCGGTTCAGCCAGGCGGCGTGGCGATGGTCCGGGTCCTTCGGCGGCGGATTGGGGCTCACCGGCAGGCTCAGATCGCCGTCGGCGCCTGGAAACCCCGAGAAGTAGTTGTCGAACGTGTGGTTCTCCTGGACGACGATGACGACGTGTTCGATCGGACCCTTGGCAGCCATCGCAGATCAGCTTAGGCGGGCCCGGGTTAAGAGCGCGCCTGAGCCTGGCTCCAGGCTGGCGGTCAGATGCGGCGCCCGGCGCCGGCCCAGTAGGGTTCCCGGATAGTCCGTTTCAGTAGCTTGCCCGCCAGGTCGCGAGGTAGCTCGGTGACGAATTCGATCGAGCGCGGACACTTGTAGGTCGCGATCCGCCCCCGGCACCAGGCGATCAGCGCGTCGGTGCTGGCGGAGTGGCCCGGGCGCAGGACCACCAACGCCTTCACCGCCTCGCCCCACTCCTCGTCGGGCACCCCGATCACCGCCACATCCTTCACAGCGGGGTGGGCGTGGAGGCAGACCTCGACCTCAGCGGGATAGATGTTCACGCCGCCCGAGATGATCATGTCGATCTTGCGGTCGCAGATGTGGTAATAGCCTTCGGGATCGCGGTAGGCGATGTCGCCGACCGTGAAGAAACCGTCGCGCAGGGCCGCGGCATTGGCCTCGGGCCGGTTGTGGTACATGGCCTGGTTGGTGGAGCGGACCCAGAGTTCTCCCGGCTCACCCTCAGCCACGTCCCGTCCATCCGGGTCCGTGAGGCGGATCGCGTAGTTGGGCGTGACCCGACCCACCGACCCGGGATGGGCCAGCTGCTCATCTGGCCGCAGCACCAGGCTGATGCCGGTCTCGGTGGCCCCGTAGAACTCCCAGAGCACCTCGCCGAACCGATCCATCGCGCGCTGCTTGAGCGAGAAGGGGCAGGGCGCGCCGCCCAGGATCAGCGCGCGCAGAGAGGACGTGTCATGCCGGCGACTCGCCGCGTCGGGCACGTCGACGAGGCGATGAAGAAGGGTGGGCGCCATGAAGGTGGTCGTGACGTGGTGGCGCTCGATCAAGCGCAGCGCTTCGGTCGCGTCGAAGCGCTCCATGATCACGATCATCGCCCCGAGCGCGATGTGCAGCGCATTGAAGTAGCCGGGGGCGCTGTGGTAGCCAGGACCGGCAAAGAGGTGCACATCGTCCGGCCGCAGCTCGAACAGCTGGATGGCCTCGAGCACGCTCTCGAGCTTCACGCCGGTAGGTCGATAGGCGCCCTTGGGGTGCCCGGTGGTGCCGCTCGTGTAGATCATCGAAGCGCCGATGCCAGGGTCGATGTCGCTCGCGGGCTCGATGGCGGGGGTCTCCCGCATGACCGCGTCGTAGGTCAGCCAGCCGGCCGGCGCGTGCCCGTCCAGTGCGATCAGGACGGGCAGCGCCGTCAGCTCCGCCCGCACCTCTTCTACGCCCGGCACGAATTCGGCTCCGGCGCAGATGACGCGCGCTCCAGAGTCGTTGAGGATGTAGGCGAGCTCGGGGCCGCGGAGGCGAAAGTTGACGGGCACGCCGACCGCCGCCAGCTTGCGCAACCCAGAGGCGATCTCGAAGCCCGCGACCGAGTTCAGAGCCTGGACGGCGACGCGTCCGTGCGAGCCGACGCCCAGCGCTTGGAACATGCTGCCTGCCCGGCAAGCTCGGTTGTTCAATTCCGCGTACGACACCTGCCTCGAGCCCGCCACGAGGGCGATGGCCTCCGGCCGCTGGGCGGCATGGACACTGAGGATGTCGGGCATTGCGCAATGCTATGCGGGTGACGGCCCTCGACGGTCGCCTCGTCCTGATGGTCGAGGACGACCCCGCCACCGCCCGCATGTACTCGCTCCGTCTGCGCCGCGACGGCTGTCAGGTGGTGGTGGCCGAGAACGCGGCGGCCGCGGAGCGCGAGTTCGCGGCCGCCCGCCCCGACGTGGTCCTGGCGGATTCCCGCCTGCCCGGCGGTAGCGGCAGCGAGCTCGCCGGTCGCCTAGCCGGCCACGGCGCGCCAGTGATCCTGCTCACCAACGACCAGCACGCCTACGATCGCGCACCGTCCGGGGTGAGGGCCCTGATCAAAGCCCGCACCAGCCCGGCCCGGTTGTCCGCGGTCATCACCGAGGTCCTGTCCGGAAGCTCCCCCTGAGGCTGGGCGCGGCTACTCGCCGGCCTGCGGAATGTCCAGGGGCAAGTCAGGCTCGGCCTGCTGCCGGCTCGGCGCCCGAGCCCGGCGCACTCGGGGCGCCGCCACGACCGCTACCGAGTCGAGCACCGCCAGGTCGGGCG
>JALYZG010000294.1 GCA_030948965.1 Candidatus Dormiibacterota bacterium | reverse complement strand
CCCCCGCCAACGCCCCGCCCGCTGAGGCGCCGGCGCCAGCGCGGCCGGCGGCCGGGCCGGCCGGCGATCGGGAGGAGCTGGTCCGGATCAGCGCCATGCGCCGTTCGATCGCCGAGCACATGACGCGCAGCCTGGCCACGTCCCCTCACGCCTGGACGTTGGTCGAGGTCGATGTTTCCGGCCTGGTCCACTACCGAGAGGCGGAGAAGGACGGCTTCCGCGCGCGCCACGCGGTGGCCCTCACCTATCTGCCCTTCGTGGTCCAGGTGCTGTGCGACGCTCTCCAGGGCCATCCCTATCTCAACTCCACCTGGACGGACGACGGGATCCTGCTGAAGCGCTACGTCAACTTGGGCCTGGCCGTGTCGGTCCCCGACGGTCTGATCGTGCCGGTCGTCAAGGACGCCGACCGGCTGGGCTTCACAGACCTCGTGCGAACCATCGCCGACTTGGTCGAGCGAGCCCGCGGCCGCCGTCTCAAGCCCGAGGACGTCCAGGGCGGCACGTTCACGCTGAACAACACGGGGGCCACGGGCTCGGTCGCCAGCCAGCCCATCATCAACCAGCCCCAAGCCGCGATCCTGACCACGGAGTCGATCGTCAAACGGCCCGTGGTGATCGGCGACGGCATCGCGATCCGGCACATGATGAACATGTGCATGTCCTTCGACCACCGCATCGTCGATGGCCGGGAGGCCGGAGAGTTCGTGAACGAGATCAAGCGCCGACTGGAGTCTTGGTCAGTGGCTGACATCAGGCTATGAGCCGGTGACCGAGCTCCTCCGCCCGGAACGCCGCATCCCGGAGTGGATCAAGGTCCGGGTCCACCAAGGCGAGAACTACCGGCAGCTGAAGGACCTGGTCAAAGAGCGCCGCCTCCACACGGTCTGCGAAGAGGCGCACTGCCCCAACATCTTCGACTGCTGGGAGCGGCGCAGCGCCACGTTCATGATCCTGGGCGACGTCTGCACCCGGGCCTGCCGCTTCTGCGCCGTCACCTCCGGGCGGCCCACGGAGCTGGACGTCGGCGAGCCGCTCCGAGTGGCCGAGTCGATCGCCGACCTGGGCCTTCGCCACGCGGTCATCACGTCGGTTGACCGCGACGACTTGCGCGATGGAGGCGCCGAGATCTTCGCGCGCACGATCCGCGCTGTTCGCCGGCGCAGCCCGGACACCTCCGTCGAGGTGCTGACGCCGGACTTCCAGGGCGACCGGGAGGCCATCCGCACCGTGGCCGAGGCCCAGCCCGACATCTTCAACCACAACCTGGAAACCGTGCCGCGGCTGTATGGGCGCATCCGGCCCAAGGCCGTCTACGAACGCAGCCTGGCGCTCCTCGACTTCGTCAAGGAGGTGGAGCCGGAGGCAGTCACGAAGTCCGGGGTCATGGTGGGCCTGGGCGAGCAGCGGGAGGAGCTGCTGCGGGTCTTCCGCGACATGCGCGCGCACCGGATCGACGTGTTGACGGTGGGCCAGTACCTGCGGCCCTCGGCGCGCCACGCCGAGGTCCAGCGCTACTACCGTCCGGAGGAGTTCCTGGAGTTGAAGGAGTCGGCCGCGGCGATGGGCTTCGAGCACGTCGAGGCCGGGGCTCTAGTCCGCTCCTCCTACCATGCCGATGAGCAGGTCCCTGCGCGCCGTAAGCGCCTACTGGCTGGGTAGGGTCCCGTACAGGGAGTGCTGGGACCTCCAGCGCTCCCTGGTGGACGCCGTCCGGGAGGGTCGCGAGCCCGACACCCTGCTTCTCTTGGAGCACCCGCCCGTCTTCACCATCGGCCGGCGGGGTGACGGCTCCACCCTGCTCTGGAGCCCGGCCGAATGCGAACACCGTGGGGTCGACCTGGTCTGGACCGACCGCGGCGGCGACGCCACCTACCACGGCCCCGGACAGCTGGTCGGCTACCCCATCGTCGATCTGCGACGAGCGGGAAGCGACATCCTGCTTCATGTCCACGGCCTGGAGCGGGCTCTCATTTCCTATCTGACCGCTCTCGGCATCGAGGCTCAAGCCGGCGGCCGCGGCCTCACGGGCGTCTGGTCGAGCGGGGCCAAGGTCGGGGCCATCGGCGTGAAGATGACCCAGGGGATCACAAGTCACGGCTTCGCCCTCAACCTCACCTCCGACCTGGACACGTTCAACACCGGCATCGTGCCCTGCGGTCTTGCGGGTAAGCGGGCCACGTCGGTCACCGAGCTCGGCGGTCCGCGAGTGGCCGTGCAGAGTGCGGCCCACGCTTACACCGATCACCACGCCGTGGCCTTCGGGGTGAGGGTCGAATGGCGCGACGCGGCTCGGTTGCACGACCTGCCCCCGGCCGCGCCGGAGCCGGCCCTGCCCGTTAGCTGAGCGCTTCCGGCTGCCGGCGGTCGCGGGTCCGCGAACTCGCGGCCCTATTGGGGTCTGTCAAAGGCCGGGTCTATACTCCGTGGCGGTGCCGGGCGGGGCGATGCTGACAGCTTTCTCCTTGTTCCTCGCCGTGCACAGTGCGCTGCCCTCCTGGCTGCAGGATCCGACCTGGTTCGCCCCTCTGCCGCGCGCGCTCGGGCACTTCGTGCGCCAGCACCAGAGCGTCGGCCTCTTTCTCGTCGTGTTCGCGGAGGAGCTGGGCATCCCGCTTCCCGTCCCGGGCGACGTGGCGATCGCGCTGGGCGGCTATCTGACTACCACGGGCGCCATCCCACTGCCGCTGGCGTACGTGGCGGTGGTGGCCGGCGCCACGCTGGGCAGCTTTAGCCTCTACATGCTCAGCCGCCGCTTCGGACACCCCTTCGTCGTGCGCTACGGGCGATACATCGGGCTCCACGATGAGCGCCTGGAGAGAGCCGAGGCGGCGTTCCGGCGTTGGGGGCCCTGGGCGATCATCGTCGGTCGCCATGTGCCCGGTCTGCGCATCGTCCTCTCCGCCCTGAGCGGCATCCTGAAGGTGAGAGCGATCGTATTCGTGCCCTGCGTGATGGTCTCTTCGCTCATCTGGGCGGGCATCTTCCTCTCCCTGGGCCGGGTCCTCGGACGGCGGGTTGTCGTTCTCTTCCGCCTGTTCCCAGTTCACCTCCTGCCCTTCGTGCTCGTGCTCGTGGCAATCGTGTTCGTA
>JALYZG010000273.1 GCA_030948965.1 Candidatus Dormiibacterota bacterium | reverse complement strand
TGGCGGGCCCGCTTCGGCGGCATGCCGGCCCCGCCCGGGCCGGTGACGGAGCTTCGCGTGCGTCCGGCGCCGCGCGTGGCGCTGTTCGAACGCCTCGAGCCCGAGATCCTGATCCGCGACCGGCTGGCGGTGGCGACCGTCCCGCCTCCGGATTCCGACCCGCTGGTCACGGTGCCCTGGCGCTTCGGCGAGGTCGCCGCGGGCTTCCGGCTGCAGATCGGACGAGGGCGGCTGCTGCATCTTGGGCTCGGTTGGGAACCAGGCCTCTATGGCGACGACCAGGGCCGCCGCCTGCTCCACCGCTGCCTTCGGTCGGCCGCCGGCTTGGCCCCCGGGCCCGCGATCGGCGTCGGGCTGTACGGTTACGGAGCCATCGGCCGCGAGCACGCCGCCGCGGTCCAGGCGGTGCCCGGGTTCGAGCTGCGCGGCGTTTGCGATCGCGCCCCGCCGCGCCGAGCCGAGGCGGAGGGTCGCTTCGCCACGCCTGTCCACGAGTCCTCCGAAAGCCTCCTGGCCGATCCCGACGTCGGCCTCGTCATCGTGGGCGTGCCTCCCAGCCTCCACGTCCGGGCGGTGCTGGAGTGCCTGGAGGCGGGCCGGCACGTGGTCTGCGAAAAGCCCTTCGCGCTCCGCAGCGCCGAGGTCGACGGCATGCTGGCGGCGGCGCGCCCGGCCGAGCGGACGCTGACCGTCTACCAGAGCCGGCGCTGGGACCCCGACTTCATCGCCCTCCGGGACGCCATGCGCCGAGGGGCGATCGGGCAGCCGTTCTACATGGAGTCGTTCATCGGCGGCTACGGCCATCCCTGCGACTACTGGCACAGCCACGAGCCTGTGTCAGGGGGCACGATCTACGACTGGGGCTCGCACTACTTCGACTGGCTGCTGCAGCTGTTTCCCGGCGAGGTCACAGCAGTGACCGCCCACTCGGTGAAGCGCGTCTGGCACGACGTGACCAACGCCGACCAGGTTCGGGTCGACTTGACCTTCGCGGGCGGCGAGCAGGCGATGTTTTTGCAGTCGGACGTCGCCGCCGCTCTGAAGCCTAAGTGGTACGTGCTCGGCACCGAGGGCGCGGCTGTGGGCGACTGGCGGCGGGAGGTCGTGACCCGCCGTGCCTGGACCGGTGACCTCGTGGAGGAGGCGCTGCAGCCGGCGGAGGCACCGGCCGCGGTCTCGCTCCACCGCCCGGACGGCGCCGGCGGGGTGCACGTCGAGAGCCTGGCGTTGCGGCCGCGGGCGGCTCACGGCTTCTACAGGGACCTCGGCGACCACCTGCTGCTGGGCGAGCCGCTGGCCGTACAGCCGGAGCAGGCGGGGCGCAACGTGGCCGTGATGGAGGCGGCCACGCGCTCGGTCGCCGAGGGTGGCCGGCGGCTGTCGGTACGCCTCTGACCGCGGTCCCCGGCGAGCGCGTCCGCTGGGGCGTGTTGGGCGCCGCCGGGATCGCGGACCGGGCCGTGCTCCCGGCCCTGAACGCGGCCGGCAACGCCCGCGCCTTCGCCATCGCCGCCCGGACGCCCGAGCGCGCCGCCAATTTGGCCGCCAGGCACGGCATCGAACGCGTGCATCCCACCTATGAGGCGCTGCTGGCGGACCCCGAGATCGACGCCGTCTACGTGCCGCTGCCCAATCATCTCCACGCGCCGTGGACTCTGAGGGCGCTGGCAGCGGGCAAGCACGTCCTCTGCGAGAAGCCGCTGGCCCTGGACGCGGCCGAAGCCGGGGGCCTGGCGGCGGCGGCGCGTTCTGCGGGCCGCCTGCTGATGGAGGCGGCCATGTACCGCTTCCACCCCCGCATGCGCGGGCTGGCTGCCACTGTGAGGGACATCCGCTACATGAGCGCCGCGTTCGCCTTCACCATCCACGACCCGGACAACTACCGCTTGCGCCCGGAGATGGGCGGCGGCGCCCTGCTCGACGTGGGCTTCTACACAGCGGACCTGGCCGTGTGGCTGCTGGGCGAGCCGGAGCGGGTGGAGGCGGTGCTGCGGGCGGATGCGGTCGTCATGTCGGCTTCGGCCGTGCTCGCCTACCCGCGCGCCCAGGCCGCCCTCTACTCCAGCTTCGAGGCGCCCGAATTCCAGGAGCTGGTCCTCGTAACCGGCGCGGAGGTTCTGCGCGTCGATCGCCCGTTCACGTCCCGCTTCGACCCGGACGACCCCTACCGGCTGATGCTCGAGGCCTTCGGCGACGCGATCCTGGCGGGGACGCGGGAGCCGCACCCCATCGAGGCCTCGCTGGCCACCGCGCGCACGCTGGACCGCATCCGCCAGGCCGCTGGGGCCGTCTGAACGACTCTCAGACCCCGAGGAGCGGGGGCACCTCGGCCAGGCTGGTGACCGCGGCGAAGCGCCCCGCGCTGCCGCCTGGGACCTCGGCGTCGTGCTCGTGCGCCCAAGTCACGGAGTAGGGCACGTGCACCGCTGATCCGCCGATGCGCAGCACCGGGACCACGTCCGAGCGCAGCGAGTTGCCGATCATCAAGAATTCCTCGGGCTCGTGGGAGTGGCGGCGAAGGATGCGACGATAGGTGCGCTCGTCCTTCTCCGACACCACCTCCACGGCCGCGAAGAGTTCCTGCAGGCCTGAGCGCAAGACCTTGCTCTCCTGGTCGAAGAGGTCGCCCTTCGTGATCAGCAGGAGCTCGCGCCCGCTGCGCGCCAGCCGCTCCAGAGCCCCCACCGCCCCGCCCAGGATCTCGACCGGGGCCTCCAGCATCGCCTGGCCCGAACGGATCAGCGCCAGGATCTCCGGCGCGGTCACCCGAGCCTCCGTGAGCTCGATGGCGGCCTCCACCATCGAGAGGGTGAAGCTCTTGACTCCGTAGCCATAGCGGTCGAGGTTGCGCCGCTCGACTTGGAGCAGGGCCGCGGGATCGGCTTCGCCGCCGTGGCGACGAATCAGCTCCAAGAAGTCGGTCTCGGCATGCGCGAAGCGCTGCTCCCCGTGCCAGAGCGTGTCGTCGCCGTCCACGCCCACGACGCGGATCCCGTCTGCCGCCGGCAGAACGCCGGCCGCCGGCCCCGTCACGCGGACAGGCGCGTCTGGCGGTGACGGTGCGCCTTGGCCCGATTACCGCATACGCGCATGTCGCACCAGCGCCGCGTGCGGTTGCGCGAAGAGTCCAGGAAGAGCCAGTCGCAGTTCGGGTTTTCGCACCGCCGGAGGGAGGCGAGTGGGCCTTCGGTGAGGAGGTCGGCGGCGGACCGCGCCACCGGCCACAGGGCGGCATCCAAGGCCTTGCCGCCCGGCGCCCAGAGCCAGGTGAATCCGCCCTCGATTGCCACCACCTGGGAGCGGGCCATCGCCGCCGCCAGCTCCGCGTTCAGCACGTCCAGGCCGGGGGCGCCGACCCGGCGCTCGCCGGCGATCGCCGCGAACACGGCGCGCAGCGCCTCGCGCAAGCGCCGGGCACGTTCCAGCACCGCGACCGCCCCCGTCGGGTTGCGGGTGCCAAGGCGGGTCAACCGGGCCGCCTCCTCGGCGCTCAGAGCGCCCGCGCGCCAGGCCCACCCGGTGACGTCGGCGAAGCTGTGGAAGCGGTCGGGACCGGCTCCGCCACGGTCGGTCCGGGTATTGCAGAAGTCGAGGCAGAGACGCCCGCCCAGCAGCTCGTACCGGGGCGGGCCGGAGGCGGCCATCGTGCGGCTGATTGTCGCACCGGATCCGGCTCCGCCGAGTTCGGTGGTTGACAGCCGGCGACTGGCGGCTTCATGCTCAACTAACCGACAAAACCAGGTGCAGTAGGTTAGAAGTGACCGTTACCGAACAGCGCTTGAACAGCAACCACGGGCGTTTCCGGCACGCGGCTCGAGATCTCCCGCCCGAGCTCCGCGAGGGGCGGCCGCCGGATTCGGAATGGACCGCCCGGGAGATCCTGGCTCATGTCGTCTTCTGGCAGGAGGAGGCCTTGCGCCGCTTCGACGCGCCAGACCGCGTCCGGCACCTCGACCGCGAGGATCTCAGCAGTTGGAACGCCGAGGCGCGGGAGCGCATGCGCGGAGCCGGCTGGGACTCGCTGCTGCACCGCTTCGAAGCGGCTCACGTCCGCCTGCTGACACACGTGGCTGACGCGGACGCGCCGACCTGGCTGGGCGCATGCACGTACCGGCATTACACCGAGCACACGCGCCAGCTGCTGGCGCTGAGGCATAAGGCGCGGGACTCCCGGCCCGACGTGTCCGTCCGTCCGGCCGAATTGGTATCCAGCCCCAGGTAGCCTTTTTGGGCGCGACGGTGTAGCGTTTGGTCGCGACCCCCGATGGGGGCTGTCCGCCACACCTCGGAGAGCATGGAGAAGTCGATGTTCGAGAGAATCCTGGCAGCCATCGACGCCGACCCGGAGCGGGCGGCCAAGGTGCTGGACGCGGCGCAAGGCCTGGCCGGTGCCGGCCAAGGCCAGGTGCTCGTGGTCCACGTCCGCGATCTCGAGCGGTCGGCGGGCATGATCGGCATGGCTCGGCCGGGGGCGATTCCGCCGCGTGTGAACTTCGAGAGCGAGGAGACCGCGCAGGGCCTCGTCGACGGCGCCGTGGCCAAGCTGAAGAGCGGGGGCGCGGAAGCCAGCGGCCAGGTCTCCATGGCCGGGGGTTCGACGGCTCGCGAGCTGCTCCAAATTGCGGACCAGTTCCGGGCCGACGTGATCGTGGTCGGCGACCGCGGCTCGTCCGCTCTCGACGTACTGCTGGGCAGCGTGGCCCACAAGATCGTCAACCTGGCCAAGTGCCAGGTGCTGCTCGTGCGCTGACGGGCGGTTGACGGCAGGCTTGCCAAGCCTGGATCAGGTGGCGTAGATTCCGCGAATACCCCACAGTGAAGTTGGGTCCTTTGGTCCGCGGCCACGTCCGTAGGTAAGGAGGAGGCGGGGCGCATGAGTTCGGTCAGTGGTGCGGGAGCGCAGAAGGTCGTCAGGTCTTTGGTGCCCGCCCGGATGGATCGCCTGCCGTGGTCGAAGTTTCACTGGCGCGTGATCCTCGGGCTGGGTGCGGCCTGGATCCTCGACGGCCTCGAGATCCAGATCGTCAACACGGTCGGTCCTCTGCTGCAGAACAAGGCGACGCTCCATCTGACCGCCGCGCAGGTCGGCTACACAGCCTCGATCTACCTTCTGGGCGAGGTGGTCGGGGCGCTCGTCTTCGGCCGCATCTCGGACCTCGTCGGGCGTAAGAAGATCTTCCTCGCGACCCTGATCACCTACCTGCTCGCGAGCGGCATCTCGGGCCTGTCCTTCAGCCTGTGGTTTCTGCTGCTGTTCCGCTTCATCGCCGGCACCGGCATCGGTGGTGAGTACACGGCGATCAACTCCGCGATCGACGAGCTGATCCCGTCCCACTACCGCGGCCGGACCGATATCGCCATCAACGGCACCTACTGGGCGGGCGCGATGATCGGCGCCGTGGCTTCGATCTTCCTGCTCAATCCGGCGCTACTGCCCATCAATGTGGGCTGGCGGATCGCGTTCTTCATCGGCCCTCTCATCGGCATCGGGGTCATCTACCTGCGCTACGTGCTCCCCGAGAGCCCGCGCTGGCTCATGACGCACGGCCGCGAGGAGGAGGCGGAACGGACCGTTGACAAGATCGAGGAACAGGTGCGCGCCCAGGGCATCAAGCTCGAGGACGTGCCGGACAGCAAAGCGCTGGAGGTCACCGATCGGGGCGCGGTGCCATACATGCAGATCGCGAGGACGCTGCTCGGCACCTACCCGTCGCGGTCTTTCCTGGGCTTTTCGATGATGGTGACCCAGGCTTTCCTGTACAACGCGATCTTCTTCACGTCCGGGCTGGTTCTCGGCAACTTCTACCACGTCCCCGCCGACCGGCTCGGCATCTACTTCTTTCCGTTCGCGGTCGGCAACCTGGCCGGCCCCCTCGTCCTCGGGCCGTTGTTCGACACCATCGGCCGCCGCAAGATGATCATGGCCACCTACTGCCTGTCGGGGATCCTGTTGGCGATCTCGGGCTGGCTGTTCAGCATCGGTGTGCTCAATGCCGTCACCCAAACCATCGCCTGGTGCATCATCTTCTTCTTCGCCTCGGCGGGCGCTTCGTCGGCCTACCTCACGGTCAGCGAGATCTTCCCGCTGGAGCTGCGGGCCCAGGCCATCGCCCTGTTCTTCGCCGTCTCGCAGCTGGCCGGAGGGGTGGCGGCGCCGACGCTCTTTGGCGCCCTCATCGGCAATGGCAGCAGTCGCGGACCACTCACCATCGGCTACTACATCGGGGCATCCGTCATGTTTATCGGAGGCGTGATCGCCTGGTTCTTCGGGGTGAACGCTGAGCGCCAGTCGTTGGAGGACATAGCGACGCCGCTGTCGGCGGTGACCGCCGACGCCGCCTGAACAGATGAAGAGGCTGGCCTGGTGGCTGGGCTTCGTCTTGGCGTCGGCGGCCTGCGCGGGCGGGACGGGGTCGTCCAGCCCGCAAGCAGCGTCCGGGCCAATCAAGGTCGGCCTGCTGACCTCGCTCACCGGCAACTACCAGCCGCTGGGCATCAACGACAAGCTGGCCGCGACCCAGATGGTCGACCAGGTCAACGCCAAAGGTGGCATCGCCGGCCGCAAGGTTCAACTCGAGATCCTCGATGACGCGTCCGACCCCAACCAGACAGTGATCCAACTCGGCAAGCTCGTCGATGACGGCGTCGTGGCCTTCGAGGGGCCGCCGCAATCGACGGCGGAGCTGGCGATCAAGCCGCTGGTCAACGACAGGAAGATCCCGGACGTCTCCGTGGGCGCGGCCGACCAGCAGACCATCCCGGTCACGCCCTACATGTGGCAGACGACGCCGCTCTCCATGCAGGTGGCGATTGCCTGCCTGAAATACCTGCAGCAGCAGGGGAAGACCAAGCTGGCGATGCTCACGGACACGAAGAACGCCTACGCGGTGGCAGGCCACGACGTGACCAAGCAAAACCTCGAGAAGTACGGCATCACCCTGGTCGCGGACGAGACCTTCGAGCTGGGCCAGACGAACTTCGCCCCCCAGATCGCCAAAATCGCCGCGTCTCGGCCGGACTTCGTGCTGGTCTGGGCGACCGGCGCTCCGCCCGTGGTCATCACCAAGCAGTGGGCGGCCGCCGCGACCGGTATCCCACTGATGATGACCGCGGCCGAAGCGTCGCCCCTCTACATCAAGCCGTCTGGCGCGGCCGCTGAGGGGGTGTTCATCGAGGCGTCCCTGGGCGTGGTCGGCCAGTCGCTGCCTTCGGCCAACAAGTTCAAGCCCTCGATCGACGCCTTCGCCACGCCGTTCCAGACCGCCAACGCCTACTACCCGCCCCAGTTCGCCTGGGACTCGATGGTCGCGATGAGCTTCATCTTCGACGCGATCAAGCGCAAGGGCGCCACGCGGGAGGGCGTGCGTTCCGGCCTGGACGGCATCAATCTCAACACGCCCGAGGGCCACTACACGTTCACGCCCGCCAAGCACCACGGGCTGCCCGACTCCTCGAATCTCATGACCGTGGTCAAAGCCGGCCAGATGATCCCGGCCGGTCTGACCCAGGACCAACTGGCCAAGGCCGGCCAGTAGGCCGGTAGGCAACCCGCCTCACGTGCTCGAGGCGCGCGCCCTGGAGCGCCGCTTCGGCGGCGTCGTCGCGGTCTCTTCAGTCTCGCTCACGATCAGCGAGGGCGAGCTGAAGGGCTTGATCGGACCCAACGGGGCGGGCAAGTCGACCCTCTTCCACCTCATCAGCGGGCACCTGCGGCCCAACTCGGGGAGCGTGAACTTCGACGGCCGCGAGGTGACCGGCCTGGCGCCGGATGCCCGCGCCCGGCTGGGCATCGGCATCGCCTTCCAGTCTGTGCGCCTGTATCGGGGCATGAGCGTGCTCGAGAACGTCATGGTGGGCGCCCACTGCCGCACGGCGAGCGAGTTCTGGGAGGCTTTCCTGCGCCTGCCCCGGCACCGGCGCGAAGAGAGGCAGATCCTGCGCGAGGCGCGGGCGGCGCTGGACCGGGTCGGCCTCGGCGCGGATGCCGACCGGCCGGCCGACACCCTGCCCATCGGCCGCCAGCGCGGCCTGCAGGTGGCGCGGGCACTCTGCGGCCGCCCCCGGCTGCTGCTGCTGGACGAGCCCGCTGCCGGCCTGCGGGCGGCCGAGCGGCAGCAGCTCGCGGACCTGATCCGCGACCTCTGTCGGGAGGGGCTGGCCATCCTCCTGGTCGAGCACGACGTGGCCTTCGTGACAGGCCTCGCGAGCCGGATCACCGTGATGGACGAGGGCCGCGTCATCGCCGAGGGCGCTCCCGCCGCCATCCGCGCGGACGAGGCGGTCGTGGCCGCCTATCTGGGCCGGCCGCGACCCGCTGCCGGCAATGCTTGAAGTCAGGGACCTCGTTGTCCGCTACGGTCAGGCCACCGCCCTCGACGGCGTCAGCCTTGACGTGGGGAGGGGGGAGATGGTGGCGCTGGTCGGCCCCAACGGCGCCGGCAAGACGACGTTCCTGAACACGGTCTCCGGCCTCCTGGCGCCCGCGGGCGGGAGAATGCGCGTCGCGGGCCGCGTGGCGCAGGTGCCGGAGGGGCGGCAGCTCTTCGCCGACATGACCGTGGAGGACAACCTGCGGCTGGGGGCCTGGCGGGTGCGGGACCGTGATCCTCGCCGCGTCTACGCGGTGCTGCCTCGGCTGGAGCTCTTACGCCGGCGCCTGGCGGGCACCCTGTCGGGCGGCGAGCAGCAGATGGTGGCTCTAGGCCGCGCCCTCATGGCCCAGCCCGACCTGCTGGCGGTGGACGAGCTCTCGCTCGGCCTGGCCCCGATGGTGGTGGAGAGCCTGGCCGCTCACATTGTCCAGCTGAGCGCCGAGTCGGGCATGGCGGTGCTCCTGGTGGAGCAGAACGCGCGCCTGGCCCTGGACCTGTGCGCCCGTGCTTACGTGCTCGAGGCCGGCCGCATCGTGGCTGCCGGGTCCTCGCTCGAGCTGGCGCGGAGTGCTGCCGTCCAGGCCGCGTATCTCGGCGGCGCGCCCTCGACGGCGGAGCCGGCTTGAAAGGGCACGGCAGGTCGGTGACCCGCTGGCTGCACGGGGCTATAGGTCGAATGGCAATGCCGCCTCGGATGCGGGGGCGGCCCTGGCCGGCACGTGCGCGCCAGGCCACGACGCGGTTGGGCCACGCCAGGTGACGCTCTTCCTCCAGTACCTGGCCAGCGGCATCGCGACCGGCTGCGCCTACGCGCTGGTGGCGACCGGGTTCGTGGCCATCTATCGCGTTACGCTGCCGCCTCGGAGGCGGCGGCCGGCCTGGCCGGCTCCCAGTGGGCGGAGTAATACGACGCGGTTGGGCCACGCCCGGTGACGCTCTTCCTGCAGTACCTGGCCAGCGGCATCGCGACCGGCTGCGCCTACGCGCTGGTGGCGACCGGGTTCGTAGCCATCTATCGCGTTACGCGTGTGGTCAATTTCGCCCAGGGCGTGTTCGCGGTCGTCGGCGGCATGGCCACCTACGCCCTCCTCGCCCATGGCGTGCCCCATGTGGCGGCCGAGGCGCTCGCAGTGATGGTGGGCGCGGTCACCGGAGTCCTGGTCGGTCTCGTGGCCATCGGCCGGCGGGGCACGCCGGTCCTCTCCTCTTTGATCATCACCCTCGGCCTGGGCATCGGCTCCTACGCCGTGCTGGTGCTCGTGTTCGGCGACCAGCCCGTCTCCTACGACGGCCTCCACGGCCTGCTCCGGCTGGGAGGCGTCACGATGCAGGCGCAGTACACGCTGGTGGTGGGGGTCACCGCTGTCGCCTTCCTCGGCCTGGCGCTGTTCTTCGACCGCACGTACTTGGGCAAGGCGCTGACCGCTTGCTCCAGCAACCCGCGAGCGGCGCGCCTGGTGGGCATCGACATCCGTCTCATGGGCCTGGTGGCCTTCGGGTTGGGGGGCGCCTTCGGCGCTCTAGCTGGGGTGCTGCTCACCCCGCTGCAACCGGTCTCGTTCGATTCGGATGTCGCGATCGCCATCAACGGTTTCGCGGCGGCCGTCTTCGGCGGCATCCTCCGCCCATTCATGGCCCTCGCCGGGGCCCTCGTCCTGGGCGTGGCCGAGGCCTTCGTCGCCGGCTTCGCCAGGGCCTCCTTCCAGAGCGCAGTGGCGCTGCTGCTGATGCTGGGCCTGATGGTCTACCAGGCTCGGCGGCGGGAGTCGGGCCTGGTCGAGGAGGCCGAGTGACTGACGGGGCCACGCCGCAGCTGCCGCGACCTTCGCGGCTGGGCCTTCTGCGTCCACCCTCGGCGCGATGGTGGCCCGGCGCCGCCCTGGCCGGGCTGACCCTCCTGGCGCCGGTGGCGCTGACCGACTCCCAGCTCACGGTGTACGTGGACATCGCCCTCTTCACGGCGGTTGTCTCCGGGCTCTCCCTGCTCATGGGTTTCGCGGGCCAGGTCTCCCTCGGCCAGGGCGCCTTCTTCGCCATCGGCGCGTACAGCGCCGCGCTCCTCGCCAAGCGCGCCGGCGTGCCGCCCCTGGCCGCGCTGGCTTTCGCCGCGGCTCTGACGGCCGCCATAGCCGCCCTGGTCGGCCTGCCTCTGCTGCGCCTCCGGGGGCACTACCTGGCCTTTGCCACGCTGGCTTTCCATCTCATCGTGCTGTCCGTCATCGGCGAGGCGTCAGGTCTTACCGGGGGCGATACGGGCCTGCCCGGTATCCCCACACTGTCCCTCGGCCCGGTGGCGCTGACCGGCTCGGAACGCACGTTTGCGTTCGCCTACGTGGCCTGGGGGTTGGCCGCCGGCACCATCCTTTTCAACCGCAACCTGGTCCACTCCCGGCCGGGGAGGGGCCTGCGGGCGCTGGCGACCAGCGAGGTGGGCGCGGTCAGCGTCGGGGTCCCGGTGGTGCGTTACAAGCTGAAGGTGTTCGCGTTGTCGGCCGCCTACGCCGGGCTGGCCGGCGGTGTGTACGGCTACTTCGTGAGCTACATCGCCCCGGGCTCATTTCCCATCCTGCTGTCGATCCAGTTCCTGATCATGGCCGCGGTCGGAGGGCTGCGCTCGGTGTGGGGGGCGCCGATCGGAGCTGCCATTGTCTTCCTGACCGTGCAGGTGCTGGCGGCCGCCGGCACGCTGCCCGGGATGCCCCTCCAGGCCCCGGCGATCTTCTCCTACGCCGTCTACGCGGTGGTCCTGATACTCATCGTCCTGCTGCTGCCGCAGGGCATCGTGCCCAGCCTGGACGCCTGGGTCGCCCGGCTGAGGCGGCGCCGATTCACGCTCTCAGCCTGAGGCCTCGGCGGGCGCCGGGCGCATGCGCTCGGGGAGCGGCAGATGGAACAGGTCCATCGCGTTGCCGCCCAGGATCCGCCGCTTGGCCAGCTCGTCGAGGAACGGGAGATCCCAGATCATCGCTGGTAGGTCGAAGTCCTGGTGGGGGTAGTCGGACGAGTAGAGGAGGCGGTTCGCGCCGTTCATCATCTCGAAGATCGCTGCCATGTGGCCGGCATCGTCCAGCCGCTCGAACGGTTGGGTGGTGAAGTACATGTCTCGGATGTAGCTGCTCGGCAGACGTTTCAGGAGGGGCGCCTCCGACGAGCGCTGCCGGTACTCGTTGTCCAGCCGGGCGATCAGAAACGGGACCCAACCCTGACCGGCCTCCATGAAGATGAAGCGGACGTTCGGAAAGCGCTCCTGGAGCCCGTTCAGGACGACGTTGGTGAGCTGGATCATGGCGTAGAACGGGAAGCCCAGCGCGTGCGCCGAGAGGAATCGGTTGAGCTGCTCGAACGGCCGGTCGGTCCAGTTGGGGCCGGAGTGGAAGGCCAGCGGCAGACGGCGTTCGTCGAGGGCGCCGAAGACCTTCATGAAGCGGTTCTGGTGGATGGGCTGGTAGCGGACGGCGGTGACCATGAACCCGACCACCCCGGGAGCCTCTGCGAACTCTTCGATGACCGCCACGCTCGCCTCGGGGTCGCTGAGGGGAAGGTACGCCATGGTCTTGAGGCGGGGGCTCGCGGGCAGCACATCGCGCACCAGCCAGCGGTTGTAGGCGCGGCCGAGCTCGACCTCCATCTCGGGCTGGGGATGGGTGCCCAACGTCAGCATGGGCGTCGGGAAGAGGATCGAATAGTCGATGCCCATCTGGTTCATCGAGTGCAGCATGCCCGCGGCCAGGGGATGGACCCCGTCCGTCTCGCCGGTCGGCAGTTGGGAGTCGAGCTCGGTGCGGATCCGGCCGCCGACGGTGCGGTCGCCGAGATTCCCGGGGATGAGCGCATGCATGATCATGCCCGGCGACGCGCGCTCGAAGCCGCGGCGGATGTTCGGGTTCTCAATGTGCCGCGCCACCTCGGGGATGGCGGTCGCCTCGTAGAGGTGGCAGTCGCAGTCCACCACCGGGACGTCGAACAGGCCCCGCCGTTCAGCCTCTCGCCGGGCGTTGGCCAGGAAGGAGAACGTCCGGTCCCTGATCACCTCCGCCTGCGGGGCGTCTCCGGCGGCATCGGTCATCGCCGTGTTCTCCTCCTCACACGCCGAACATGGCCGCCACCTCAAAGGTGGTCACGTCCGCCGCCCGCAGCATCTCAGCGGCTGTCACCACCACCTCGTCGGTCGTGAGGCTGCCGGGAGTGAACGGGGGCGGGGCGCCGGGGCGCCACCGGCCGGCGTAGGCGCGGACGGCCGCGGCGAAGAGGCGACGCCCGGTGTCCTCGTCGAACTCGCTGCTGTCAGCCGCCTCCAGCGTTTCGAGGAGGTGCCGCGCCAGAGCTTCGGCCGATCCGGAGTCAGACACTGATGTAGACGTCACCGTCTCGGACAGTCACCTCGCAGCGCCGGAGCCGGAAGCGCCGGTCGGCGGCGCACTCACCGGTGGCGAGGTCGTACTCGAACCCGTGCCAGGGGCAGACCAGGTGCGGCTCGTCGTCGGCGAGGCGCTCCCCGCGCACGGTGCCGTCGGGGTTCAGGACCTGCTCGTAGCGGCCGACGATCTCGCCTGTGCAGACGGGGCCGCCCTGGTGGGCGCATCGGTTCTCGTAGGCCACCAGCCGGTCGCCGAGCCGGAAGACGCCCACCTCGACGCCGGCCGCGACGGCCAGGACCCCGCCTCCGTCCTCGAGGTCGCTGAGCGGGCCCAGCCGGAACAGGGTTGCCGGGGACACGCTCAATGGATGGCCACGTGCGCCGCCAGCGCCTCAAAGCGCTCCTCCCGCACGTCACCGTCGAGGTCCCACCGCCGGGCGAAGGCGATGGCGTCGGCAAACGCCTGCTCCGGGTAGGGCTCGAAGACGAGCAGCTCGCCCCGGCCGAACGTGCTGAACTCGTGGTCTCCGGCCAGGCCCGGAGGGACGTTCCGGGCCCAGAGGTGCATGTATCGGGCGGGCTCTCTCCGGAGGGCGGAGTCGGCGCTGCGCAGGGCGCGGAAGTAGACCTCCAGGGCGCCCTGGTCCAGCTCCCGGGAAACCCAGAAGAGCGTCCGGAACTCGCCCGCGGCGATCTGGCGCAGACCCCACGCCTGCGCGATCGGGATCTCGGGGTCGAGGAGGTTGGCCACCTCCACCTCCCCCTGGACCAGCGCCTCCAGGCGCCTGCCCGGGCCGCCGATGTTGGCCACCTTCACCCGCGCCGGCGGCAAGACGGTCTCCAGGGTGCGCAGCGCTGTGAAATGGCTGCCGGCCATCAGCCCGACCCCCACCGGCACGTCCGCCAGGTCGCTGAGGCGGTCGATGTTGGAACCGTTGCCCACGAACAGCGCGTGGCGCGCGACCCCATACAGGTCGGGGACGAAGCGGCCCATGCCGGCCCCTGCGTTGCACACCGAGCCCCACTCGCAGGCGGAGTTGGCGACCTGGTCGCCAGCCAGGAACGGCCGGTCCTGGGGGCGATGGAGATAGGCCGACTCGCGGTGGCCGCTGACGCCGTGCATCACGTCGCTGAGCAGGTCGGTTTCGAGCCCCTGCTCGCGAAAGTACCCCTCCTCGAGGGCGATCCACTCGTGCAGCCGCATGAAGTGGGGGATGACCCTGATGCGCATCTCTCGCCCTGGCGCCCGGGCCGCGGGCGTGTCCCGGGGACTCACAGGCGCTGCAGCCGGAAGTGCCAGAGGTCGAAGACGTTGCCGACGCGCGCCGCGACGGGACGGCTCCCCGCCTCTTCGAGCAGCTCGAAGGGCGAAAAGCGTCCGGCCTCCTCTAGGCTCCATCGATGAAACCGATCTCTCACCTCGTCTGGGCTGACGCCGGCCCTGATCGGTGCGAAGCGGCCGCGACCGAACCCGAACAGCAGCATTGTGGCCCCGGTCGCGGCCAGCTCTGTGACGCCGTCCACGTACGCGTCCCGCGCGCTTGCCGGCAGGGTGTGGAAGCAGCCGGCGTCTACCAGTACCCCGAACCCGCTCTCCAGACCGAGCTCGGCGAGCCGGGTCACGTCGCCCTCCACGAACGTCGCCTGCACGCCAGCCTCCGTCGCGCGCCGGCGTGCCTCAGCCAAAGCCTCCGGCACCATGTCCACCCCGGGGGCCGCCCAGCCGTGCTGGGCGAGACAGATG
>JALYZG010000254.1 GCA_030948965.1 Candidatus Dormiibacterota bacterium | reverse complement strand
ACAGGCCGAGCACCAACGCCTTGATGCGGTTGATGACGCGACCTCGCGACCTCCGGCTTTCTAGTCAGGCAAGCTGGATGCCGATCGGTTGACGACCATATCGTTCCGTCATGATGATGGTCGCGCGATCAAGCCGTCTCGGCCAGGTAGACCCGCGCACTCTGGCCGCCCGGCCGCAAGGGGCGCCGACAGCTCCCATCGCCGCCTGACCTCGACCTGGACGGCACCGCGCGCGGCGGTGGTCACGGGCCAGCCGATCAGTACTTGCTCGGCGCCTTGCAGCTGAAGGACGATGCGAGCTGCTGGGTCTTACGCTTGGCGCACTTGGGACAAGCTGGGGGCCGGTGCTTCAGACGGTCGTGCTCAGTGATCGCCACCGTGACCTCGAAGCGCTCGCCGCAGGCCTGACACTCGAACTCGTAGACGGCCATGGTTCCACCTCCATCGTAAGTAGAGACCGGCGCGTGATCCTCGTCAAGGGTCGGCGGGTCGCGATCTGCTGGGATGGGTCAACCCGCCGCCACCGCTACCGGCGGCCAGCCTCCACCGCTCGCCGCCCACAGCCGCGCCGGGCGGCGGGAGACCCTCGTCGACCTGGTCCAGCCACGCCGTGACCTAGGGTTCCGACGGGTCAGCGGGCCAGTCTCGGCGATCACCGGGCCCTCCTGCGCCGAATTCCCGCCGCCCCCGGTACTCCCGGTCCACCGCCGCATCTCCGGCCGCACGGGTGTCCGCGGCGTTGTCGAGCGCCGTACCGACACGAGATCAGCGGGATGGCAGCAGAGACGCTGCAGCAGCTGTTCGAGTGCGGGACCAGCAGCCCGGGACCGCTCGCGCAGTAGGTCGGCTCGCGGCGGCCGCCGGCCTCGACAACTCCGCCTGACACCGTAGCGGCCCGGTGATGTCATGGGGCAGGAACTGCTCGACATGAGTATTGCGCCGAAGTCGCCACCTGCGGCGTCGTCAGGGCGCGCCGACTACGGCTTTGACGCGCCCAAGGTGCCGATCTTCCTCACTCTCGGAGGAATCGCGGCCTTGTGCATAGCGGTCGTCAGCGTGCTCCTTGGGTGGGGCGTCGTCGAGACCGCATGGTTCGGGCTGGTCGGAGTTGGTACCCTCGCCTGCGCTGCGCAGTACGTGCACGCGACTCGCCGCGGGAAGCATCGGGCCTGGGCCAAGATCCTCGACTCGATCGCCTGGCGAGGGGACGAGACCGTACTCGATCTGGGCTGTGGCCGGGGCGCAGTGCTGATCGCCGCCGCCCAGCGGATTCCGCGGGGACGCGCGGTCGGCGTGGACATTTGGGACACGGCTGACCAGTCGGGCAACAGCATCGAGGTCACCCGCCGCAACGCCGAGCTCGAAGGCGTAGCCGACCGGGTTCAGCTGGAGACCGCTGATATTCGAGAGCTGCCGTTCGATGCCGCTGAATTCGATGCCGTCCTCAGCAGTCTGGTCCTGCATAACGTTCACTCACCTGACGACCGCCGCCGGGCTTTGGAGCAGGCGGTGCGGGTGCTGCGACCGGGTGGCCGCCTGCTCGTCGCGGACATCATGCATTTGACCGACTATCGGAGCGAGCTCGAACGGCTCGGGCTCGAGGGAGTGACGGTGCGCGAACTGGGGTCGGGCACGTGGTTTGGCAACCCGTTCATGAGGACACGGCTGGTATCCGGGACCAAGCCGGCTCCAGCCTGACTGCGTCGTTCCGGCCACCGGCTCCGCGACCCGCTGCAGCTCCAGCCAGGCATCGCCCCGCTCGCGTGCGTTGCGCGATGGCCGGCGCATTCGCGCTCGGTGCTTCAGCACTGCGCGACGTGTACCCAAACGAACGGCCCCATCGCTCTCGACCTCCAACTCCTCGACGGCTCCAGTCGGGCCGCGCCAGGCGCTTCGAGGCCGTAGCCGCCAGCCGCGCGACGCTGAATGCGCCACCGGGTCCCAGCGCCTCTCGAATCGATCCAGGTTCGTGATCGCCGAATGCGTAACCATCCTGCTCACGGGACTGTTCAGGGAGCCAGACGGACGGGGCGGAAGACGCCGGGGGGCGGTCCGGAGGAGAAGATCTCTATGGCCACCTTGAAGACTGCTGCCGTGTTGCTTTGCTTTCTGTTCGCCGCCGCGTGCGGCGGGGCCAGCCCCACCGGGTCAGGCCGAACCGCCGCGAGCCATGCCATGCCTGCCCCGGCGTCGGCGGCAACCGCCATGCCGGCGAAGGTCGCTCAACCGGTGATTGCGGTCGTCGACAAGTCCGGCGACGGGGCGACCGTCCTTCGGCTGGTAGCTCTCGACGGGCCGGAGTTGGCGCATGTGGTCCTCCCGTCCGGCGCGTCGGTGGTGGGCACCGGCGGCGGCGTAGCCGCGTTCATTGTCAACGGCGAGCTGGAGGGGCTGCACCAGAACGGGACCGTGGAGAAGTTGGGCCCGGCGGCAGGCTACTCCGCCGGCCCGATCATCGTTAGCCCGGACGCCCAGCAGTGGATGTGGTCAGTCTGGTCGGGCAGCGGTGCAACAGTGGCCAGCCGGGTCGTGCTCGGCACGCGCAACGCTCCGGACCGGACCGTGGCAAGAATGACTTCGACCACTGCTCGCGTGCTGATGCCTTATCGCTGGACACCCGGCGGCCCCGTCTATCAGAGCTCCCCGCTGGGTCTCGGCGGCTACATCCTCTTCGCGCTCTCGTTCGGGCCCAGTTGGCGGTTCGACTCGGCGAGCGGCAAGGTTACCCAGCTGACCGACTCCTGCCGGATCGCGGACGTGGCTCTCGGAGGCGCCACGGCCTGCCTCCGGGACTCGAGCCCCGGCAACAGCACGCTGGACGTCGCAACGCCAGGGGCCAGCGTCCTGCACGTCGCGCTCCCTCGACCCGAGTTCACCCAGGTCGGGGCCGTCTCGTTCCGACCGGCCCAAACATCGACTCTGGTCGTCAGCGGCGCCACCGGCGTCGGAGCCGATGGGGAGCCCGAGCACTATCAGAGCTACCTGGTTGATGTGGCGACCGGCCACATGCGCTCATTCGGGCTGGCCGGACTGCGGGCAGGAGACGGGTCCTGGACCTGGCTGGCCGACGGCTCGCTGATCGCCTACCGTCCAGCCAGGGCCTTTGGCGGGGAACCAGGCATCTATCTGGTCACCGCTGATGGCGCGTCGCGGAAAGTGTTCGGATCCGGCATGCCGATCGGCGTGATCACCGTCTGACCCGACTGAAGAAACGTCGGAGCCCGACTACCGTGGACGCGTTGGGCTCCGCCACCATTCGTCCAGATCTATACGCCAGAGTCAGCCGCACCACCATCTGGCGCTTGATCCGCGCGGAGAAGATCGCCAGCTACCGGCGCGCCGGGCGGAGGGAGACGTTTGTGGATCTGGAGCAGTTACGGGCGACACTCGGCTTTCGGCGGGTCAGCGGGCCGGAGCCGGACGGGGGGTATGCATGAGACTGCTCGGCGCACACCCTTCGCTTGGCTGCACCCGGCCGAGCGCGAACCAGCCCGCGGCCAACAAGCCGGGCCCTCTCGTGGGTTCCGCAATGGCCAGCGCACGACGTCTGAGCTGTGATCGAGATGAGGCAAACGGATGACGCAGCCGAAGCGCCCCTGCCACGGCTCCTGAATCTGGGGCTGCGGGACCAGGCATGCCGCGGTACATTTCCAGCGTGCCCGATAAGTACTGCGTTGGGCCCAGCATGGCCACCGACTGGGGCGAGGAGCAGCCCAAGATCAGCCGCCGGTTGCTCGGCCGGGTCTTCGGCTATTTCGTGCCCTACTGGCGAAAAGCGGTCGTCGTCCTGGCCTGTATTGCGGCGGCCGCCGGTCTGGGGCTGGTGCCGGCCCTGGTCACCAAAGGCCTGATCGACTACCTTGCCCACCCGCGCGGCGGCCTCGGGCCGCTGGCCTTGATCGTCGGGGCCGGAGTCGCCGCCGCCATTCTGGGCGGGCTGATCGGGATGCTCCAGTCCTATCTCTCGACCTCGATCAGCGAAGGGATCATGTACGACCTTCGCGAGCAACTCTTCGGGCGCTTGCTCAAACAGTCGGTTGGCTTCTTCATCAACGGCCGCAGCGGTGACCTGCTCTCGCGGATGGATAACGACATCGCCGGCGTCGAGGACGTGATCTCGGACACCGTCTTCGGCCTGATCACGAGTGCAATCGTGGTGACCACGACGCTGGTGCTGATGTTCAGTCTCGACTGGCGCCTGACGCTGGCAGCGCTGCTCATCCTCCCTGTGTTCCTCTATCCCTCACGCCGAATCGGCCAGCTGACGTACCGCGCCCGCAAGCGCACCCAGGAGAAGTTGTCCGAAATGTCGGTGTACATGCAGGAGGTACTCGGCATCTCCGGCCTCCTGCTCGTCAAAGCCTTCACGAAAGAGCGCCAGGAGGAGGTTCGCTTTCGCGACCTCAACCTCGGCCTGCGAGGGCTGAAGGTGCGGGAGGCAATGATCGGTCGAGGCTTCCAGGCGTTGCTGAACTTGCTCAGCACCCTTGGGCCAGCGCTCCTCCTGCTCTTCGGCGGCTTCCTGGTCCTGAGCGGGCGCACGACGGTCGGGACGGTGGTGAGCGTGGTCACCATACTCGCCGGGCGGCTGGCCGGCGCCGCCGGCAACCTCGGCAACACCCACGTTAACGTCACCGGCTCACTGGCCCTCTTCCAGCGCGTCTTCCAATACATCGACCTGCCGCCTGAGGTGCAGGAGCGACCGGGCTCGATCGAGCTGCCGCGTGTACAAGGCAGCGTCGTCTTCGAAGGCGTGAGCTTTGCCTATCCGCAGACGCGCCGGCCAGCTCTTTGTGAGGCCAGCTTCCGGGTCCAGCCCGGTCAGCTGGTGGCGTTGGTCGGGCCCAGCGGTGCGGGCAAGACGACCGCGACCTACCTGCTGGCTCGCTTCTACGATCCGACCGAGGGGACGATCCGGATGGACGGCCACGACCTTCGCGACATCCAGCTGGAGTCGCTGAGCCGGAACTTCGGCATCGTCTTCCAGGACACCTTCCTATTCCACGCCAGCCTCCGCGAGAACCTGCTCTACGCCCGGCCGGACGCCAGCCAGGCCGAGGTCGAAGGTGCCGCGCGGACGGCACACATCCAGGAGTTCATCGACTCCCTGCCCGATGGCTACGACACGATTGTGGGCGAGCGCGGCCACCGCCTGAGCGGAGGCGAGAAGCAGCGCATTGCTATCGCGCGAGTGATCCTCAAAGACCCTCGCATCGTGATCCTTGACGAGGCAACCTCGAATCTCGACAGTGTCTCCGAGCAGCTGATCCAGGCGGCGCTGCGGCCGCTGTTCGCCGGTCGCACATCGATAGTCATCGCCCACCGTCTCTCGACCGTCTTGGCCGCCGACAGGATTCTTGTGCTCGACCGCGGGCGGCTGATCGACTCCGGTACCCACGAGGAGCTGCTGGAGCGGGGCGGCCTCTACAAGACGCTATACGACCGCCAGTTTCGCCCAGACTCAAAGTCAAAGACCGGGCTTCAGCTCGTCTCTGCGTAACCGGCCAGCACACCCACTCACTCTGAGCCAGAGTGGATTGTCTAGCTAACTAGCTATAGCCGCCTGTGGACTTAAGTTCGGAAGGCGGGTTTCTCTCAAGCGGCCGCATTCGCAAGGACCCAGTCGGGGGTGTACTCAGCCGCGTCGAGGGATCGACGGGGCACAAGGCGCTGGCCCGGGGCGGCTAAAGCATCCAGGAGGATCGGCTCCAGGCGTGTCATCGTGAGCTGACGATTCTCGGGCAGTGACAGCAGACCCAGGCGAATGTCGAGGCGGCGCAGGTTTCGGATCCTTCCGCGGCCGGTAGCCAGAGCCGGGCCGACACGCTGGTCGAGAAAAGCTTTGAGGTCGCCAATCGTCTTCGGGACTATTCCGCCGTCCAGGCGAGCCTGCACTTCGTCGCCCTTCTTCCTGAGCCAGCCGCGGACCGCCGCGGGTGCCTCGAGCTCCGCCTGGACGAGCCAACTGCGAAAGCGGTCGCCGCCACGGAAGGCCGCCTCGGCATCGCCGCACAGGTTGTCCGTCCAGGGATAGAGCTGAGCCGTGCGGAACTTCTCGGTGACCTTCTCCCAGTGGTGCCAAGTGCTGAAGGAATGGTGTGGGGGATCGTCCGCCCAGACCTCGCGTATCGATTAGTCGATCTGAGGGACGGGATCGGACAGGATGGTGACCGGCTTACCCGAAAGGCTTCTGAAGAAGTCGACCCAGCTCGGCTTGTGATCGTTGGGGACCGCCCGGATGTGGCAGATCCGCATCTGGCCCCGCGGACCACGCGTAGCCGCGGCCAGAACTGCGAACCGAAGCTCTCCGCGCGACCCCATCAGCTCCTCCGTCACGGGGAGGGTGAACTGAGGTGCTCGGGGCACCTGGCGGCTCCACGGAACAAATGTTCGCACAGATCCGGCCTTAAGTCCACAGGCGGCTATTGCTAGGGCCTCGACTCTAGAGGCGCTCGGCCCCGACCACGTGGCCAAGAGTGCGGACTTCTCGTTGGCCACGGGTGCGGGCTTCTCGTTCGCCATGGACACTTGACTGAGCTTGAGCGCCCGACGCGCCCGTAACGACGCCAGCGGCCAGGTGAGTTGGCTCGGGACCCATCCCCAGCTGGACTTGATCGGGGATTGGTATCAAGGCACTCCAGGTCACGGATTGCCTTGACAAGGCGCCTGCATGGCGAGCCGGTCCCTGCGGACACTTCGGCTAGGATCGCTTTAATGGCCGATCACTTTAATGGCCGCTCCGCGCTCAACTCCTCCAGGCCCGACGGCAGCTCCTGGCGCCGACCGCAGCGCCGGCGTGTCAACCTTCTAGGCCGGCCCGCCCGACTGGTCCTGCTAAGTGTCGCAGCATGCGCGCTGCTGGCGCTGGTTGCCGAGGCGGTCACGCTCGGACTGGCCGTACGTGACCTGCAGCGCGGCGCCGCGCTCCTCTCTCAGGCAGCGGCTCTGATCGGTCAGAGTCCCGACGGTTGGAGTGCCCAGCGCATCGACGCTGCCATCAGGTCGCGAGATCAAGCAGAGCGCCTGCTGCTCCCCGCGCATGCGCGCATTCAGCATGATCCGATCTTGCGTTTTGCCGAGACGACCCCTGCCGTAGGCGACCAGGTCAAGGCGCTTCTCGACTTGGACGACTCTGCGGTCGCCGCGTCGGCGGTCGTGGGCGATCTGATCACGGTGGCCCGTGCCTATGGCGAGGCGCGTAACAATCACGGCGCGCTGGGCCCACACGTCTTGAGCCTACTCAATTCCTCGGCGCCCCCACTTAGGGATGCGAGCCTGCGATTGGGTCATGTCCAGACGGCCCTGCGACGCGATCAGCAGCGACCACTCCTACCACAGCTGCAGTCGCAGGTAAGGAATGCCCTTGATCGAGTCGAGCCGGCTGCCGCTCAGGCGCAGCTCGGTGCCTCAGCAGCCGAATATGCCCCGCTGGTGCTCGGCGCCGATCGCGCCAAGACCTATCTGTTGCTCTTTCCCAATCCCTCCGAATTACGGCCGGCGGGAGGTTTCGTGGGCACACTGTGCACGCTGACGGTGCAACGTGGGACGCCAATCGAGCTCGAGGTTCGCAATGAGGCAGACTACACGCCACTTTTCAAACGGACCTTTCAGCGACCCTACCCGCTGGACCAGTACCTGGTCTTCGACGGCAGCTCACTCGACCTCGGCGACGCGGGCTGGGACCCCGACTTTCCGTCCACCGCGCGTCTAAACGCAGAAATGTTCAAGTCCGCTACGGGACGTGACGTCGATGGGGTCGTGTCGATCGATCCCTACACGATCTCAGCGCTGCTTGCTGTGATCGGCCAGGTGGACGTTCCCGTCTACGGATCGTTCACGACGAGCAACTTCTTCGCCAAGACCAACTACATCGTCAATGTGGACACGGGTCCCACTGGGGGTAAGGGAGCGCTGCCGCGCATTATGACGGAGATCGTGGCCAGAATCGACGCTCAGCCCGCAGACCGCTGGCCTGCCCTGCTCACAGCTCTGCAGCAGCAGGTAAGTGATAGACACCTGCAGGTATATCTCGATGACCGACGGCTGCAAAGTGCACTCGAGCAAGCTCACCACGACGGCGCTGTCGTGCCGACCCACCAGGACTATGCCATGGTAGTCGACGCTAACCTCGCTGGCACCAAAGGCGACTACTACCTGCACAAGTCGCTGGACGAGAAGGTCGAAGTCTACCCTGGGGGCGGTACGCGACACCAACTCGTGATGGAGTACGACTTGCCGCCGCCCGCGGACGAGACGGACCGGATCCTGAATCCTGGTGACGGAACCTACTACGACTATGTCCGCTTCTATCTGCCTGCCGCGACGACCGTGCAGCGGCTCACTGTCTGGCAAGATGACAAGCCGGGATCAGGGGCCCTGGACAGTAT
>JALYZG010000231.1 GCA_030948965.1 Candidatus Dormiibacterota bacterium | reverse complement strand
CCGCCGGCCGGGTGCTGGCGGAGCTGGACCCCGCTCTGGTGCCTCGCCTGGACCTGGGCGCCTACGCCGGCAGTCGCCTGCACCGCGACCTGGCCGGCCGCGTGCGAGTTCTGGAGGCGTGGGTCTGACAGTCGAGATCGTCGACCCGGACGGGGCGGGCGTCGAGCGGTGTGCCGACCTTCTCCGGCGGGGCAAGGTGCTGGGCCTGCCCACCGATACCGTGTACGGCCTCGCGGCCAGGGCGGCCGACGAGCGGGCGGTACGACGGGTCTACGCGATCAAAGGCCGCTCACTCAGTGCGCCGCTGGTCCTCATGGTGGCGGAGCCGGCGCAGGTCGCGACCGTGGCCGAGGTCGGAGAGAGGGAGCGTGAGTTCATGCGCCGCTTCTGGCCGGGCGCGCTCACGTTGGTCTTGCGCGCAGGCGCCCACCTGCGCCCGCCTTTGGTGACCGGAGAGCCGCGCACCGTCGGCGTTCGCATCCCGGACCACGCGCTGGCGCTAACGCTGCTGCGGGCGGTCGGAGAACCGCTGGCCACGACCAGCGCCAACCGGAGCGGGCTGCCGCCGGCGCTCTGGCCCCTGGATGTGGCCTGGCTCAGCGGCGTGGCGGCAATCCTCGACGGCGGCGGGGCGCCGGGCGGGGTGCCGAGCACGCTGCTGGACCTGAGTGGAGAGGAGCCGCGCATCCTCCGGCCGGGGCCGCTCACGGCGCAGGACCTGTTTGACGGCTAGCATTGCCCCATGACCGAGGGCACCGCGGTCACACTCGGGTTCAGGGCCCTCGACCGCTCCGACCCCGACGTGGCCGATCTCATCCGCCGGGAGTACCGGCGCCAGAGCTCGACCCTGGAGCTGATCCCATCCGAGAACCTAGCCAGCCCGGCCATCCTCGAGGCGCTGGGCAGCCTGCTCACCAACAAGTACGCCGAGGGCTACCCGGGACGCCGCTACTACGGTGGCTGCGAGGTCGTGGACGAGATCGAGAGCCTGGCCCAGGAGCGAGCGCGAAAGCTCTTCGGGGCGGCGTACGTCAACGTCCAGCCCCACGCCGGCAGCCAGGCGAACGCGGCCGTCTACCAGGCGGTCTGCAAGCCCGGCGACCGGGTCATGGGCATGGACCTGGCCGCCGGCGGTCACCTCACCCACGGCAGCCCCGCCAACTTCAGCGGCAAGCTCTACGAGATCCACTCCTACTCGGTCGATCGGGACACGGAGCGAATCGATTACGACGCCGTGCAGCGCCTGGCCGAGGAGGTGCGGCCGGTGATGATGATCGTCGGCTACAGCGCCTACCCACGCGTCATCGATTTCGCCCGCATGCGGGCCGCGGCGGACTCTGTGGGCGCGGTGATGCTGACCGACATGGCCCACTTCGCCGGCCTGGTGGCGGGCGGCGTCCACCCCTCACCGGTGCCGTCTTCGCACATCGTCTCCAGCACCATTCAAAAGACGCTGCGCGGCGCCTGGGGCGGCCTGATCCTGGCCGCGGACGCCGCGCGCTGGCAGAAGCCTCTGGACTCGGCGCTGTTCCCGGGCACCCAGGGCGGACCCCTGATGCACGCCATCGCCGCTAAGGCCGTTTGCTTCGCCGAGGCACTGCGGCCGGAGTTCAGGGACTACGCCCGCCAAGTGGTGGCCAACGCGGGCGCGATGGCGGCGCGCCTGCAGGAGCGCGGCTTGCGCCTGACCACCGGGGGCACCGACAACCACCTGATGCTCATCGACCTGCGGCCGCTGGGGCTGACCGGGCGGCGCGTCCAGGCGGCCTCGGACGAGGTGGGGATCACGGTCAACGCCAACGCCGTGCCGTACGACACGGCCTCCAAGTTCAACCCCAGCGGGGTGCGGCTGGGCAGCCCCAGCATCACGACCCGGGGCATGCTGGAGGCGGAGGCGCGAGAGGTCGCCGACTGCGTGGCCGACCTCGTATTCGCGCTGGCCGAAGAACGCGGCGCGCCGGTGCTGAGCGCTTTGCGCGAACGCACGCTGGACCTGACCCGCCGGTTCCCGCTGCCGTACGCGCTGGACTGAACGGAATGGTGATGACCGGCCGCAAGGCCCGCGCAGCGGGCCCGG
>JALYZG010000202.1 GCA_030948965.1 Candidatus Dormiibacterota bacterium | reverse complement strand
CCAGGCGGCGTAGCGGAAGAGGGCGATGGCCGGGTAGGGCTCGCGGTGGGCATCGGTGCGCCGGGCCAGTATCGCGCGCCGCAGCGCCACCGGCGTGCGGCCTGGGAAGCTCGTGTAAGCGCGCCCGACTGCGTCCAGGATGTGGGCGTCCGAGCAGCCCAGCTCCGCCCTGACCGCCGCCTCGTTGAGGCGGTGGGCCATCTGGTTGAAGAGGTAGAGGCCGGGCGTGCCGTTCTCGACCTCGATGCCGTCGAAGTCGACCTCGCCCGCGCGCCAGCCTATCCCGTGGACCCGGCCGCCCCGTGCCTGCCGCTCCGTGCGCCAGAGCGGATGGGCGGCAATCGCCAGGCCGCCCTGCTCATGGATGGCCTCCACAGTCTTCTCGGCCGAGAGGCCAGGCCGGACCCGGCTGTCCAGGTAGAGACCCAAGACGTGGCCGTCACGGCTGGAGACCTCCTCGCCGACGATCACCGCCGGTCCCGCCGTCGACAGCGCGGCGTAGGCGGCCGCGCGGCGGGCGCCTTCGATTGTGTCGTGATCGGTGACGGCGATCACGTCCAGCCCCAGCCAGGCGGCGTGGTCGACCAACTCCTCCGGCTCCGGCTGTCCGTCCGAGTACTTCGTGTGCAGGTGGAGGTCGGCGCGGCCGCGCTCGGGCATGGGTCATGAATGGTACCGGCCGGAACGCATGTACCTTGGACGCGCGGCCGCGGCCGCCCTACCATCGGCCAGGGGGTTACAGAGGCCACCCGGACCAAGTGACGAACAGCGCAAGGAGACGGATCGCAAATGCAGGGTTTGATGCAGGATTACCCGCTCACCGTCCAGCACATCCTCTGGCGGCTGGAACGGCTCTTCCCGGTCAAGGAGATAGTGACCCGACGGGAGGAGGGCGTTCACCGCTACACCTACCCGGACATGGCGCGCCGCATCCACCGCCTGGCCGGGGCTCTGCGCCGCCTCGACGTCCAGCCTGGCGACCGAGTGGCCACCCTGGCCTGGAACAACTACCGCCACCTGGAGCTCTACTACGCCATCCCCTGCATGGGCGCCGTCCTGCACACGCTCAACCTGCGCCTCTTCGCCGACCAGCTCGAGTTCACCATCCGGGACGCCGGCGACTCCGTGCTCTTCGTCGACCGCACCCTGCTGCCGATCCTGGACCAGGTGGCCGGCCGCATCCCCTCGGTCCGCGCCATAGTCGTGATGAACGACGGCGACGGCGCCCCGCTCCCCGCCCACAATTTGGGTGAGACACTCGACTACGAGGGACTCCTGCAAGCGGAATCGGAGACGTTCGCATGGCCCCGGCTGGAGGAGGACACCGCCGCGGCCATGTGCTACACGTCGGGCACGACGGGCAACCCCAAGGGCGTCGTTTACAGCCACCGCTCACAGTTCCTGCACGCGATGGCCGTCCTCCAGAAGGACGCCCTCGGAGTGGGCGAGGCGGACGTCGTGCTGCCCGTCGTGCCCATGTTCCATGCCAACAGCTGGGGCCTGCCCTACGCGTGCGGGATGGCGGGCAGCAAGCTCCTCTTCCCGGATCGCTTCATGGGCGACGCCCAAGTGGTTCTAGACCTGGCCGAGGCGGAGGGGGCGACCATCCTGGGCGGCGTGCCCACGATCTGGATCAACATGCTCGGCCTGCTGGAGAAGAGCGGCCGCCGCCTGCCCCGCGTGCATACGGTGATCTGCGGCGGTTCGGCCATCCCGCGGGCGCTGATGGAGGGCATGGACCGCATCGGCCTGCGCATGCTGCACGCCTGGGGCATGACCGAGACGTCGCCCATCGGCACGGTCGGGCTCCTGCGCAGCTGGGTGCCCGCGGAGGACCAGCTGGACTCCCGCATCCGCCAGGGGGTACCGGCGCCCGGGGTGGAGATCCGCATCGCCGACCTGGCCACCGGCGAGGAGCTGCCCTGGGATGGCGTGGCGTTTGGCGAGATCCAGTGCCGCGGGCCGTGGATCGCCAGCGGCTATCACAACAACGCCGATCCCGGCCGCATGACCGCCGACGGCTGGTTCCGCACCGGCGACGTGGCCACGATGGACCCGGTCGGGTGCGTCACCATCGTCGACCGGACCAAGGACGTCATCAAGTCGGGCGGCGAGTGGATCAGCTCGGTCGAGCTGGAGGGCACGATCATGGCCCACCCAAAGGTGCGGGAGGCCGCCGTCGTGGGCCTGCCCCACTCCCGCTGGCAGGAACGGCCGGTGGCGTTCATCGTCCCCCAGCCGGAGTTCGAAGGCCAGGTGACGGATGCCGAGATCCGTGCGTTCCTGGCCGACAAGGTCGCCAAGTGGTGGCTGCCGGACGAGATCCGGTTCATCGCCGAGATCCCCAAGACGTCGACCCTCAAGTTCGACAAGAAGGCGATCCGAGCGGCGGCGGACCCGATCCGCGAGGAGGAGGCGGCCGGGGCCGAGGTGCCGACCGCCTGAGCGGCGGAATCGAGGTTCAGCCAGGCGCCGTCGCCGCTTTCCGGTGGCGGCGCCTGGCCCTCCAGCCGCAGGCCGCCGCCAGCACGGTGGCGGACATGGCCGAGCGCTGTTGCGGGCTGCACGCCCAGGTGGTCGGCTGGGCCGACCTGCAGATCCGCGCCCGGACCCGGCGCAGCTACCGGGGCGCGGTGGCGAAGGCTCTGTGGGATGAGCGGTCGGTGGTTCGGACCTGGTGCATGCGTGGCACGCTGCATCTCCTCACGCCCGCCCAGCTCGCTGTCTACACCTCGCTGTTCGAGCCCGGATGGCACCATAGCCCGGCCTGGCTGCAGATGGCCCGCCTGACGGCCACCGAGGCTGACGACCTGCTACTCCGCCTCGAGGACGCATTGGCCGGCGGCCGGCCGCTGTCCCGGCGCGAGCTGAGCCGGGCCACCGGCCGGGAGTTCGGCTCCTGGGGCACGCTGTTCGGGCCGGCGGCCCGGGTCGGCATCCTCGTGCAGGGGCCGCCGCGAGGCGCCGAAACCACATTTGTTCGCACCGAAGAGTGGCTGGGCGCCAAGCTCCCCCGCCTCGATCCGTCTGATGCCGGGGCGGATTGGCTGCGCAGATACCTGCGAGCATATGGGCCGGCGAGTCGGGCCGACTACCGGCAATGGCTGGGCGGCCGGACGGTGACCGCCGTGGCCGAGGCCTATGCCCGCCTCGGCCCGGAGCTGGCCGAAGTCCAGGTCCAGGGCCGGCGCCTCTACTGCCTGGCCAGCGACCTGGCCGAGCTGGAGGGCGACCGTGGGGGTCCTTTGCCGGTCCGGCTGCTGCCAGGCTTCGACCCTCTGATCATGGGTCACCTTGACCGAGCCCACCTCGCGGTGCCGGCGGCCATGCGCGATCGCGTCTACCGCCAGGCGGCGTGGGTCTCCGCCACGGTCCTGGTCGGGGGCCGAGTCCGGGGCACGTGGGCGCATCGTCGCCGCCGCGACCGCCTGGCCGTCGAGGTGCGTCCGTTCGCTCCGCTGGGCGCTGCAGCGAGGCGCGGGGTCGAGGTGGAGGCCAGGGCGCTGGCGCGCCACTTCGAGATGGACCTCGACCTCTCCTATACTTACTAACCGCTTCGCGCGGCGGTGGCGGAACGGCAGACGCGCTAGCCTCAGGAGCTAGTGAGCTTCGGCTCGTGGAGGTTCAAATCCTCTCCGCCGCACCAGCTCGCAGGGATCCGGTTCGACCCGTTCCCCGGGCCCAGCCCGCCAACCCAAGGGAGCTCCGATCGGGCTGACGATGGAACCTGCGGGGGGTTACGGCCGTTTGAACAAAGGGCGAGCCGTCGCGCCCCGGTCACACTGGAAACCTGAGAATGAGCACAGCTATGGGGATTAGGATGGGAAGGCAGAGTTGAGTCGTCGCACGATCGGTGTCATCGGCGGTTCTCTGGGCGTCCTCCTGGTGCTGGGCGCCGCCGGCGCCGGCTTCACCTATTACGCGAACCAGAAGGTGGTGGCGGCCTTCCAGAGCTATGAGTCGCGCCACCACCAGCTGTCGAACGACCTCCAGGCGGCGGCAAAGTCGGGTTACACGGCCGACGATCTCGCCGGTGCCAGGAGCGCGCTGAAGGCCGTTGACAACCAGCAGCCGCCGTTCTGGCTCGGTTCCCGCGCCGGGTTTTACCAGACTCAGGGCCAGCTCTTGAGTCAGGCGGACACCCAACTCCAGCAGCAGCAGCAGCAGTTGACGCAGCAGGCCAAGGACACCGCGGCGCAGCAGCTCAGCTCCGCCCAGACCGGGATCGCACACGGGCAGCAGATCGACGTCCCGGACCCTGTGCTGGCACCCTTCTCGCAGCAGCTCACCGCGCTCACGCAGGCCCAGGGTGCGGCTAAGACAATCAGCGACTGGCGCAAGCTGGACGCCGACACCAAAACCCTGGTGGCCGGTGTCACGGCCGCAGGCGCCGCCCAAGAGCAAGAGAACCAGGCCATCCAGCAGGCGGCCGCCGCCCTCTTGCAACAGCTCGCGGGCAACATCGCCAGCATTCGCGACAACGGCCAGGCGGCTCTCGCCAGCGGCCGCAACGATGCGACCGTGGCTGCCTATGAGGGCAAGGCCAACCGATTCAAGGACCTCGCCCCGATGATGACCCTGAACGACCGGCTGGAGCACTTCGCTGGCCGCCTGGCCTCGCCGGATGTGAACCAGGTGGCTTATGGCGCCGCGGCCGTCGGCCGCTACCAGGGCCAGATCCACCAGCTTCTGATCCAGGACCTCGGCCCGAAGCACATTGTCGTCTCCTTCCAGGGCCAACATGTCTGGGCCTATGAAAATGGCAACGTCGTGATGCAGAGCGCCGTCACCACAGGCATCCGCGGCGTCACCGCCTACGGCACCGACTTCGGCCCGATGAAGGTGCTGTGGCGGTCGCATCCCTGGACGATGAAGTCGCCGTGGCCGAAGGGCTCCCAGTACTGGTACCCGAACACTGTCGTGCAGTGGACCGCTTTCTTCACCTACAGCGGGGAATCGTTCCACGACGCGTCTTGGGAGTCGGACTCGCAGCTTGGCCCGGGCTCGCAATACGACGCCAGCACCCGCAGCCACGGCTGCATCCACCTGCCCTACGACCTCGCCCAGTGGACGTACAACTGGACGGAGGTGGGCACGCCCGTGGACGTCTACCCCGGCAACGGCCAGCCGGTGGCCGAGCAGCTTTCGGAGATGACCACCGACAACAACGGCAACCCGATCAACCCCGCCTGAACTACCCGAGCGCGGGCTCGCCCAGCCGCGCACGAAGCGGAGGCGACGCACAGGAGTCGCTCGGATCGAGATGATGTGCGCATGAGCACGTCCAGTCGGAGCGAGACCATCCGAGCCCACGACGGCGCCGGCTTCCCCGGGCACCTGGCCCTGCCCCCGTCCGGGTCAGGTCCCGGGATGGTCGTGGTCCAGGAGATCTTCGGCCTCACCGACTACATCAAGGGAGCCTGCGAACGGCTGGCGGATCTCGGCTACGTGGCGCTGGCCCCGGATCTCTACTGGCGGCTGAGCCCGGGTGTCGTGCTCGACGAGCGGCGACCCGGCGCCTTGGAAGAGGCCTATGGATACATGGCCAGGCTCGACTTCGGGCAGGCCTGTGACGACGCGGCGGCGGCGCTCGAGCACCTGCGCGGCCTGCCTGAGGTGAGCGGGGGAAGGGCCGGCATCCTCGGCTTCTGCCTGGGCGGCGGCGTGGCGTACATGGTGGCGGCGAGCTCGGATCCCGCCGTCTGCGTCTCCTACTACGGATCCGCCATCCCATCAGCTCTGGATCGGGCCGGGAGCGTGCGCTGCCCCATCCTGTTCCAGTTCGGCGGCGCTGACCAATTCATGCCGCCCGAGACGCAGCGCGAAATCGAGGCGGCCTTCGCCGGCCGGTCGGAGGCAGAGTTCCACGTGCACGCCGGCGCCGGGCATGCCTTCGACAACCACGACGCTTCGATGTTCCACCATGCAGGCGCCGCCCGCGATGCCTGGATGCAGACGGTGGAGTTCCTGGCCCGCACCTTCCCGGCCTGACGCAGGCGCGGCGGCCCGCCGTTCAGGCCGGGAGGCGGCCCCAGAAGGCGCGAGCCAGGCTGAGCACCGCCAAGGCCCCGGCCACGCCCCAGGTCAGAGCCGAGACCAGTGGGTCGTTGAAATCGCTCCCGCCCAGCAGCGAGTGCACGAAGACCAGACCGAACGCCACGTACGAGAGTCGATGCACCCAGCGCCAGACCGGTCCGTCGATCCAGCGCCGCAGCCAGCTCGTGACCACCACCAGCAGCAGGATGTCGAGCGTCAGCGTGCCCAGGCCGATGGCCAGGGTGCCGCGCAGGTCGTAGGGGGCGAGAAACGGCACGAACACGTCGCGCACCGAGATCCGGGCCGTCGAGTCGAGGACCAACATCAGTACGTGGAGCGCGCCCAACGGCAGCCAGAGGATGGCCGTGTACTCGTGCACCGCTCGCACGGAGCGGTTGCGAGCCGCGATCTCGAAAACCGCGCTGCGCAAGGCCACGCCTGCAACGAGCGAGATCGAGAGGGCCAGGAACGCGGTCAGCCCGCAGATGCGGGCCAGGACCCAGAAGAAGGTCTGCGCGTCCATGGGGCGGCCTAAGCCGCGGCCGGGGCGACGGCGTCGGAGACCGGGCGCAGCCACCAAGCGAGAGCCCGCGGACGGAGACGCGCCTCGGCTTCGCGCGGTCCGGCAAGCAAAGCCGTCTTGGCCAGTACCTCCGCCTCCAACGCGGAGCCGCACACGACCGCGACCTCCTCCACGCCGGAGTCCGAGGGCCGCCCGGTGCGGGGATCGATGAGGTGATGCTGCGCGCCCGCCGGGCCGCGCCAGCGGCGGCGCCGGATGCTGCTGGTGGCGGCGCCCTGGTCGCGGAGCAGAAGGGTGGCGCCGCCGAAGGCCACCGGCCAGCCGTCGCCAGACGGCCCGGAGCCACGGGCGAAGAGGTCACCGCCCAGGTTGACGACGCAGTCGCCGCCAAGGTTCAGCGCGAGCCGGTCGGCCATCCAGCCTTTGGCGATGCCGCCGAGGTCGAGACCGGCGCCGGCCGCGACCCAGGCCGACCGGCCCGGCCCCACCTGCAGCACCGCCGGCAGTGGCGGGGGCACGGCGGGGGCGCCCGAGGCCCGACCAGGGCCCTGGGCGAGGGGGCGCGTGTAGCCGCTGGCCAGCATGGCCGGCAGGACTGCCGCGTTGACCAGGCCGCCGCTCTCGCGCCAAGCCTCCAGCGCCGCCAGCAGGAGGGCCTCGAGCTCCGCTGACACGCGCACCGCGTGGCCGGCGGCATTCAGCCGGCTCAGCTCGCTGCCGGCTTCGAACCGGGTGAGGCGAGCGTGCATGGCGCGGACCCAGGCCTCCCCAGCGGCCAAGCGGTCCGCCGCGGCGCCCGTGCCGATCAGGTGACAGGTGGTGCCGAGCGCCTCGAAACGCCGCTGCGCTGGCTCGATCTCAGCTGGCATAGGTCGAGGTGACGGTCGGCACGTTCCCGGCGCGGACCGAGGGAGTCAGCGTGAGCGTCACGCCCGAGGCGGCGACCACCGTCGGCCGGAGCGGGGCGGAGCCGTTTTTCACATGTCCGGTCACGTAGCCGGTGAACGCGGCCGCGGCCACCAGGGTGAGCGTGGTGGCGCCCAGCCTGAGGAGAAAGGGACTCATCGGGCGGCCGCTGTGGCGAGCGCCGGTTCCCGGATCAAGCCCAGCCGCGGGAAGGTGTCGCCGAGGATCTCCTTCGGGTCGGCGCCCAGAAGACCCCCCAGGATCTCCTGG
>JALYZG010000207.1 GCA_030948965.1 Candidatus Dormiibacterota bacterium | reverse complement strand
GGCCCCCCGGGGGCGGGCACCGGGCGGACGCCGGCGCCGTCGCCGACCGCCGTCATCCCTGGCCCGGCGCACGCCGTCCTCCTGGGCGATGTGGCCACCATCACCGAGGGCCCCGCACCCGTCAACGGCGTCTCGCGGACCCAGGGCCTGCCATCCCTTCAGATCCAGGTCGTGCGAGCCGAGAACGGCAACGCCGTCAGCCTCTCCAGCGACGTGCGCAGCCGGGTGGCCAAGCTCCACCTGAATCCCCAGGACGACCTGCGGCTGACCTTCGACTCGGCCGTCGACATCCGCTCCTCGCTCAACGACCTCTTGCTCGAAGGGCTGATCGGGGCGACGCTGGCGATCGCGGTCATCTTCCTCTTCCTGCGCAGCGTCCGGGCCACCCTGGTCACCGCCGTGTCGCTCCCCACCAGCGTGCTCGTGGCACTCCTCGGCACCGGCGTGGGCGGCTTCTCACTCAACTCGCTGACACTGGCCGGCCTGACCATCGCCGTCGGCCGCATCGTGGACGACGCGATCGTTGTCCTCGAGAACAGTTATCGCCACCTGCAGATGGGGGAGTCGCCACGGCAGGCGGCCCTGAACGGCGCCACCGAGGTCTCTTCGGCGGTGATCTCCAGCACGCTCACCACCGTCGGCGTATTCCTGCCGATCGGAGTCGTGGGCGGCATCATCAGCAAGTTCTTCCTCCCCTTCTCGGTGACCGTGACCATCGCCCTCCTGGCCTCGCTCGTGGTGGCCCTGACGCTGGTCCCGGTCTTGGTCAGCTTCTTCCTCCAGGCCCGCGCGCAGGCCGGGGCGGCAGGCGGGGCTGGGGCCGGGCGGCAGTCGCGGCCGGTGCGATCCGTGGCGGCGGTCGCCGCAGGTCCGGGAGAGGCGGTGGGCGGGCTGGGCCGAGCCTACCGGCCGGTCATCGCCTGGGCCCTCAGCCGCAGCTGGCGCAAGGCCCTCGTCCTCCTCGTCGCCCTCGTCGCCCTGGGTGGGTCGATCCTGAGCCTGACCCGGGTGCCGCTTGATTTCTTCGCCTTCGGCGGCTCGGACCAGCTTCAGGGCCAGGTCAGCCTGCCCCCGGGCACGTCCTCGGCCCAGACCGACCAGCGCCTGAAGGCGTTCGAAGAGGCGGCCATGGCCGATCCGGGCGTCAGGCTCGTCTCGATCAGCGTCGCCAGCACCGATTTCGGCGGCGTCTTCACCGGGGCCTTCAGCGAGAACCAGGCCCAGCTCAGCGTGCTCGCCAAGAGCCGGGCCGAGGCCCCAGCCGTTGTCAAGCGGCTGCAGACCGACCTCGATGGGCTTTACGGCAAGGGCAACGCCCAGATCGCGGTCAACTCCATCGGCCCGGCGTCCAACAGCTACACCGCCAGCCTCACCGGCAGCGACCCCGACGCGCTGCGCCAGACCGCGGAGAAGATGGTGACGAAGCTGCAGCAGGACTCGGAACTGATCAACGTCACCTCCGACCTCGCCACCCAGCAGCCCGAGATCCTGGTCAACGTCGACCCCGCCCGAGCCGCCGCGCACGGCCTCACCGCCCAGACGGTGGCGCTCGCGGTCGGAGGCGCCCTCAGCCCCCAGGGCGCTGGCAGCCTGGGCCCGGAGGGACCGCAGGTGAGCCTTCGGCTGGATCCCGCCAACGTCACCGCCGACCGGCTACCCGACCTGGCCCTGGGCCCGGGCACCACCCTGAAGGACGTCGCGGACGTGCAGACGACGTCGGCCCCGACCACGATCACGCGGGTCGACAGCCGGCGCCAGGTCAATGTCAGCGCGGCCATTCAGGTCGCCGACACAAGCGGCGCGTCCACCCGCGCCACTCAGAAGGTGAACCAGGTCAGCCTGCCCAGCGGCGTCAGCCTCAGCACCGGAGGCACTCAGACCGACATCAACGACAGCTTCAACCAGATGTACATCGCCATCGCGGTGGCGGTCGGAATCGTTTTCTTGGTGCTGGTCATATTCTTCCGCTCGGTGGTGACGCCGTTCGTCATCCTGACCACGATGCCGCTGGCGCTGATCGGCAGCTTCCTGGCCCTATTCCTGTTCCGTCAGCCACTCGGCCTGCCCGCGCTGCTCGGCGTGCTGCTCGTCTTCGGGATCGTGGTCTCGAACGCCATCCTGCTCATCGACTTCGTGGAGCGGAACCGGGCCGGCAACTCGATCCGGGAGGCGCTGGCCCTGGCCGGGTCCGTCCGCATCCGACCCATCCTGATGACGGCCGTGGCCACGATCATGGCTCTGCTGCCCGTGGCGGTCGGCGTTTCGGCCGGCGGCGGCGGGGGGCTCATCTCGCAGTCACTGGCGATAGTGGTCGAGGGCGGTCTGGTCAGCTCCACCTTCCTCACCCTGCTGGTCATCCCGGTCGTCTATTCGCTGCTCAAGCGCCGCAGCCGCCCCCGGGGGAGCGGCGGGGAGGCCGCGGCGGTCGAGGACGCCGGCAACGGCAGGGTCTGGGAGGCGTTCCGAGAAGCGGCGTCCTGAGACGGCCGAGCCTTCACGGCGGCATGGTGGCAATTGTCACGTCTAGGTGATGACTCAAGGGACTTCCTGCGGGCGCTTGTGTAACTGGATGCTGGACTGGGCCGTATGAGGGCCACTAACTGCGAGAGGCTCGTGAGGAGACAAGCTAGATGGAGATCGTTCGAAACCTGACCCGGCGCAAGCTGCGCTCGATATTGACCATTTCCGGCATCGTGATCGGGATCTTCGCCCTGACCACGATGGGGGCGATGGCTGAGCACTTCAACGCCCTGATCGACGGCGGCGTCACCTATTACAGCTCGAGCGTCCAGGTCGGGCCTCCCGATGGTCAGTCGGCCGCGCTGCTGCCGACATCGAAGATCACCGACATCAAGAAGATCGGGGGTGTGGCCGCGGCTTTCCCTGGCTACTCGTTTCCACTGAAGCCAGGCGACGTCGGCAGCATCAGCTTCGGCGTTCCCGACACGATCGTGGCCGGCGATCCCGCCGAGCACGGCTACGGGGCCCTCCGGACGACGGTGGCCTCCGGCCGCTACCTGAGCGACAACGGGCGGGGCGAGGTCGTTCTGGGCTCGACGGTGGCGACCGAGCTCAAGAAGAGCGTCGGCGACTCCGTCGACCTGCCGGTGAGGCCGAAGGACGCCAGGCCCGGGTTCGTCAATCATCCGTTCAAGGTCATCGGCACCCTGGCCTCGACGCGAACAGCCCCGGACAGCTTCGCCTACCTGGGCATCGCGGACGGCCAGATGCTGCTCAAGGACAGCCTGCCCCAGCCGCTGCGCGACACATTGGACGTGTCCCAGATCACCCAGGGCATCACCGTCTATGGGCGGGAGGGGGCGTCGCTGGGCGAGCTCGATCAGATAGCGAACCGCATCAACGCCGCCGTTCCCGGGGTCAAGGCAACCAAGCCCAGCCAACTTGTGCAGTCGTTCAAGTCAGGCGGCGCGACGTTCACATTCATCACCACCGGCGCGGCCGTGCTGGCGCTGGTGATCGGTGGCCTGAGCGTCATCAACACGATGATCATGGCCGTCACCGAACGCACCCGCGAGATCGGTCTGAAGAAGGCGGTCGGCGCTCACATGCGCCACCTGATCCTCGAGTACCTGGCGGAGGCGACTCTGATCGGGCTGGTCGGCGGAGTGACCGGATACCTGCTCGGGGTGGGCCTCACCAACCTCATCAACGCGGCCGGCCGGAGCAGCAACCTGGAGCTCTTCCTGGTCACCCCGAGCCTCACGGTGCTGGCGATCGGCTTCGCCGTCGCCCTCGGGGCGCTGGCCGGCCTCATCCCCGCTTTCCGCGCCGCCCGGCTGGACCCGGTGACCGCGCTGCGGATGGCGAGCTGAGCGAGGGAGAAAGAAAAGATGGCAAGAGTCGACCTGGTCGAGTTGACCAAGCACTACAAGCAGGGCAGCAACGTCGTCCGCGCCCTGGACGGCGTGAACCTCACGATCGAGGAGGGCGAGTTCGTATCCGTGATGGGTCGGTCCGGCTCGGGCAAGACCACGCTGCTCGACCTGCTCGGCCTCCTGCTCCGGCCCACGTCCGGGACCGTTCTGATCGACGGCCAGGACACGGCCCGCCTGGGCGATGGCGCCCGCTCCGACCTGCGCGGCCGCCGGATCGGGTTCATCTTTCAGGAGTACAACCTGCTGCCCGGCCTGAACGTGCTGCAAAACGCGATGCTGCCCTTGCGCTACGTCGGTTCCACCTCGGGCGATGGCAAGAGGCGGGCCCTCGACCTGCTGGATTTCGTCGGCCTCACCGACCGCCTGCACCACCGTCCGGACGAGCTCTCGGGCGGCCAGCAGCAGCGCGTGGCGATCGCGCGAGCGCTGATCAACCGGCCGGCGCTGGTGCTCGGAGACGAGCCCACCGGGGCCGTCGACAGCCAAACCTCGCAGGAGCTACTGGGCCTGATGCGACGGCTCAACCGCGAGGAGGGGGTGACGTTCGTGCTCGTCACCCACGACGCCGACCTGGCGGGCCGGGCCGACCGCCGGATCCGGCTGAAGGACGGCCAGGTCGTGACCGACGAGGTGCTGGAGTCGGTCGCCTGAAAGTTGCGACCACCCCCCTAAGGAGGCGGCCGGCTCGCCAGCTCGGCCGTCTCCGCTCGTTTTGGCGGTGGACGTCGGGGCAGCGATTCCGCTACTCGGCCAGTCCGACCCGGGGCTCTCCGGCGACCTGTTCGCCCGCCATGGCGCCGGTCATGATCGCAACCGCGTCCGACATGCTGAACTCGCGCGGGTTGATAACGGCCGCACGGCGCCCCAGCCGGTGGATGTGGACACGGTCCGCCACCTCGAAAACGTTCGGCATGTTGTGGCTGATCAGAATGACCGGGAGTCCCTTGTCCCGGATCTTCCGGATCAAGTCGAGCACCATATGGGTCTCTTTGACGCCGAGGGCCGCGGTGGGCTCGTCCATGATCACGACGTGGCGGGCGAACGCGCTTCGCGCCACCGCGACGCCCTGGCGCTGGCCGCCGGAGAGCGTCTCCACCGCCTGTTTCATAGACCTGATCCCGATGTTCAGATCTTGCATGTGGGCTCGCGCCTCGGCCACCATTCGCTTCCTGTCGAGGACTCGAAAAAGCTTGCCGAAGATGTCGGTTCGGCGCACCTCGCGCCCGAGGAAAAGGTTCTCGGCGATGTCGAGGGCGGGCGCTACAGCGAGGTCCTGGTAGACGGCCTCGACCCCATGCATGCGCGCGTCGAGGGGGTTGCGGAAATGCACCGGTTTGCCGTCCAGCAGGATCTCGCCCTCGTCGGGGATTATGGCTCCCGACAGCGCTTTGATGAGCGTGGACTTGCCGGCGCCGTTGTCACCGATGACGGCGAGGATCTCGTGCGGGAGGAGCTCGAAGTCGGCACCGTCCATGGCGGTGACGTTCCCGTAGCGCTTGACCAGGCCCCGACCCTCCAGGACCGGCGTGACGCCGTTCTGCGATTCGGTCACCGCGCCCTCCGGCGAGTGACTTGATCCGCGGTAACAGCCAAGATGACCAGGATGCCGGTGATCAGCACCTGATAGATGGGAGCGACGCCAGTCAACTGCAGGCCGTTTCTGATCACACCCACGATCAGTGCACCGATCAGAGTGCCGATGACGCTGCCGCGGCCGCCGAACAAGCTGGTACCGCCGAGGACGACCGCGGTGATGCTGTCGAGGTTGTCGGTCTGCCCCGCCTGCGGGTCGCCAACGCTGGTGCGGGAGATCAGCAGCAGGGCGGCGATGCCGTAAATCAACCCAGCCAGCGCGTAGACGACGAGGAGGACCCGGGTGGTGCGGATGCCGGTCAGCCTGGCCGCCTCGGGATTGTTGCCGACAGCGTATACATGACGGCCGCCGGCGGTGCTGCGCAGCACGAACCAGGCAACCACGAACATGAGCAGCATCAGGATCGAGCCGTAGGTGACGTCGGTTTGGCCGACGCTGAACGTGTTGCCGAGATAGGTCATCGCGGGTGGCAGATTGGAGATCGTCTGTTCTCTTGAATAGATGTGCGTGAGCGCGAAAGCAATGTTCAGGGTGCCGAGCGTAACGATGAAGGCCGGCAGCCTGATCCGGGTGACCAGAGTGCCGTTCAGAGCGCCGAAGGCGACGCACACGAGCAATCCCAGCGCGATAGCGATGTACGGGTTCACGCCTGAGGTGACTGCCAGCTTCGTCATGACGATGCTGCCGAGTGCCATGACCGCCCCATTAGAAAGGTCGATGCCCGCGGTCAGGATCACGAGCGTCTGGCCGATGGCGAGCGTGCCGACCTCAATCACTTGCTGCAAAACCAGGGAGAGATTGCCTCCGCTCAGGAAGCGGTCCGACCGGATCGAGAAGTAGCTCCCGACGATGATCAGCGCTAGCAGAGGTCCCAGCGTGGACACATTGAGAGCGCGAGTCCTCAGAGAAGGAGGGGCATCCCCCGGTGTCGTCGGGATGCGATCAGGGGTGACGGCGGCGTTGCTCATCTTCGCCCTTCGTCCTCAGCGCCTAATCAGCCCCAGCAGTTGGCGAGGCCGAATGCGGTGTCTTTGGAGTCGGCGCCCGGGACTGCCTTGTCGGCGATCAGCGTGACCCCGGTGTCGTGGTAGCCAGACACCTTAGTGCCGTTCTTGGCGAAGTCGACGACTGCGTCGACACCCTGGCTCGCCATCTTGAGCGGGTACTGCTGCGAGGTGGCGGCGATCTTGCCGTCCTTGACCGCTTGGACGCCCGTACAGCCCCCGTCGACCGAGACCATGAGGACGTTGTTCTGTTTGCCGGCGGCCCTCAGGGCCGTGTTGGCGCCGAGGGCGGCGGGCTCGTTGATCGTGTAGACCAGATTGATGTTCGGGTCCTTCTGCAAGCAGGTCTCCATCGCCGCCTGGCCCTTGGCCTGGTCCCCCTGCGTGTCCTGGCTGCAGACGATGCTCGCGCTCGTGCTGGGACCGAACCCCTGGACGAAACCGTTATGACGGAGCACGCCGACGGTGATCCCGGGCGCGAGGTCCAGGGTCGCGATCTTGACCGCCTTGTCCCCCTCCACGGCCTTCGCGTACTTGCCGATGAGCACGCCGGCGGTCAGGTTGTTGGTCGCGAACAGGGCGTCGACGGCACTCTGCGGATCGGTCGGAGTATCGAGCGCGATGAACAGCACGCCCTTCTTCTTCGCCTTCTCGATGGTGGGCACGATCGCCTTCGTGTCGTTCGGGGTGATGAGGATGCCCTTGGCCCCCGCCGCCACCATGTTCTCGATCGCGGTGACCTGGCTCGCGTTGTCGCCGTCGAAGTTGCCGGCGGCGGTGAGAAGCTTGGCGCCCTTGGCGGAGGCCTCCTTCTGCGCGCCGTCCTTCATCTTGACGAAGAACGGGTTGGTGTTCGTCTTCGTGATCAGACCGACGATCGGCTGGCTGCTGGACGAGGAGCCACCCGAGGAACCGGCTCCCCCGCAGGCGGCCAGGACGACCGCGACGGCAAGGCAGAGTCCGATGAGCGTGGCCGGTCCCCGCCGGTACGGCCCCTGATGAGTTGCGGCCATCACCTTCTCCTCCCGCGCACCCCCGCGCGCTCCAAAGACAACGTAGGAACGACCGCTCTCACTCTATCAGCGAGGTCCGTCGTTGTCTATACACTTGCGATCAGTCAGTTCGGCCGCCGGCCCATCGTGGCCGGCGGAAGCCTTGCGCCAATCGAGGCCGCAAGCCAGGAGGATCGTGTCGGGCCGCGCTGTAATGGAGCATCGGTCACCGACCATGCGCGACGTGGCCGTGGCGGCTCAAGTCAGCCTGAAGACGGTCTCGCGCGTGGTCAACGGACATCCCAGCGTCGCGCCCGAGATCGTGAGCCGCGTTCAGGACGCGATCAGGTCGATCGATTACCTCCCCAACATGGCCGCAGTCAGCCTGCGCCGTGCGGATCGCAGGACCCTGACGATCGGCCTGGTGCTGGAGGACGTTTCCAACCCATTCGCGTCGGCACTCCATCGCGCCGTGGTGGACGTCGCGATCCGGCGGGGCACACTCGTCTTCGCCGGCAGCACCGATGAGGATCCGGAACGGGAGCGCGAACTGCTGGCGGCATTCGCGTCGCATCAGGTCGACGGCCTCATCCTCGTGCCCGCCTGGTCAGACGGGGTCGGATCATCCCCCGACCCGATGAGGCCCGGAACGCCGATCGTCTACGCGGACCGTCCCGGTCCCTGGCCCGACTCCGACAGCGTCATGGCCGACAACCGCGTTGGCGCCCGGACGGCGGTGCGCCACCTCGCGTCACGGGGCCATCGGCGGATCGCCTTTCTCGGAGACGCCCGCTCGATCTGGACGGCGCGCGAGCGCCATGCCGGCTACGTCGAAGGCCTGGCCGGCCAGGGGCTTGGCTACGATCCCGGGCTGGTGCGTCAGGACTTCCCGACCATCGAGGCGGCCGAGGGGGCCGCGCTCGACCTGTTGGCGTCGCCGCACCCCCCGACCGCCCTGTTCAGTGGCCAGAACCTGATCACCTTAGGAGCCATCCGGGCGCTCCGCCAGCGCGGGCTGCAGAGCCGGGTGGCCCTGATCGGTTTCGACGACATCGATCTGGCGGACATGCTGGAGCCTGCCGTGTCGGTCATCGCCCAGGATCCTCGTGTGCTGGGCAGGACGGCCGCGAACCTGCTCTTCGAACGGCTGGCGGACGAGGCGCGGGAGCCGCGGCGCGTGGTCGTGCCGACCCGGCTCATCGCGCGCGGTTCGGGCGAGATCCCGGCGAGGTGATGACGGCCAACACGCCGGAGCCGAAGACCGTGGCCATTGAGTTCGCGCTGGCCCGAGCGCGGGCGCTGGCGGCGGCCGGGGAGCGCCGGCTTCTGGGCATCGCCGGGATGCCGGGCAGCGGCAAGTCGACGCTGGCGGCGCGGGTCGCGGCCGAGCTGGGTGGCCTGGCCGTGTGCGTGCCGATGGACGGATTCCACCTGGCCGGCGCCGAACTGGCGCGGCTCGGGCGGCGCGAGCGGAAGGGTGCCGCGGACACCTTCGACGTGGCCGGCTACATCGCCCTGCTGCGGCGGCTGCGTGAACCCGAGCCGGGCGTGACCGTGTACGCGCCCGCCTTCGACCGTGTGCTGGAGGAGCCGGTGGCGGGTACGATCGCGGTCGAGAGCGACGTCCCGCTGGTGGTGACCGAGGGCAACTACCTACTGCTGTGGCAGCGGCCCTGGGCCGCGGTGCGACCGCTGCTCGACGAGGCCTGGTACGCGGCGGTCCGCCCCGAGGTCCGGGTGGCGCGCCTGATGTCGCGCCACGCCGGGTTCGGCAAGACCGAGGAGCAGGCGCGCCACTGGTCGAGAGGCAGCGACCAGGTCAACGCCGACTTGGTCGCGCCGACCTGGCGCGAGGCCGACCTGGTGGTCGCCTTGGACTGATCCCGCCCGACACCAGCCAAACGCGCGCGGCGGGGAGGCCGGGGCGCGGGCGAGCCAAATTTTTTGAGACCCGGCTGGTACTGCACCTGATACGGGTCTCGCCCGACCCTGCCGTCATGCACGTTACGAACGTCGGCTGGGAGCCCCTGTGGGATTGGACCCGGATGACCGAGCGCGATCGCGCCGCGGCGTGGTGCGAGCTGACCGAGTGGGTCGACCACACGCTCATCGGCCGCCACGACCTGGGCGGGTGCCTCGCCCCGGATTGGCGCCAGGACGAGGAGCTGGTGCGGACCCTGATCCGCTTCCACGAGTGGGAGGCGGAGGCGGGCGACGGCGCGGAGCACGACCTCTGGCTCTCTACGCTCCACCGCGCCGCGAGCGACTGGCGGCCGCAGGCGGCCTAGGCCGGGCCTCGGCTAGGACGCGGGCCAGGATCTCGTAGACCTCGCGGTTCATGCCCAGGCCGGTGTGGCTGCCCGCGACCGGCAGGCACACCGCGTCCGGGCGGAGGCAGGCCTCCCAGTGCACAATGCCGTCGCTAACCGTGTAGATGGACCAGAGCGGCGCTGCGGCCGGCCGGGCGAGATCGGCCAGGAAGGGTGTCTCAACCCCGCCGCGGCGGGCGTAGCGGAGAATGTTGACGACGTGCGCCAGGCGGACGCCGGCCATCGTCAGCGGATGCACGTCGTATGGGTCGCCGAGTGGTGAGCCGAGAGTTACGACCCTGTCCACGAGTTTCGGGTGGCGGTTGGCGAGGACTTTGCCCAGCAGGCCGCCACGGCTGTGCCCGATCACGCTCACCCCGGAACCCGAGGCGTGGTGGAGGCTGTTCAGGCGCCGGCCGAGGTGCGCCATCACCGCCTCGGAGTAGCGGATGTTGAGCCAGATGCCGGCCAGCTGGGCGTCGTACCCGCACCGGGCGAGCCAATCCCGAAGCACCAGTAGGGAGCTGTCGCCGGCCATGAAGCCGGGGATCAGCAGCACCGGGCGGCCCTCGCCGCGGATGACACCCTCGCCGCGATAGACGGCGGATCGGAGCAGACGCTTGTACTCGAGCGCCGAGCGGCCCTCCGCCCAGACCGGCGGCAGCTGAGCGATGCGCCCGAGGTAGGTGAGCGGGGGGATGCCCCGGCTCGTGAATCTCGACCGCGGCGGCGGCTCCGACTCCTGCGGCTGCGACGAAGGCTGGGAGGTTACGGCCACGTTGATGGTTGCGACGGGAATCCTAGAACGAATCAGCCGATGGCCTCAGCCCGCCGCTTCACCTATCGACCTGAACCAGCGCCGCACTATGCGCAGAAAGCCGGCCGGGTTCTCCAGCATGGGCACGTGGCCGATGTCGGGCAGGACATCGACCGACCAGCCGTAGCGCTCGGCCAGCCCGAGTGAGAACTCCAGCGGGACCAGCCGGTCGCGGTCGCCGTGCACGAAGCGCACGGGCACCCACACTGCGCGGTAGTCAGCATCGTACTGGCCCGGGTGCCCGAGCATGGAGAGCAGAGAGCGCGCTGCCTGGGCGAGGGCATCCACGCTGCCCGGCTGGTTGGCGCGCTGCTCCGCCAGCTCCAGGTGGGCCCGGATCACCTCGGGGTCGACCCGGCTGGGATCGGCCGTGACCATGCGCAGGGTCTCGTTGACCACGCGCTCGGCGCCGGCTCGGCGGGCGGCCCGGCTTAGAGACCGTTCCGCGAGGCCCGGTACGAGCAGGGCGGCGAAAAAGGCCCAGATGGCGAAGTCGAACCGGCGCCGGCCGCGCCAGGGCAGAGCCGGGTCCACGAGCATCAGGGCGCGCACGCTCTCGGGCCGGCGACTCGCCTGGAGCGTGGAGATGAGGCCGCCCATGGAGTTGCCGACGAGCAGGGCGGGACCGCCGACCACGTTCTCCAGGAAGGAGTCGAGCAATCTCTGGTTGGAGTCCACGTCGGACCGGCGGCCGTCCAATTGCGTGCGGCCGAAGCCGAGGAGGTCGGGTGCGTACGTGCGATGGCCCAGTGCCGCTATGCCCGGGCCCACGGACAGCCAGTTGAGCGATGAGCCGCCCAAACCGTGGATCAGGACCACGGCCGGCCCCGAGCCGCCAAAGTCTTCGTAGGCGACCGGCCCGGCCAGGTCCGCGATTTTTGACGCCACGTGTCATATCGTAAGGAGGGGCTCTCCGGCGCGTCGCGCCGGGCCCTGCCGGCTCAGTCCACTAGGCTTGGCTCGGAGATGGCCGCCGCCGCCCCCGCGCCCCCCGCCCCGGCGGCCGCCCGCGGCCGCTGGGCGTCCCTCCCCGACCCGGATCGCGCGGCCCTGCGCCGGGCGGCCCGCGTCGCCGCCACGGAGACGCCGATGGTGGCGGCGGCCGTGCTCTTCATCGGGAACCCGCAGGTCAACCTGATGGTGGCCTTCGGCTGCTTCGCGCTCATCGTCATGGCCGACTTCCAGGGTCCGCCGCTCCCGCGTACGGCCGCCTACGTGACGACGACCTTGCTGGGAACGGTGCTCGTCGCACTCGGCACTCTCTGTGCGCAATCGACGGTGGCTGCGGTCAGCGGCGCTTTCGTCGTGGTCAGCATCGTCCTCATGGCCGGCGTATTCAGCGGGTACGCCAGCGCCGCTCAGCTGGCCCTGATCCTGGCCTTCGTGCTGGCTGTCGCCGTGCCGGGGACGCCAGCGATCATCCCCTACCGAGTGCTCGGTTGGACCCTCGCCGGGACGGCCGCCACCCTGGCCGCCCTGGTCCTCTGGCCATGCCCGCAAAGGCCCCGGCTGGACACGGTCGTCGCCTCCACCTGCCGTGCGCTGGCCGGGGCTATCCAGGACCCGACGGCCGCCGGGGCCCCCGAGGCGGTGGCCGAAGAGGCGGCCGCCGCGCGTGCCGCCTATAGGGCCTCCCTCTACCGCCCGGCAGGCCCTACCCGCCGGCTCAGGGCCCTGGCCGGGCTGGTCTCGGGGCTGGAGCAGATGGCTGCCCAGCTGGCCGATCCCGCTCTGGCCGAAGCCCGGCCCGCCGACGCGGGCCAGGCGCTGGTTCGGGCTACCGCAGAGGCGTTGGAGCTGTCAGCGACCGTATTGACCGGGGGGCCCGCTCCGGACCTGAACCAGCTCCAGGACGCCCGGATCGCCCACCGTCGCGCCCTGGACGGATGGGCCGCGACCAGGCTCCAAGCTGGGGACGACCCGGCCGACGTGCTGCGGCGGCTCGTGGCCGCCAACCGGCTGCGACGGCTTGCCTACTCGGCCCTGGGCATTGCTGCGGACGCCTCCCTCTTCGCCCGTCAGGGCGATGGCTTGTCGCAGGTGGCGCTGCCTCCCGGCACACCGAGCTGGCAGGGCCCTGCAGGGGTGACCAGGCGCATCGGGCGGACCCTGACGACCCATCTGAGCCTCCGCAGCAGCGTTCTGCACAACGCGCTGCGCGGCGCGCTCGGCATTGCGATCGCCGTCCTCCTGACCCGCTGGCTGCGGCTCGACCACGCGTTCTGGGCCGTCCTGGGGACGATCTCGGTTCTCCGCTCCAACGCGCTGGCGACCGGTCGCACGGCTCTCGAGGCGCTGGCCGGGACCATCGCCGGGTTCGCGGTCGGAGGCCTCTTCATCGCCGTGGTGGGCTCGAACCGCGCCCTGCTCTGGCTCGCGTTCCCGGTGGCCGCCTTCGCAGCCGCGTACGCACCCACTGGGGTCAGTTTTTTGGCCGGGCAGGCGGCATTCACCGTGTTCGCGATCGTGATCTTCAACCTGCTCCAGCCGAGCGGCTGGCAGGTGGGGTTGGTGCGGGTTCTGGACCTGGCCGTGGGCGCGGGCGTGGGCCTCGCGGTCGGTCTCCTGATCTGGCCGCGAGGCGCTCGGGCCGAGCTGCGCCGCGCGGTGGCCCGCGAGTACCGCGGCGTGGCGACTTTCGTGGCGGCAGCCCTGGACCGGCTCCTGGGAGATGACGCCGGGACCGCGGCGACGGCCGCCCGCCGCTCCGCCGTGGCGGGTCAGGACCTCGCCTCGGAGGCTCTCGATCTGCTCCTGCACCAGCGCAGCGGCCGGCATCTCGATCCCGACACGGCCGTGGCCCTGGTCACCCTCGGCACGCGGGCAAGGCTGATCGGGGACATCTTGGGCTCGCTCCCCGATCGCGGCTACCGAGCGCCCGGCGGCAGTGGCCGCGAGGTTGTGGCCGAGGAGGCCGGAACCGCGCTGGAGGGGCTGGCCGCCCTGGCCCGGCGTCTGGACGGTGAGGCCGCCCCGGTCCGGCCGCCCGCCGTCGATCGCCTCCGCCTGGAGGCCGCCGCGATCCGCCGTCTCCGCGAGTGGGGCGGCTCGGACGACGTCGACGAGGAGCGGTCGGCGATCGCTTTGGTCGCGGCATCGGAATACGCCCGCGTGCTCGGCGAGCTCACGGAGGAGGCGACGCCGTGGGTGGAGGCCGCCGTCCGCGCGGGCTCGATTCCCTGGTGGCGCTAAGGCGGGCGGCCTGGCAGCCGCCGGCAGGCTTCCTAGCGAAGGGCCGTGCACTCGATCTCGACCATCGCCTCGGGGTCGTAGAGGCCCTTGACTTCGAAGAGGCTGGTGGCCGGGAAGTGGCGGCCGAAGACGGCCGCATACGCACGCCCGATCGGCTTCAGGGCGGCACGGTACGCGGCCGCGTCGGTGACGAAGTAGGTCAGCTTCAGCGTTCGTTCAGGGCTGGTGCCGGCCGCTCGCAGGGCGGTCGCCACGTTCTGGATGGCCTGCGCGAACTGCGCGGCGATGTCGCCCGGCACGAGCACCCGGCCGCTCGCGTCGCAGCCGATCTGGCCGCCGAGCACGACGAGTCCCGCGCCCGCAGCGGCGTGGGCGAAGCCCACCGGCGGCCCCAGCTCGGGCGGATTGAAGAGCTCCACCTCGCCTTCAGCCATGACGCTCGCTCGCCACTGCGCCGGCCGCCCCACGCTCCAGGGCCAGCAGCCGCGCCTTCAGGCCCAGGCCGCCGCCATAGCCGCGGAGGTCGCCGGCCGTCCCCACCAGGCGATGGCAGGGGACCACGATCGGCACCGGGTTGGCCGCGTTGGCCGCCCCGACGGCCCTGATCGCCTGGCCGGCGCCGATCTGTTCGGCGATCTCGCGGTAGGTTCGGGTGGCGCCATACGGAACCTTCCGGACTGCAGCCCAGACCCGGCGCTGAAAGGGGGTCCCGCGCAGGTCTAGGGGGATGGTGAAGTCGCGCCGGAGGCCGGCCAGGAACTCGTCCAGCTCGCTCGTCAGGCGCGGCGTCAGGCCGAGCGCGTCGGCCGCATCCAGGGGCTGGTCGGGAAAGACCAGGCGGCGCAGGCCGGCGCCCGCGATGAGGGCCCGGAAAGTGCCGAGGCGGGTCGGGATCAGGCCAGGCTCCACCAGAGCAGCATGGCAGCGTAGGCGCGATACGGGCGCCAGGCCTCCGCCGTATCGGCCAGGCTCGAGGCGCTCGCACCCAGGCGCTCGGCAGCCCGGCGCAGGCCGAGGTCCGTGCCCGGGAACGCGTCTCGGTCGCCCAGCGCCCGCAGGGCCACGTACTCGGCCGTCCAGGGACCGACGCCAGGCAGCTGCAGCAGGCGGCCGCGGGTGTCCTCGACTTCGGCGCCAGGCTCCAGCCGGAGCGAACCCGACGCCACCGCTGCGCCGAGGGCGCGGAGCGCGGCGGCGCGGGTGCGGGGCAACCCGATCCGCTCCAGGGGGGCGTCCGCGATTGCCTCAGGAGCTGGAAAGGTGTGGCTCAGCGGGGGCTCGGTGGCGGCCGGCGTGCCCAGCATGGCCACCAGGCGGCCGGCGAGGGTGGTCGCGCCGGCGACCGAAACCTGCTGCCCGAGCAGGGCTCGGCAGGCCAGCTCGAAACCCTCGGCGCAGCCGGGCACTCGGACTCCGGGATGGCGCCGCCATACCGATCCCAGGAGCCGATCCGGGCCGAAGGTCGAGGCCACCGCATCCGGGTCGGCGTCGAGGTCCAGCAGCCGGCGGGCAATCCGGCGTCCGGCCCCGCGGTCGCCGCGGATGTCAACGGCAACTGTGCCTGCTTGCGGCCGGACGCCAACAGTGCCGCCGGCTCGCAGCGTCCGCGTATAGCGGCCGACCCTCACCGCCTCCACGCCCGGAATGCAGCGCGGGCGCAGGTACTCGAGAACGCCGACCGCGTCGAGCGGCGGTCGGAAAGTCAACCGCAGCCGGTGGGGCCGGACGTCAGTGGCGAAAGGCGAGCACCAGGAGCACGATCACGATGAGCACGGCGACGACCGCCACCACGCCGCAGCCGATCGCGGCCGCGCGGTTGAAGAGGCCCGCGCGCACGGGGGCGCCCACCGAACCGGGCGGCCCATCGACGAGCGGCAGGCCCGCGCCCGGCCGGGGGGTCGTATCGGGAGGGGCGCCCGGGTCGGGCGGCGGCGCGTAGGCGGCCGGCTCCGGCACGGCCGGCGGAGCCGCCGCCGGCGCGTAGGAAGGTGGAGGCCGGGTGGGGTCGTCGAGCGAGGCCGGGTCGCGCCAGGCGGAGGGCGGATAGGGTGACGCCGGTTGGGGCGCCAGGTCGGCCGCCTCGGGTGCGGCCAAATCCGGCTCGGGCGGGATGGGCGCCGGCACCGCGGCCGGCGGTTCAGGCGGAACGTACGACGGCGCAGGGGCGGGCGCTGCGGTGGCCTCGGGTGACGCCACATCAGAGTGCGGCTCTGGCCCAGCGGGCTCCGCTCCGCGCGGCGGCTTCGCCTCCGCATCGCGATCTCCCAGCCCGCCTGGCTGCGCGGCGGAGCCAGGCGGAATCCACGGCCGCTCCCCACCGCCGGGGGGCTGGCGCGGAGCCTCGGGCGGCCGTGTCTCTTCCGGCTCGGGGGAGCCAGGGCGCGGCGCGTGATCGTCAGGCTGCATGTCCGTCCTCCTGAGAGATTCGCGACAAGACGCGATCGGCCGCCAAACAGTGTCGCTTGGTGTCCTAGTAGTTGGGTGTGTCGTCGTCCTGCTCGATCCGCGACAGGACCCAGTCAAATCGACCACTGGTCACAGCCGCGTTGCAGTACTTGCACTCGCCGATCTGATTGATGTCGAGCGGCGCGCCGCAGTTGGGGCAGACCTTGTCCAGGGCGCTCCGGCCCGTGCTCTTCACGCCCCGCCCGCGCTGGAAGCTCCAATGCTCCATGAAAGGGCTGGGCGTGCGCGAGCCGAAGACGACGTGGCCCGTCCGCTCGTCCACTTCGTAGTCGGCGCAGGTGGCGCGGATGCGGACGGTGATGTCGTCGTAGGCCCGGCCGTGGACGACCTTCTCCATCGTGATCTCGTTCACGTGCAGGCCTTCGAGCACGTTCTTCTTGTGCAGGTCGAGGAGCTGCTGGACCTGGCTCGACCAGCCGAGGTAGAGGCCCGGGCTCATGAACGCCCGGCTCGCGTCCGGGTCCCGTTCCTGCCAGGCCTGCTGGAGGGCCATGAAGGCCTGGTCGGCGCGGTGCAGGAAGGCGTTCTCGTCAAAGTCGGGGTCGGCGGCCTTGATGGCGGCCACGCCGGCCGCCGGGTTGAGCTCCTCGGATCCGAGCGCGTCCGGCGTGTAGACGCCGGTGAAGACGCCCTGCCGGGTGTCGGTGACGATCCAGTCGTAGCGACCGCTCGGGATGTCGGCCCCGCAGTGGTCGCAGCGCCCGTCGTCGTTGAGGAGGAGCAGAGCGCCGCAGTTCGGGCATTTGGAGGCGGTGGCGCCGCCGCTCTCGGGCGTCCTGGCCCCCGGCGCCCGCCAGAACGTCCAGTCCTCGCCGTAACGTGCATCCTCGGAGGAGCCCGACTCGACGCGGCCGGTGCGATCGTCGTCGAAGTGGATCGCCGCCACGTAATCAAGATGGACGACGATCCGATCGCCATCGGAGGCGTGGGCGGCCTCGGTCATGTCCATGCCGCGAACGTTCAGGTTCTCGAGCACGGGCTTCTGGTGGTTCTCGGTCAGGTACGTGATCCGCTGCGACCATTCCTGCCAGAGCTGAGGCGAGAGAAAGGCCCGGCCCAGGCGTGGGTTTCGCGCCTGGTAGGCGTGCTGGACGAGCTTGAAGGCCATCTCGGCGCGCTGCAGGAAGCTCTCCGGCTCGAAGCCGGGATCGGCGGCCTGAATCTCGGCCAGCCCGGGCGGCGGCCCCGACGGTGCGGGGCGCGGGGTGATCGCGTAGCCCATTGCGCCCGCGTCGCCGAAGCTCTGGCCGCCGTCGCCCCGATCTCGGCTCATGAAACGAAACACCAGGTAGACGCCGACGACCAGGACGATCAGGGCGATCGGGCCGACCCCGAGGAAGCCGAGGCCTGCGCCGCCGAAGCCACCACCGCCAATGCCACCGCCGCCGAGACCGCCTCCACCGCCCCCACCGCCGCCGCCGGAGCTGCCACCCGAGCTCCCGCCCGAGTGGCCGCCGCCACCGGCGCGCGCCAGCGCCAGCTCCGGGAAGAGGAACTGGGCCAAGAGCGCCAGGCCGAGCAGCGACGCGGCGCGCAGCGCCGTCTTCAGGCGGTTGGACATGCGGGGACGGTCCTGGGTCAGCTCGGCGTGGGTGGGTGCTCAGGCCCCTCAGCGGCCTCGGCCGGCGCCTGCAGATTGGTTCCACAGTTGGCGCAGAACTTGGCTCCGGCGGCGTTCTCGGTGCCGCAGTTGGCGCAGACCACCTTGGCCGGGGCGAGGGCCGTCCCGCAATTGGCGCAGAACTTGGCCCCGGCCAGGTTCAGGGTGCCACAGTTGGCGCACGTCACGCCTGCCGCCGCGGCCGCCGGCGCAGGCGCTGGAGCCAGGCTCGTCCCGCAGGAGGCGCAGAACTTGGCGGTCTCCGAATTCAGCGTGCCGCAATTCGGGCAGCGGACCTGGACCGCCGCCGGTGCCTGCTGCGCCTGCTGGGCCGATCCGGTGACCATGCCGCCCAGGCCCAGGCCGACTCCCAGAAGCGCCGGGCTGGTGGCGCCCCCACCTTGGGCCGCGCCCTCCCCCACGCCCATGAGCGCGGAGCCGGTCGCGTACTGCTGGAACCCGCCCGCCAGCCGGCTGTATTGAGCGTCGCGACGGTACTTCTTGAGAGTCTCCTCGTCGTCCTCCTTGATGGAGATCGTGAAGTTGCCGAGGCGGACGATCTGGATGCCGTACGTGGTGATGTAGCCCTGGACCGTGGCCAGTGTGTCCTTCTCTATGTCTTCGGTGTGGGCGGTGATGCCTAGGATGGGCCAGTTGCTCTGCACGATGTGGCCTGTGACGTCTGTGCGCAGCACCTTCAGCAGCTGCTCGCGCATCCAGTCCGTGATCTGCTCGTTCGTCTGCAAGTCCTGGGTACCGACCAGGTTCAGGATGAGGGACTGCGGCTCGACCACCTTCAGCGAGTATTCACCGAACACCCGGAGGCCGACCGCGAGCGTGGTCTCAGGGTCGACCACGTTGTCTATGACGCCCCCGAAGGGCAGGTTCGGGAATTCGCGCGTGGAGACGAAGTAGATCTCAGTCTTGAACAGGTTGCCGCCCGACGCGGCGTCCACGAGCATGCCCAGGAAGGGGATCTCGGAGCTGTCCAGCGTGCAGCGGCCGGGCATGATCGTGCCCTGCACCCGCCCGTCGCGGAAGAACACCGCCAGCTCGTCCTGCTGGACAGTCAGCTGCGTCCAGCGGCGGATGTTCTGGTCCGGCCACTTGTACAGTATCTGGCCCTTGGCCGTGTCGGGCCGGGCGATGAACTCGCGCCGAACTTCGTGACCGAAGATTCCCATCGGGTCGCTCCTTTTGTTGGCTTAGCTTTTCAGTGATCCCAGACGCCCAGCGTCGGGACCTCAATTAGGGTAACGCCCGTGAAACCGATCCTGGTCGTGGGCTCAGGCCCACGGTGCCGAGCTCAGGCCAGATAGCGCTCGAAGGTCAGCCAGCGGGCGCCCGCCAGGAACGCCCCCGCGCCGAGCAGCAGCATCAGGCTCGACAGCACGAGGAACCGGCCGAGCCCGGGAACCAGGACCTCCACGGCGACGGTCAGCAGCATGGTGGGGATGACGAAGGCGCCGCCGAGGTTGTTGGACGTCCGGAAGTCCCGCGCCAGGAGCGAGAGGAGCAGGCTCACGCCGACCGACGCGGCGAGCGCGGCGAGGAGCAGGAGCAGGGCCGACGCGACGTAGGCCGGCCCCACCCGGGTCAACATCAGCATGCCCACCGCGTCGATCGCGAACAGCGGCAGCAAGGTGGCGGCCGCCGCGGTCAGGTTGGCCGCCAGCTTCGCGTAGAGGATGTCGGCCACGCTGACCGGGAGTGAGACCAGGAGCTCCAGGGTGCGGCGCTCGCGCTCGCTGACGACGGTGAAGTTGGCCGTCACAGAGGGGGTCAGGAGGCCACCCAGCACGAAGAACACGGGCAGCGAGAGGTAGAGGAAGATGTCGCGCGCCCCGTGCAGGCCGGCCAGGCCTGGCAGCGAAGCCGGCACCGGCAGCGGCCGGCCCGAGCCGGGCTGGGCCGCCGTAAGCTGAGACATTGGGGCGATCACGACCAGCATCAGGGCCAGGAAGGCGCCGGTGAGCAGCGCGGTCCGGCTGCGTCGCAGCTGCCGCAGCTCTTTCAGGTACAGCCAGCGCACCTGGACCGGCCGCGGTCTCACCTCACCGCCTCCAGGAAGACCTCGTGCAGAGTCGCCTCCTCGACCGCGCACTCGTAGACGTCGAGGCCCGCGCCGAGGAGCCGGCGCAACAGCGTCGGGGCCTCGGCCGGGGGATCGGTCACGGCGATCAGGACGCTGTCACGGTCGGTTTCCGCCGCGCCGTCCAGCGCTGCCCGGACCGCGGCCGCGCCCTGTCGGGCCCGGATCCGGAGCCTCGGTCCCGACCTGCGGCGCAGATCCTGGAGGCGGTCCTGCACCACCACCCGGCCCTCATTCAGAATCACGACCTCGTCGCACAGGGACTCGGCCTCGGCCAGGTTGTGGGTGCAGAGGACGGCCGTGCGGCCCTGCATCAGCTCTCGGAGGTGGCTGTGGACGTCGTCCGCCGCCACCGGGTCGAGTCCCACAGTGGGCTCGTCCAGGAGCAGGACGTCCGGTTCCGCGACCAGCGCCGCGGCCAGGACGACGCGGCGCTGGAAGCCCCCGGAGAGCTGGGTCATGCGGCTCGCCAGATGGGGGCCGAGGCCGAACGCGTCCACCGTGCGCGCGGTCGACCTCGCCCCGTAGAGGCGCGCCGCCAGGTCCAGGTACTCGCCCGCGGTCAGATCCGGATACATGCCCGGCCCCTGCGGCACGATGCCGGTTCGCCGCCGGGCCTCCCAGTACGCGGGCACTCCGACCGCCGCTCCCAGCAGCTCGACGCTGCCGGCGGTGGGCGAGAGCGCGCCCAGGAGGAGACGGATCGAGGTGCTCTTGCCGGCGCCGTTCGGGCCGAGAAGACAGGTCCGCGCGCCTTCGGCCACCGCCCAAGAGACGTCGCTCAAAGCTTGGCGCCCGTTGCGGAAGCGCTTGGAAACGTGCTGGAACGCGATCGCGGTGGCCAACGTAGGTCAGAGTAATCCCGGGCCCAGAACCGACCGGCGGGACGCCAATGCCTCTGACGTGACAGATGCGCCCTGCTGCGACTACCATCGTGCTATGGCCTCTGTCACATACGACCACGTGTACAAGCGCTATACGACGGACCTGGCTGCCGTCAAGGACTTCAACCTCCAGATTTTGGACAAGGAATTCATGGTTTTCGTCGGTCCTTCGGGTTGCGGCAAGTCCACGGCGCTGCGGATGCTGGCGGGGCTGGAGGAGATCACGGAGGGCGAGATCAAGATCGGCGATCGCACTGTGAACGAGGTCCCGGCGCGCGAGCGCGACATCGCCATGGTGTTTCAGTCGTACGCCCTGTACCCGCACATGAGCGTCTACGACAACATGGCCTTCGGGTTGAAGATGCGGGGCACGCCCAAGCCCGACATCGAGACCAAGGTCAAGCACGCATCCGAGGTCCTGGGCCTGGAGAAGCTGCTCCAGCGCAAGCCGCGCGCGCTCTCAGGCGGTCAGCGACAGCGCGTTGCCCTGGGCCGCGCCATCGTGCGCAACCCCCGGGTCTTCCTGCTGGATGAGCCGCTCTCCAACCTCGACGCCCAGCTCCGCGTGGAGACGCGTCTCAACCTGCAGAAGCTGCATCGCGACCTGGGCGCCACGTTCGTCTACGTCACCCACGACCAGGTCGAAGCGATGACTATGGGCGACCGCATCACCGTCATCAAGGAGGGCGTGCTGCAGCAGGTGGCGTCGCCGCGCGATATCTACGACAACCCCGCCAACATGTACGTGGCCGGGTTCATCGGCAGCCCCAAGATGAACTTCATCCCCGCCACCCTGAATGGCACGGAGGCCAAGGCCAGCGGCTTCTCACTGGCCCTGCCGAAAGCCTTGAACGCCACCAAGGGAGTGCTCGGCATCCGTCCCGAGGACCTCACCGACGTGCCCCAGCCGGACTTTCCGCAGATCGACATGAAGGTCGAGGTGCTGGAGGTCCTGGGCTCCGACCAGTTCCTCTACGGTAAGGTCGGGCCGGACGACATCGTCGCCCGGGTCAACCCCCAGCTGCAGGTGGCGGTCGGCGACCTGGTCAAGCTCAACGTGAACATGCGCCGCCTCCACGTCTTCGATTCGGAGACCGAGAAGGCGCTTCTGTAGCGGGCGGCCATCGGCGGGCGCGCCCAGCGCGGGGCGCGCCGCCGCGGCCGAGGTTGGTTCGCCGGCGAAAGCCCGCGTCCTAGGCCGTGGAAGCGTCGATCCGCCGGCGGAAGGACCTGTCGCCGGCCGACGATCCCGGGCTAGGCGTACTGCCCTGTGGGCTCGGCGATGGGCCTGAGACCCGCCTCGATCTCGCGCCGGCGCGGCTCGAGGAAGGGCGGCAGGGCCAGGCTCTGGCCGAGGCTGCCGGCCGGCTCGTCCACGGCGAAGCCGGGGCCGTCCGTCGCGATCTCGAAGAGCACGCCGCCCGGCTCTCGGAAGTAGAGCGAGGAGAAGTAGAAGCGGTCGATGAGCGGCGTCGTGGCGACCCGGGCCGCGTGCAGCTTCTCCAGCCAGAGTTCCTGGGTGGCCACGGTCGGGGTGCGGAAAGCCACGTGATGCACGCCTCCCCGGCCGGGATGGCCGCCCTCAGCCGCCGCCGGGACCAACACCCGGACCTCGGCGCCGGGACCGCCGGGGCCCACCTCGAACAAGGCGACAAAGCCCCGGCCGGGCTCGGCCGGCTCCTCGTCCGGGATCCGGCGGAAGCCCATGACCTGGGTCAGGATCCTCTCCGTGGGCTCCATCGCGGCGACGCATAGCGTCACGCCGAAGAGACCGCGGACGCCGTGTTCGGGCGGCACTCCGCCGCCCGTCCAGGGCTCGCCGCCGGGAAGCACCGCACCGTCGTCGGCGACCAGCTCCAGGCGCTGGCCCTCGGGGTCGGCGAAGGCCAGCACGCCCCCACCCCGCCGTCTGAACACGGGCTCATGGGGAATGCTGAGGCGCTCGAACCGATCCGACCACCAGCCGAGCGACGCGCCCGGGACGCGCAGCGAAGTGCGGTCCACCGTCCCGACGCCGGGCCGGTTGGGGGCAGCGAAGCTCCAGTCGAAAAAGGTCAGGTCGGTGCCGGGCCGGCCGCCCGCGTCTGCATAGAAGAGGTGATAAGCGGAAACGTCGTCCTGGTTGACCGTGCGCTTGACCAGACGCATGCCCAGGGCGCGGGTGTAGAAGGCGACGTTCCGGGACGCGTCGGCGGTGATCGCGGTGACGTGGTGGAGGCCCCCGAGGCTTCCTGGATCGGAGTGGTTGTCGGTGTCCATGTTGCCCATCTATACGCGCCCCATGATGCCGGTATGCCGTCGCCCCGCCGGCGCCCATCTACGCTGTCGGCAGTGATCGGCGCCATCCCTCTCGGCCGCTCGGGCCAGCCGTGACAGCCGCCATCGCCGGGCTCGTGCTGCTGAGCGCGGTCTTCCACGCGGGCTGGAACATCCTCCTCAAGACGTCGGCAGACCCCCTCCGCCTGTCAGCCCGCGCCATTCCCCTGGCGACTCTCGTGGTCACCCCGTTCGTGGTCGCGGCCTGGCTCTGGACCGGCCGTCCTGGCCTGCGTTGGCAGGCGTTTCCGATCGTGCTCGCCTCAGGGGCGACGGAGCTGGCTTACTTCGCCTGTCTCTCCCGCGCCTACCGCCGGGGCGACATCTCGTCTGTCTATCCGGTCGCCCGAGGCACGGCGCCCGTGCTGGCGGTGGCCATAGGCCTCGCGCTCTTGGGCGAGCGCCTGGACACGTGGCAGGTCGCGGGAGTGCTGGCGCTGCTGGCCGGCATCTGGCTGGCGCGGCCACCGCGGACGGACCGGGCCGCCCTGCCGCCTGCCCTCCTGGTCGGCGCCTGCATCGCGATCTACACCGCCTTGGACCGGGTCGGCGTGCGCCTGGGCCCGGCCTGGCTCTACAGCTGGTTGATCTTCGTCAGCATGTCGCTGTTCCTGCTCCCCTTCCGCGGCCGGGCACGGATGGCCCACGAGGTCCCCGTCGGCCTGTTGAGCTTGGCCGCCTATTCCCTGATCCTGCTGGCCCTGTCGCTGGCGCCCCTCGCCCTGGTGGCGCCACTGCGCGAGTCGGGCGTCGTTCTGGTCGCGCTCTGGGGCGTGCTGGGCTTGGGCGAGCGGCGGAGCGCTGGTTACAAGGTGGCGGGGGCGGGGGCGGTACTGGCGGGGGCTTCGCTCATCGCCTTGGGCTGAGTACTCTGGCTCGCTTCAGGGACGGGTGACGGCGCCCTCCGAGGCCGAGCCCACCAACGCCGCGTACTTGGCGTAGACGCCGGTCCGGTATCTCGGCTCGGGGGCTGCCCAGGCCTGCATCCGCTCAGAGATGTCCACACCCTCCAGGTCCAGCCGCCGAGCGGCCACATCCACGCTGATCACATCGTCGTCGCGAAGCGCCGCCAGCGGGCCGCCGACCGCCGCCTCTGGGGCCACGTGGCCGATCATCAGGCCCTTGGTCGCGCCCGAGAAGCGGCCGTCGGTGACCAGGCACACGCTGTCGCCCAGGCCCTGGCCGACCAGGGCGGCCGTGACCTGGAGCATCTCGCGCATGCCCGGGCCCCCCTTCGGCCCCTCGTAGCGGATGATCACCGCCTCGCCGGCGCGGATGCCGCCCGCCAGCACCGCGGCCAGCGCGTCCTCCTCACGATCGAACACGCGGGCCGGTCCCCGGAAGGTGTACGGCGAGTGGTGGGCGACCTTTAGCACCGCCCCGTCCGGGGCCAGGTTGCCGCGCAGGACGACCAGGCCGCCCTCGGCGCTGAAGGGCTCGGACAGCGGCCGGACCACCTCCTGTCCAGAGGTCTCGGTGACGTCCGCCACCTCCTCCGCCAGCGTGCGGCCCGTGATGGTGAGGGCCGATCCATCCACGAAGCCGCCCTCGATCAGGCGCCGTGTGAGTACCCCGATGCCCCCGGCGCGGTGCAGCTCGGGGGCGGCGAAGCGGCCTCCCGGCTTCAGGTCGCAGAGCAGCGGCGTGCGCCGGCTGATGCGGTCGATGTCGTCGATGTCGAGCGGCACTTGGGCCTCGCGGGCGAGCGCCAGGAGGTGGAGCACGGCGTTGGTCGAGCCGCCCGAAGCGGCGACTGCCGCGATGCCGTTCTCGAAGGCCGTGCGGGTCAGGATGCGGGAGGGCCGCAGATCCTGGTCGAGGGCGTGCCGCGCGATGGCGCCCAGGTCGCGGCTGGCCGCCTCCCGGGCCGGGTCCACGGCCGGGATCGAATTGTAACCGACCGGTGACAGGCCCATCACCTCTATCAGCATCGACATCGTGTTGGCGGTGTACTGGCCGCCGCAGGCGCCAGGCCCGGGACAGACAACCGCCTCCAGCTCCTGCAGCTCCGTTTCGGTCATGCGGCCGGCCGAGACGGCGCCGACGGCCTCGAACAGGTCGCCGACCGCGTACTCGCGCCCGCGCCAGCGCCCGGCCAGGATCGAGCCCGAATAGACGACGACGGCCGGCCGGTCGGTGCGAACCGCGGCCATGGCCATGCCCGGCACGGTCTTGTCGCAGCCGGTGATGCAGACCAGCGCGTCGAAGCCGTGGGCGCGGGTGACGAGCTCGACCGAGTCGGCGATGAGCTCGCGCGAGACGAGCGGGGCCTTCATGCCCTCGGTCCCCATGGTGATGCCGTCGGAGATGGAGATCGTGTTGACCTCCATCGGAGTGAGGCCCGCGGCCCGCGCCCCCTCCGCCGTCCACGCCGCGAGCTGGCGGTGGTTGTAGTTGCAGGGCATCGTCCCCACCCAGGCGTGGGCGACGCCCAGGATCGGCTTCTCCAGGTCCTCGTGCGTGAAGCCGATGCCCAGCAGGTAGGAACGGGCGCTGGCCCGTGCGAGCCCCTCGTAGAGCCCGCGGCTGTGGTGGCGCAGGTCTCGGACCGCCATCAGTGCCGGACCGCCCGCCTCGCCGCCAGCTGATCCGGGTCGAACTCCGGCGAGCGGACCCAACGCAGCAGCGCCTGCTCGCGCAGCGCCACCTGCTCGGCAGCCGCGGGCACCTGCGCCGCGACCTCCAGGGGCACGACCAAGACGCCGTGCTGGTCGGCGTGAATCAGGTCGCCGGGCCTGACGACGAGCCCGCCCACGGTGACCGGCAGGCCGACCCCGTCCACTCGAACGTAGGCGTGCGAGACGCCGGCGCCGCGGGCGAAGAAGTGGAAGCCCATGCCGCGCGCTTCGGCCAGGTCCCGAACGCAGCCGTCGGTGACCGTCCCAACGCAGCCCAGGGCTTTGAAGATGGTGGCGTTGACCTCGCCCCAGAGAGAGCCGTGCCCGGGCGGGTCGTCGAGGTCCTGGACGACCACCACTCGCGGCTCCGGCCGCGCCCGCGTCTCGGCCCAGAGCAGGGAGGCGTCGCCATCTCCAGGCCCGCGAGCGCGGATGGTGGCGGTGGCGGCGTAGCCGACCATGACCCCGAGCTCGGGGAACATGCAGCGGATGTCCATGGCCATGAAACCCTCGTCGCGCGGGCGCACGTCGAACGTCTCGATCGCGTTGGCCACAGTCGGCGTGTCGTAACGGCGCAGGGCGGCCAGCAGCTCCGGCGCCAGGGGAAAGGGGTCAGGCATAGGCGCCGGTGGTGGACGGCCGCGCCTCGGCGCCGCGGACGGTGGCGGCGATGGCGGCGAGGCCCTGGCGCATCACCACCGCGTCCGACATCACGTTGAGCATGCGAAAGCCGCGGTCGCGCCAGCGCAGCGCGGTCTCCACGCTGCCGCAGTGGATGCCGGCGACCACGCCGTGGCGCGCCGCCGCCTCGCGCACCGACTCGACCAGGCGCCCGTGAGCCTCGGCCTCCACGTCCGACGAGGGCGGCAGGCCGTGCGCGAGGGCGAGGTCGTTGGGGCCGACGTAGACGGCGTCCACCCCGGCCACGGAGAGGATCTCGTCGGCGGCCTGAACGCCCTCGGCCGTCTCGATCATCACCGCCAGCACAACGCGCCGGTTGGCGACCGCGGGCGAATAGTCGGGCACGTCGAGAGCGGCTCGGATCGGTCCCCAGCTGCGCCGGCCGGCCGGTGGGTAGCGGGCCGAGTCGACGGCCTGGCGCGCCTCCTCGGCCGAGTTGACCATGGGCACGACCACGCCCTGGGCGCCCGCGTCGAGCGCCTTCATGATGTGGTCAGGGGCGTTCCAGGGCACCCGCACGAAGGCTGGGGTTCCGGTGCCGGACAGCGCCTGCAGCATCGCCGCCATCTGCTCGTAGCCGATCAGCCCGTGCTGGGTGTCGATGCAGACCCAGTCGACGCCGCTCCGGCCCGCCAGCTCGGCCGCGAAGGCGCTGGGCATGACGCACCAGGCGCCGATGGTGGGCCGGCCCGAGTCCCAGAGCTCGCGGAGGGTCGTCACGGGACCCGAACCGCCCCGCGCGGCATCGAAACGTGCATGCGCCGGCGAACGTCCCCCTCGCGCGCCATCGAAACGTGCATTCGCCGGCGAATGTACGGCTTCCCCTGGGGTCTGTTGACGCCGAGACCGGTCACAGAATGCGTGCTCCCTCCCCCTTGCGGGGAGGGCCGGGCAGGGGGTTGTTGACAACGTTGAACGGTTCCAGGCCGTCCAGCACCCGGCCCATGTTGGCGGCGCAGGTGGCGAGCGCCCGCGCCTCAGCCTCGGCCGTGAGGCCGCCGATGTGGGGGGACAGGAAGACGTTCTCCAGCGCCCGCAGGGGCGATTCCGCGGCCAGCGGCTCGTACTCGAACACGTCCAGTCCGACGCCGGCCAGATGCCCGGTGTCGAGGGCGGCAACCAGCGCGGCCTCGTCGACTACGGGTCCCCGGCTGGCGTTGACGAGGTAGGCGCCGGCCTTCATCCGGCCCAGCGCCTCCGCGTCGAGCAGGCCGCGTGTGTCACGGTCGAGAGGTACGTGGACCGTGACGATCTCGGCCTCCTCCAGGAGCTGCGTCAGAGGCACCTGGACGGCACCGCTGAGGCTGCGCGGGATCAGGTCCGCGAAAAGCAGCCGGCAGCCGAAGGCGCGGAGCCGCATGGCCACGGCGCCGCCGGTGTTGCCCAGGCCCACGATGCCGACCGTCATCGCTCCCAGCTCGCGGCCGCGCATCCGCTGGTGGGGCCAGTCCCCAGCCCGCATGTGCCGGTCCCCGAAGGCGCCCTGGCGCACGAGGTTGAGCATGGCCATGACGGTCCAGTCGGCGACGGCGTCGCGGTTGTAGCCGGCGCAGTTGGCGACGGGGATGCCGTGCTCGGCCGCGGCGCGGTGGTCGACCGCATCGAAGCCGACCGCGGGCACCTGGATCAGGCGGCAGCGCGACATGAGGCCCAGCGTTTCCGCGTCCAGCCGGTGCTTGTGGCGCTTGTCCGCGAGCACCAGGTCGGCACCCGCCGCCGCCTCACGCACCGCGTCGAGCGCGGGCGGATCGGGCACGAGCACCACCTCCACCTCTCGGCCGGGCAGGAGCTGCGCCCGCACCATCTCCTCGCTGAAAGGACTGAGACAGGCCAGGCGGGTCGGCATCGCCCCGATCGTAGCGTTTGGCGCGCAGCGCTCGCGACGCTTGCCAGCGGCGCGGGCGCGGCCTACCGTTTCCCTCATGCGGGTCGTCGAATTCGCCACCGCGGCCGACCGCGACGCCTTTTTGCGCGAGCACGCCCCTCGCGTCTACGACGAGCTGACCGGGGGCTGCACGGAGTCGGTCAGGGTCGAGGAGCTCGTCTTCCGAGCCGCCGACCAATACCCGGGCTTGGTGCCATCACGCGAGGAGATCGCCGAGGAGCGGCGGCTCCGCCAGTCGCAGAAGCCAGGCGCCGAGATCGACCAGGGCCGCTTCCTGTCGCGGGTACTGGGCCATCCCCGCTCGGGCCGGCACTTGGTCCACGCCATGCTCCGACCGCGCGCCGACGCGCTGGCCCGCGCCGCTGAATTCAGGAGCTCGGGCAGCGCCGACCTGGGCCCGGCCACCGTCCGGCGCGAGGGCGCGATCGGAGTGGTGGAGCTGGCCAACCTGCGCTTTCTCAACGCCGAGGACGACGCCGCCACGGCCGCGCTGGAGACGGCGGTGGACCTCGTCCTCCTCGACCCGGCAATCGAGGTGGGCGTGCTGCGGGGCGCGGTCGTGGAGCACCCCAAGTACGCCGGCCGCAGGGTCTTCAACTCCGGCATCAACCTGACCCACCTCTACCACGGCCAGATCTCCTTCGTGAACTTCATGATGGCCCGCGAGATGGGCCTGCTGGGCAAGGTTCAGCGCGGCCACTGGCTGGATTCGGACTTCGAATCCTGCCTCGAGGACTACGCCGAGAAGCCGTGGATAGCGGCGGTCGAGACCCACGCCATCGGCGGCGGCTGCCAGCTCCTTCTGGTGTTCGACCGGGTCCTGGCCGAGCGCGACGCGTACCTGACCCTGCCCGCGCGCAAGGAGGGCATCGTGCCCGGCACGTCCAACCGCCGGCTGAGCCGATTCGTGGGCGACCGCCTCGCCCGCCAGCTGATCATGTTCGAGCGCCGCCTGGAGGTCGCCAGCCCAGAGGGCCGCATGATCGTCGACGACGTCGTGCAGCCCGCGGCGATGGATGCCGCGATCGCGCGCGACGCGGCGCAGCTGGTCTCGGCGGGCCTGGTCAGCGCCGCGGCCAACCGCAAGGCGCTGCGACTGGGCCTGGAGACGCTGGACGAGTTCCGGCTGTACCAGGCGGTCTACGCCCGTGAGCAGGCGCGCTGTTTGTACAGCCCGGCGCTGATCGGCAACCTGGAGCGCAACTGGCAGGCCCACGAGCGCCGGCTCTAGAGCCCACCGCGCGGAACCGCAGACGGCTCGCATAATGCCGCGCATGACGCATCCGGACGACCAGGCGCTAGCGCGCTGGAGCACGCTGCTCGAGCGCTGCCGGGCGAGAGTCCCCTTCTATCGCGAGCGCCTGCCAACGGAGCCGCTGCGCTCGCTGGACGAAGTCGCGAACCTGCCCTTCACCACCAAGGCCGACTTCCGCGCCCAGTACCCATTCCACATGTTCGCGGTGCCCGCGGCCGACGTCGTCCGCGTCCACATGTCCAGCGGCACCACCGGCCGGCCGGTCGTCACCGGCTACACGCGCGGCGACCTGGAGCGTTGGGCCGAGTGCATGGAGCGCGTCTACCGGATGGCCGGGGTCGGGCACTCGGACATCGTCCAGAACGCCTACGGCTACGGACTCTTCACCGGCGGGTTCGGCTTCCACGCGGGCGCCGAGCGGGTCGGCTGCATGGTCGTACCCACATCCAGCGGCGTCACCCAGCGCCAGGTCATGCTCATGCGCGACCTGGGCACGACCGTGCTCACCTGCACGCCCTCCTACGCGCTGGTCCTGGCCGAGGCGGTCGCGGCCGAGGGCTGCCTGGACCAGCTCCATCTGCGCTTCGGCTTCTTCGGCGCCGAGCCCTGGAGCGAGGGCATGCGCCGCGAGGTCGCGGCCGGCCTCCGCCTGGAGGCGTTCGACATCTACGGCCTGACCGAGCTCGGCGGGCCCGGGGTGGCGGTCGAGTGCCCGCGCCACGATGGTCTGCACATCTTCGAAGACCACTTCTACGCCGAGGTCGTCGACCCTGACACCGGCCAAGTGCTGCCGGAAGGTGCGGCCGGGGAGCTGGTGCTGACCAGCCTCCGCCGCGAGGCCAGCCCCGTGCTCCGCTACCGGACGCGCGACCGTACGATCCTCACGTCTGAGCCGTGCGCCTGCGGCAGTCCGTGGCGCCGGATGCACAAGCTGCTCGGGCGCACGGACGACATGCTGGTCGTCCGCGGCGAGAACGTGTTTCCGAGTCAGATCGAGGAGATTTTGCTTGACATCCCCGGCCTCAGCGGCAACTACCAGCTGGTCGTGGACCGCGCCACGCACGCGCTGGACTCACTCGAGGTGCGGGTCGAGGCGCCGGGTTCGGGCGCGGCGACCGATCTCGCGGCGACCGCTCGGCAGCGCATCCGGGACACGATCGGTCTCGGCGTGGTGGTCACGGTCCTCGAAGCCGGCACGCTACCGCGTTCCGAGGGCAAGGCCAAACGCGTGGTCGACCTCCGCGAGATCTAGCCGATCAGCTGTCGGCATCGGCCACGATCCGGGCGATGACCTGGCCCACAGGCACGGTCGTGCCCTCGGGTGCCAAGATTTCGCTCAGCACCCCGTCTGCCGGTGCCTCCAGCTCCGAGTTCACCTTGTCCGTCTCCACCTCGACGAGCGGCTCGCCCTCGCGCAGCCGATCACCAGGGCGGCGCAGCCAGCGCGAAACGGTGGCCTCGACCAGGTCCTCGGCCAGCCGAGGAAGCTTCACGTCCACGTCAGGTAGGAGTATGCAGCGGCTCAGGGCTCCGATTTCCCTGCGTGGCGGTGACTGATCCAAATCCATAGACTGACCCCGCCGGTGCTCCGGCAAATTCCAGTTCTGGAGGTAAGGCCGGAAGAACGTCGTCCGTGTCCACTGCCCGGCCGCATCCTCCCGTGCGCTCTCTCCGCCCTAGAAGGCGCAGCGCGAATCTATGAGCGCGCCGGCTTTGTGAGCGTGGGCGAGGTCCTGCACGTCTCCAGGGCCTGACCGGCCGCAGATCCTGGCTAGGCCAGCCAGACCGCCTCCAGGGCCCGGGCGATGGCCACCAGGTCGGCCTCTCGGCCGAAGTGACCCACCACCTGGACGGCGAAGGGAAGCCGGGTGGTGGCGCGGGGGTCGGGGAGCGCGATGACCGGCTGGCCCGTGGTGTTGAACGGTCGGGTGTAGGCGGTGATGTCGGCGACGGAGTATTCGCTCCCAAGCCGCGGCGCTTCGATGCGGGAAACCGGGGCCAGGATCGCGTCCCAGCCCCGCATCGCGGCCTCGGCCTCGACCCGCAGGCGCGACTGCTCCAGGAGAGCGGCCACATACGCGCTGCGGCCTATCTCGAGGCCGCGGCGGAGCCGCGCCAGCACGTCGCGGCCATAGCCCTCGGGTGTCGCCTCGACCCGATGGCGGTGCAGGGCGGCCGCCTCCACCTGGAGGATCGTCGCGCCGGCCGCGTCCAGCCGCGCCCGATCTGGAAAGGGGATGTGCGCCAGCCCGACGGTCGCCTCCGCCCACGCCTCGGCCTGGCCTGGCTCGAGGTCCCGGCCCCAACCGTCCGGGACGGCGAGGCGCAGATCCGACAGCGGTGTCGGCTCGGCCGCGAGCAGCCCAGTGAGATCCGACATCATCTCCAGAGCCCGCGCGGCCGTGGCCACGTCCGGGGCCAGCGGCCCCATCGTGTCGAGCGAGGGGCTGAGCGGGACAACGCCCGTGGTGTCGACCGAGCCGATCGTGGGCTTGAATCCGACCACCCCGCAGAAGGCGGCCGGGACTCGGATGGATCCGCCCGTGTCGCTGCCGACGGCCCAATCGCAGAGGCCGGCGGCGACCGCCACGGCGGAGCCGCCAGAGGAGCCGCCCGAGACTCGGCCCGGGTCTCGCGGGTTGCGAGTGGGGCCGTGGTGGGGGTTGTCGTTGCTGATCCCGTACGCCCATTCGTGCAGGTTGGTTTTGCCGATGACGACGCAGCCGAACTCGCGCATCCGGCGCACCAAAGGTGCGTCCTCCACCGCGGGCGGCGCGGCCGCAAAGAAAGAGCTGCCTGCGGTGGTCACTGTCCCACGCACATCGACCAGGTCCTTGACCGCGACCACAGGCCCGCTGCCCTCCTCGTGCGTGAGGGAGATGAAGGCGTTCAGGTCCCTCTGTTCGGCGATCCGCCGCCGCGCCTCGGCTGGGCTCATTCCTTAGACGACGACCCGCATCGGCCGCAGCCCGCCTCGCGACGTCGATTCGCCGGCGGACGCACGTCTGGATGCCACGGGACGCGTACATCGGCCGGCGCGTGCACGCGTTGGGCGGCGGCGGCGGAGGGGGCGCCCGAACGCGGCCATCAGGATCGTCGGAAGAGGCTCTTGATCCGATCCCAGATGATGGCGAAGAAGAGGCCCAGGGCGTTGACTGGCTTCGCCTGAACAGCCGGCGGGGCCGGCGCGGCAGGCGGCGAGAACTGAGCCGATGCGGCCGCACCATCCGCCACGGGGACGCTGCCGGCGTCGCCGGCCGCCGTGTCGGCTGCCGCCGGCGCCACCGCCGGCGAATCGGTCTCCACGTTGGCCTTGATGCACTCGGCCATCTGCGTCACGAGGCGCCGCGACACGTCCTCCATCACGCCCCGGCCGAAGTTCGCCACCCGGCCGGCGACCGTGAAGTCGGTGGCCAGCTTGACCACCGAGGTCCCGCCGTCGACCTCAGCCACGGTCATCGTGGCCGTGGCGCGGGCGGAGCCGGGTCCGGTCGTCTCCCGGCCGTCGGCCGATATCTTGGCCAGCCGCTGTGCGGCGTCACGCTCGGTGATGCGCGCGGTGCCGTTGTAGGCCACGGTGATGGGGCCCACCTTGATCTTGACCTTACCCTTGAACGTGTCCGGATCCACCACCTCGGAGACCTCGGCCCCCGGTAGGCACCCGGCGACCCGGTTGACGTCGAGGAGATACGCGTAGACCACGTCCGGCGGCGCGTTGACCGCGAAGTCGTTGTCAATCTGCATGGCGCCCCCACGAATATACTCATCCGTTAGCCGGCCCGGCTCCGGTCGGGTAAGCACGCGAAGGGTCCGTTGGGGCGGATGACGTTCACCGGTCGGCTTCGTGGCGACGTGGTGGGTCAAGCGGAATCAGCGTCTCAGGGAGGGAAGTGCATGAAGCATTCGGTCTCGGTCACCATCAACGGCAAAAAGCGCCAGGACGAGGTCGAGCCTCGAACGCTTCTGGTCCACTACCTGCGCGACGTGGCCGGGCTGACGGGCACGCACATCGGCTGCGACACCAGCCAGTGCGGCGCCTGCACCATCCACCTGGACGGTAGAGCGATCAAGTCCTGCACCATGTTCGCCGTCCAGGCCGACGGGCGCGAGATCAAGACCATCGAGGGCATGGCCGCCGCCGACGGCACCCTGCACCCGCTGCAGCAGGCGTTCTGGGACGAGCACGGCCTGCAGTGCGGCTACTGCACTCCTGGCTTCATCATGGCCGCGGCCTACCTTTTGGAGCAGAACCCGCATCCGAGCGAGGATGAGATCAAGAAGGGCCTGGAGGGCAACCTCTGCCGCTGCACCGGCTACGTCAACATCGTGAAGTCGATCCAGGCGGCGGCCGCGGCCGGCCCGGCCAGGACCGCCGAGCCCGTGGGCGTAGGGGAATAGGACTGATGGCGCTCACGACGATGATCGGAGCCAGGATCCACCGCCGCGAGGACCCGCGCCTCGTGCGCGGCCACGGCAAGTACACAGACGACCTGAAGCTGCAGCACTGCACCTTCATGGCCGTCGTCCGGAGCCCACACGCTCACGCCCGCGTCACCGGCGTCGACACCTCGGCCGCCAAGGCCGCGCCCGGCGTCGTGGCGGTCTTCACCGCCGCCGACTTCGAGAAGGTCATCGGCGGCGCCATGCCGGTCGCCCCGGCTTTCGTGGCTGAAAAGAAGACCGTTCCCGATCGCCGCCCCGTCGCGTCGACGGAAGTCTGCTTCCAGGGCGAGCCGCTGGCGGTGGTCATCGCCGACAGCACCTACGAGGCCCAGGACGCCGCGCAGCTGGTGCAGGTCGAGTACGAGGTGTTGCCGGCCGTCTCCGACCTGGCAAAGGCAATCGAGCCGGGCAGCCCCAAGGCGCACGTGGACCTGGCCGACAACATCTGCTGGGACCTGACCTTCAACGCTGACGCCGAGGCCGCCTTCGCTGAGGCTGAGGTGACCGTCAAGGAGCGCATCCTGCAGCAGCGCCTGGCGCCGGTGCCGATGGAAGGGCGGGTCGTCGTCGCCGAGTGGAGCGAGGCCGACCAGCACATGACGGTGTGGCTCTCGAGCCAGAACCCGCACTTCATCCGCCTCTTCATCGGAGGGGCCCTGGGCATCCCGGAGTCACGCTTCCGCGTCGTCTCGCACGACGTGGGTGGCGGCTTCGGCAGCAAGATCAGCCCCTACCCCGAGGACTACCTGGTCCCCGCCGCGTCCAAGATGCTCGGGCGCCCGGTGAAGTGGACCGAGACCCGCAGCGAGAACATGCAGAACGCGACCCACGGCCGCGGGCAGGAGTTCGACGTCGAGGTGGCGGGCAAGCGGGACGGGACCCTGCTGGGGATGAGGGTCACTCAGTACCTGGACTCAGGTGCCTACGTCGGCACCTTCGGCGCGTTCCAGGCCTGTGCCTGCCTCCTGGCCGGCCAGGGCTACCAGTGGAAGCAGATCGCGGCGCGTACGGTGGGGGTGCTCACGAACCGCGTGCCCACCGACCCGTACCGCGGGGCCGGGCGGCCGGAGGCGACGCACCTGTCCGAGCGGATGATCGACATCTTCGCCCGCGAGATCGGTATGGACCCGGTGGCGGTGAGGCGCAAGAACTTCATCCAGCCCGACCAGTTCCCGTACACCAACCCGTTCGGGCTGATGTACGACTCCGGCAACTACGAGGTCTCGCTCAATAAAGCGCTGGACATGATCGGCTACGACCAGTTCCGGCGCGACCAAGAGGCCGCCCGCGCCGAGGGCCGCTACCTCGGCATCGGGGTGTCCACCTGGCTGGAGATCTGCGGCTTCGGTCCCTCGGCCGCGACCGCCCCGGCCACCGGGGGCCTGGCGCTGACCGAGTCGGCGCACGTCCGCGTCTTCCCCACCGGCTCGGTGGCCGTCTACGTGGGCACCCACTCCCACGGCCAGGGCCACGACACGACGTTCCCCCAGATCGTGGCGGACGCGTTGGGCGTGCCCTACGACTCCATCGAGCTGCGGCATGGCGACACGGCCGAGGGCCCTGCGTTCGGCTACGGCACCTACGGCAGCCGCTCCCTGGCGGTGGGGGGCATGGCCGTGCTCAAGGCCTCGCACAAGGTGCGGGACAAGGCCAAGCGCATCGCCGCCCACATGCTCGAGGCGGCCGACGAGGACGTGGTGTTCGAGAACGGGAACTTCCACGTCAAGGGCAGCCCTGACAAGAGCAAGGCGTTCGCCGAGATCGCCTTCGCCTCGTACGGCGCCGGGCTGGCCGACGGTGAGGAGCTGGGCCTGGAGGCCGTCGCCTACTACGATCCACCCAACTTCACATGGCCCTTCGGAGCGCACATCTGCACGTTGGAGATCGATCCGACGACCGGTTCCGTTGATCTCTTGCGGTACGTCGCGGTCGACGACTGCGGCAACGTTATCAATCCCATGATCGTCGAGGGTCAGGTCCAGGGCGGCATCGCCCAGGGCGTGGCCCAGGCCCTTTTCGAGGAGATGATCTACGACGACGACGGCAACCTCAAGACGGGGTCGCTGCTGGACTACACGATGCCGACCATGAACGAGCTGCCCAAGTTCGAGACGGCCAGCACCATCACCCCTTCACCCAGCAACGAGCTGGGCGTCAAGGGCATCGGCGAGGCGGGCACGATCGCGTCCAGCGCGGCCGTGATCAACGCCATCTGCGATGCGCTGGCGCCACTCGGCATCACCCATGTGGACATGCCCGCCAGCCCCGAGAAGCTGTGGCAGCTGATCCGTCAGCACCAAAGCAATGGCTCGGCGTCGGCGTCAGCGGCGTCGGCGGCCGCCCCCGTGGAAGCCTCCTCGGCGCCAGTATCAGAGCCGGCGCCCGGATGGGAGCAAGCGGAAGCATCGCATCACCAGGAGGACAACTCGTGATCCCAGCGGCATTCGACTACGCCAAGGCGACATCCGTCCAAGATGCGTCGCAGAAGCTGGGCGACATGGGCGAGGACGCCAAGGTCCTGGCCGGCGGCCACAGCCTCATCCCCCTCATGCGCCTGCGGCTGGCCCAACCCACGGCTCTGGTGGACATAAACGACGTCAAGGAGCTCGACTACATCGTGCTCGAGGGCTCGAAGCTGCGCGTCGGCGCGCTGGCCCGGCATGTGACCATCCAGAATTCGGACACCGTCCACCAGAGCCTGCCGCTCCTGGCCGACATCGCCGGCGAGGTGGGCGACAACCAGGTGCGCAACCTGGGCACGATCGGCGGGGTCATGGCCCACGCCGACTCGGCCGGCGACTACCCGACCCTGGCCCTGATCCTGGACGCGGAAATCGTGACCAACAAGCGCACGCATGCGGCCAAGGACTTCTTCCAGGATCTATTCACGACCCCACTGGAGCAGGACGAGCTGATCTGCGAGGTAGTGTTCCCGGTTGCCGCCGGGCCGCACAAGTACATCAAGTTCCGCCGCCGGCTCTTCGACTGGGCCATCGTGGGCGCTGCCGCCCAGAAGGTCGACGGAGGCTGGCGCATCGGCCTCACGAACTGCGGCCCGACCCCGGTCCGCTGCAGCTCTGTGGAGTCGGCCCTGACCCAGGGCGCATCAACCGAGGAGGCGGCCGCCCATGCGGCTGACGGGCTCAGCCCCAGCGGCGATCTCCGCGCCTCGCCGGAGTACAAGAAGCACCTGGCCCAGGTCCTGGTCCGGAGGGCCGTCGAGCAGGCGGGCTGAGTCGAGACCGAATTCGGCCGCAGCGGGGCCCGATCAGCGTCGGGCCCTGCTGTCGTGTTGCCGTAGTCGTCAGCGCTGGCCGTAGTGGTGATGGATGAACTCGTGCATGCGCTCGATCTCGGATTCCGGAACGGCCCTGGGCACCCCCAGCTGGAGGGCGATGAATGCGACGTGGGCGCTCTCCTCGACCGCCATGGCGGCGGCGAAGCACTTGGCGAGGTCCTCGCCGACCGCGACGACTCCATGGTTGGGCAGCAGGATCGCCCGGTCGGAACCGATCCCGGCCGCGACCAGGTCACCGGTGTCGGGTCGGGCCGGGGGCACGTAATCGAGCACCCGCACCGCCCCTCCGAGGTAGCCGGCCGACTCGGCCAGGAGCGGGGGGATCGGACGGCCGAGAGTCGAGAACGCCGCCGCGTACGGCGAATGCGTGTGGATGCAGGCCCAGACGTCCGGCCGAGCGCGGTAGATGGCCACGTGGATGGGCGTATCCACCGACGGCTTCAGCCCATCGCCGCTCGGCTCCCCGGATACGTCCACCTGGACCAGGTCCTCGGGCCGCATGGAGTCGTAGTCGACACCAGACGGCGTGACCAGGCAGCCATCCGCGCCCTGCAGCCGCGCGCTCGCGTTGCCGGAGGTGCCTTTGACCAGCCCGGTGGTGAGCATCCGCCGCGCCAAGCGGACCAACTCCTCGCGAAGGTGGATGTCGGTCATCCATCCAGTTTGACTCCGGGCCATCATGCGCACCTCAGGGGCATGATTGCGGCATGACCTACCAGGAGCGCCCGATCGCGCTGCCCGGCGCCGTGCTGTGGCGCCGCTGCGTCGGCCCGGCGCCCGAAGTGACGCGGATCCTACCCGACGGTTGCCTGGACCTGTTGTGGGACGGTCGCCGCCTGCTCGTCGCCGGTCCGGACACGACTGCCCGCCAGCACCAGGGCCAGGCGGGAGCATCCTACGTTGGGCTGCGCATGGCGGGAGGGACCGGTCCGGCTCTGCTGGGCGTGCCGGCGAACAGCGTGCGCGACCAGACCCCGGACCTGGCGGACTTGTGGTCTTCGGGCAATGTGCGGGTGCTGGCCGAACGGGTCGCGGCGGATCCGATTGCGGCCTTGGAGGCGTGGGCGGTCGAGCGCGCTCGTTCGCGGGAGGTGGACCCCTTCGGACCGCGACTGCTGCGGATGGCAGCGACCGGGACGCCGGTGGCAGTGATGGCCGACCGGCTCGGGCTCAGCCCCCGCCAACTGCACCGGCGCTGCCTGCCCATCTTCGGCTATGGCGCGCGGCGTTTGGCGCGCGTGCTGCGGCTGGGCCGCGCCGTCCAGGAGGCGCGGACGGGAGTGCCGCTGGCGCAGGTGGCGGCCGGGTCCGGATACGCTGACCAAGCGCACCTATCCCGTGAGATTCGGGCGCTGGCCGGGACGACGCCGAGAGGGCTACTCCTCGAGCTGGCCCGAAGCAGCCAGAGGAGCAAACAGGTCGACTGGCGTGCCGTCCGGG
>JALYZG010000186.1 GCA_030948965.1 Candidatus Dormiibacterota bacterium | reverse complement strand
CCACCCGACCGCCCGCCGCCTCGGCCGCCGCGATGCGATCGACCGCCTGCCGGTGGGGATAGGGCGCGCCGACTGCGTACGCTCGCCGCACCGCCTCGTCGCAGATGAGGACGGCCCGCGCCTCCGGCTGCTGCAGCGCAGCCTGGTTGGAAACCTCGTCGCCGAGCGACTCGTCGGTGAACCGTCGGCCGAGTCGATTCACGAGCAGGGCGTGGTTGGAGTAGTACTGCGTCAGCGGCAGGAAGTTACGCTCGGCCCAACCCGCGAGCGGGCTGGGGACCAGGTGCCCGTAGAAGCCCTCGAGATGGCGGCTCCGAGCCGCGCCCGCCGCCAGGCCAAGCCTGAGGCCGTCGCCCACGCTGCCCGGGTTGGAGCGAACCAACATCGCCCCGGCCGCCGGCCCGAGGTGCGTGGCCCGCAGATCAGGGTCGCCTTGAAAGCCGCCAGTGGCGAGAAGAACCGCGCCTGCGGCCAGCGCTTCACCGCCAGCGAGTCGGGCGCCGACCACGTGACCTGAGCCGTCGACCTCCAGACGGCCAACGGCGGCGCGGAGCCGGACCGTGCCCCGAGCCTCTATCCGCTCTCGCCAGGCCTCGATCAGGGCGGCCACGTCCAGTTGCACTGCCGAGCCAAAGCCCATCTGCCCTTCCCAGCGCTCGCTGATGGACACCCCCAGGCGGCGGATCCCCTCCACCGCCGGCCAGAAGCCGGCGATCAGCGCCTCGCCCAGGAGCGGGTCACCGCCCGGCACCACCGAGCGCAGCGTCTCGAGGTCGGGCGCGGTCCAGAGGATCCCCGCCGAGAGCGCGGCCGACCCGCCGAGTCGCGGTTCCTTCTCCAGCACCCTGACCGAGGCGCCGGCCTCCGCCGCGGCCGCCGCCGCGGCCAGGCCGGCCATGCCGCCACCCACCACCAGCAGGTCGGGGCTCACTGCGCTGCAGGTCGCGCGGGGCCCGCAGGCGCTCTGCCCATCGCCCGATGCTAGATGCGGCGCTGTCTGGAGTCAAGCACGACCTTTCATCGGCTTTCAAAAATGATGGGGAATACTTGACGAGATGGCGCTTGGCCTGTAGGGTTCGCTGATAGATTTTGATAGGTTGGGTCCGGTGGAATCGGACGCTCGGAGGAGATGGCCGCCGTCGTGTCGACTCCATTTGACCGGCGCTTGCTGAGCCGCGCGCTGCTCGTCCTGGTCGGGCTGGCGGTGCTGGCCGGCCTGCTGGTGAGCGCCCGCCAGAACTCGCAGCAGTTCGTGGTCGTGACGCTCAACGGGCTGACGCTGGCCGGGCTCTACTTCATCGTCGCGGCCGGCTTCACGCTCATCTTCGGCCTGATGCGGGTGGTCAACATGGCCCACGGCTCGTTCTACCTCCTCGCCGGCTACCTGGCGTTCACTACCCAGGCGGCTTGGTTCGGCGTGACCAGCAATCTGCTGACCGGGTCGACGGTGACCGTCATCTCCTGGCTGGTGCCGCTCCTGTTCGGCACCGTGCTGGTGGGCATCCTCGGCCTCGGCATCCAGCAGCTCGTGCTGCGCTGGAACCAGGGCCAGGACCTGCGTCAGGCCCTGATCACGATCGCCATCTCCGTGATCCTGGCCGATCAGATGCTGGCCCACTTCGGCGGCATCTCCCAGTCCATCCAGCAACCGACATCGTGGCCGATCAGCGTTGCCGTTTTCGGCGTCCACTACGGCTTCTTCCGGCTGGTGGTGGTGATGGGCAGCGCTCTCATCATCGGCGCCCTGCTCTGGCTCGGGATCCGGCTGACGCGCTTCGGCATGATCGTGCGCGCCGGCGTCGACGACCGCAGCATGGTCTCGGCCCTGGGCATCAATGTCCAGCTCGTGTTCGCCGGCGCCTTCCTCATCGGCTCTCTGCTGGCGGGGTTCGGCGGCGTGCTGGGAGGCACCATGATCGCGGTCACCCCGGGCGCTGATGCCAACGCCCTGCTCACCTCGCTGATCGTCGTGATCATCGGCGGCATGGGCAGTCTCGGCGGGGCCGCGATCGGAGCGCTGGCACTGGGCCTGGTCAGCGCCTACGCGGACGTCTACTTCAAGCTCGGCGGCACCGACCTCACCAACTACGCCATCCTCGTCACGTTCGTGCTGGTCGTGGTGGTGCTGTCGGTCCGTCCGCTCGGCCTCTTCGGACGCCCGGCGTGAACGCGACGGGCGACAAGACCCCGGCCGGCCCGGTCGCGCCTATCGCTCAGGCCGCACCCCGAGCTCGGCAGCCCCGGCCGCGGGCTCTGATCGGCTGGATCGCGGTCGGCCTCGTGGTGCTGCTGGCCCTGGTCGCGCCGTTCCTCGTGCCCACCTTCTGGCTCAGCCAGATCCTGACCAAGGCGCTCTGGCTCGGGATCGCGGCGGCCAGCGTGATCTACCTCAACCGGGATGGCGGCATGGTCTCGCTAGGGCAGGTCGGCATCTACGCCGTGGCCGGCTTCACGATGGCCAACCTGGTCACCGCTTTCGGCGGCCGCCACCTGGGCTGGGACCCGTGGCTGGCAACCGTGACCGCCATCGTCGCGGCCACGCTGTTCGGACTGCTGATCGGGGCCATCGCCTCCCGCAGCTACGGCATCTACTTCCTGATGATCACGCTCGCGGTGTCGGTGATCGTCTTCTACTTCTTCGCCCAGGTGACCACGCTGTCGGGCTACGGCGGCATCCGCAACGTGACCACGCCCGCCCTGATCGGCAACCCCGTGACCGACCCCACGGGGCTGTATTACGTAGCCCTGGTCGCGTCGGTGGCCGTATTCGTCGGGCTTCGCTACCTCTCGAGGACCCCGTTCGGGCTCGCCCTCCAGGGTATCCGAGACGATCCCGGCCGGATGCGAGCGCTCGGCTTCAACATCCCCCTCCACCGCACCCTCGCGTTTGGTGTGGCCGCCCTTATCGCCGCGATCGCCGGCGTCCTCTCGGTCTGGTACACGACGCAGATCTCGCCGGGCGGGGTGAACATCTCACAGACCATCAACATCCTCGTCATCGCCGTCATCGGTGGCCTCTACCGGCTACCCGGCGCGTGGGTCGGCGCGCTGCTCTTCACCATCCTCGACAACTACTCGCGCGTGTGGCTGCCGACGATCGGCGACTGGATAGGGCCGGACCGCTTCGAGACAGTGCTCGGACTCATCTTCCTCGTGATCGTGCTGGTCTCACCGGGCGGCCTCGTTGGGGCCTGGGAGAGCCTGGTAGCGCGAGCCGGCCGCGGCCTCGGGAGTCGCGGCGGCCCGGAGTCGGATGCTGCGGCGGCTCCGCCCGTCTGACTCTCGGTGGCTTCCGCAAGCAGGCCCCACGTCGCGGTGATCGGCACCCTGGACACCAAGGGGCCGGAGATCGCTTACGTCCGCGACCGCCTGGACGCGCTGGGCACGGCCCCGATCGTGGTCGATTCCGGCATCCTCGGCGAGGCCGCCGGCTGCGTCGCCGACGTGACCCGCGAGCAGGGGGCCGCCGCGGCCGGCACCCACCTCGATGAAATCCGAACCGCCGGCAGCCGTGGGCTCGCCGTGGAGAGGATGCGCGAGGGGGTGCGGGCCGTCTGCCAGTCCCTTTTCGCGGAGGGCCGGCTGCAGGGCGTGCTCTGCCTGGGCGGGGCGGAGGGCGCCCTCCTGGGCGCGCACGCCATGCAGGCGCTGCCGCTCGGGGTGCCCAAGCTGATCGTCTCCCCGAGCGCGTCCGGCCGCCGCGTCATGGGGCCCTTCGTGGGCCTTTCAGATGTGCTCGTGATGCATTCGGTCGTCGACATCCTGGGCCTCAACCCGATCGCCCGCTCCGTCTTCGACAACGCCGCGGCCGCCGTCGCCGGGATGGCTCGCCACGGCGGCGGGCGCCTGCGAGCGCTGGGCACGCGCGCGGTGGGCGTGACCATGCTGGGCCAGACGACGCCGGGGGTGATGCGGCTCACCGAGGTCATCGAAAAGGCCGGCTGGGAGCCGGTGATCTTCCACGCCAACGGCGTCGGCGGCCCGGCGATGGAGGCACTGGCGCGAGAGGGCGCGATGCGGGCGGTGATCGACTTCACCCTCTCCGAGCTTTCGAACTCCCTGCTGGACGGTATCCACGCCGCCGGCTCCGAGCGGCTGAAGGTGGCCGGCGAGCTGGGACTGCCGCAGCTGGTGGTGCCGGGCTGCGTCGACTTCTTCAACCAGGGCGCGCCCGACACTGTGCCGGAGCGCTACCGCGGCCGCCGCAGCTACTACCACAACCCCGTCGCGACGCTGATCCGGCTCGAGCCCGAGGAGATGGCGCGGCTCGGCACGGTGGTGGCCGAACGCCTGAACGCGGCGCGGGGCCCCGTGCGTATCGTTGCCCCGACCCGCGGCTTCTCGCTCTCGGACACCGAGGGCGGCGCACTCTGGTATCCGGCGGCGGACGGCGCCTTCCTGGATTCGCTGGCGGCCGCCCTGCGACCCGACATCCCGTTCGAGCGAGTCGAGAGGGACATCAACGACGCGGCGTTCGCGGAACTGGTGGCAGAGCGTTTTCTGGAGCTGATGAAGGAGCACGTGGCATGAGTGAAGCCGACGCAGGGCGCCCCCGCTCGCACAATCTGTTCGACTTGGCGCCGCCCGACATCCGCTGGTTCCTGGAGCGCTCGGACATAGTGCTGATCCCGATCGGCAGCCTCGAGCAGCACGGCCCCCACCTACCGCTCGGGACCGACACCATCACCGCTCTGGAGGTCGCGCGCCGGGCAGCGGAGCTGGCCGACGTGCCCTACGCGCCGCCGCTCTGGGCCGGCTACTCACCGCAGCACCTGCGCGATCCGAAGACCGGGACCGGGACGATCACGTTGCGCGCCAGCACCTGGAGCGAGGTCCTGTACGACATCGCCCGCAGCCTGATCCACCACGGCTGGAACAAGCTGATCTTCGTCAACGGCCACGGCTCCAACGCAAAGGTGATCGACCCGGTGCTGCGGCGCATTCGCTACGAGACCGGAGCGATGGTCGCCTTCTACAAGCCCTACGCCGAGCGGTACATCGGGATGCTGAAGGACGTGCTCGAGAACCCGCCCGAGGAGACCCCGGGCTGGCACGCGAGCGAGCTCGAGACCTCCCAGGTCATGGCCCATGACGCAGCACTGGTGCGGATGGAGCGGGCGGTGGACACGCGCGCGCACGCGCCCCGCTGGCTGCCGGCGGGCTTCGGCAAAGCCGACGGCGCCCCGGACGTGGAGTTCCGCGGCTATCAGTACTTCACCTTCCCCATGGATCACGGCGAGTTCACCGATTCGGGCGTCATCGGCAACCCTTTCCGCGCCACGCCGGAGAAGGGAACCGAGGCCCTCGATCGCTTCGCCCGCCACCTGGCGGAGGCGATCGCAGAGTTCCGCTCCCTGCCGGTGGAGATCAAGCGCCGGGCCTTCGAGGACCGGGTGTAGGGGCGGGTCCGAGTGTCGGAGCAGCTGCCGGCGGAGGTGCGTCGACGCCAGATCCTGGGTCGGATCCAGCGCAATGGCGGCGCCTCGATCAACGAGCTCGCGCGGGACTTCGCCATCTCCCCGGTCACCGCCCACCGCGACCTGGAAGCGCTCGCCCGCGAGGGCGTCCTCACCCGCATCCACGGGGGTGCGCGTTCGATCGAGGGCGAGAGCCACCAGGTCGAGACCGACTTCATGAAGCGGCTGCGCCAGAACCAGGCCGCCAAGCAGCTCATCGCCGCCCGGGCGCTGCGGGAGGTGCCCGACGGTGCCACTATCTTCATCGATCACTCGACCAGCAGCCTGGCTCTGGCCCAGCGCCTGGAGCGGCGGCCGCCCAAGACCCTCACCGTAGTGACCAACTCGCCCGCGATCGCCAACGAGCTGCAGCAGGGCGCGATCCACCTGATCGTGACCCCGGGGGAGGTCGACCAGGTGATGCGCATGATCAGCGGCGGCTGGACCGAGGAGTTCTTGAGCCGGCTGAACTTCGACGTCGCTTTCGTATCCGCCGCCGGCCTGACGCTGGAGCGGGGCCTCACCACGACCCGGCAGTCGCTGGCCGGGACGCTGAGCGCCACTCGCGCCGTGTCCCAGCGCCTGGTCGCGCTGATCGATCACAGCAAGATGGGACGCGACTCGCTGCTGACGATCTTCGGCGCCCAGGAGCCCGACCAGGTCATCGTCGACGAGGGGGCGCCGCCGGACCTCGTGGCGAGCTACCGCGAGGCAGGCGTGAACCTGGTCATAGCCGAGGCCGCCGTTCGCCGCGGCGCGTGAGCGCGGCTGCCGTTCATTTGTTCTCCGCTCACCAGGGAGGTGCTTTTCGATGGGACGTCCCGTGACCCTCTTCACCGGCCAGTGGGCCGACCTGCCCCTGGAGGAGCTGGCCGCCAAGGCCGCAACCTGGGGCTTCGACGGCCTGGAGCTGGCCTGCTGGGGCGACCACTTCGAGGTCGACCGCGCGCTCGCCGAGCCCGGCTACGCGGCCGGGCAACTGGAGATCCTGAAGCGCCACGGGCTCGGCTGCTTCGCCATCGCCAACCACCTGGTCGGGCAGTGCGTCTGCGACCCGATCGACACCCGCCACCGCGCCGTACTGCCGCCTGAGATCTGGGGGGACGGTGACGCCGAGGGCGTCCGGCGCCGAGCGGCGGAGCGGGTCAAGGACACCGCTCGGGCCGCGGTGCAGCTGGGCGTTACGCAGGTCAACGGGTTCACCGGCTCGTCGGTGTGGCACCAGCTCTACTCCTTTCCACCCAACGACTTCGCTGAGATCGAGCGCGGCTACCAGGACTTCGCCGAGCGCTGGAACCCGATCATCGACGTCTTCGACCAGGAGGGCGTCCGCTTCGGCCTCGAGGTCCACCCGACCGAGATTGCCTACGACTTCGTGACCACCCGCAAGGCGCTCGACGCGATCGGGCGGCGGCCGGGCTTCGGCATCAACTTCGACCCCAGCCACTTCGCCCACCAGTTCCTGGATTCGGCCGCCTTCGTGGAGGAGTTTGCGGACCGCATCTACCACGTCCACGTCAAGGACTCCAAGAAGACGCTGGATGGGCGGCGCTCGATCCTCGGCTCGCACCTCGACTTCGGCGAAAACGAGCGGGGCTGGACGTTCGTCTCCCCCGGCCACGGCGACGTCGACCTGGAGGCGCTGATCCGGGCGCTCAACCGGATCGGCTACGAGGGCCCGCTCTCGATCGAGTGGGAGGACTCCGGCATGGACCGCGAGTGGGGCGCGCCGGACGCGCTCGCCCACGTGCGCCGGACCGATTTCAAGCCCTCGGGCCTGGCCTTCGACGCCGCCTTCCAGCGGGGTCGCTGAGCCGTGGGCGACGAACCGCAGGTCGGATTCACGACTATGGGCGCCCCCGCCGGCACCGGTGGCGAGATCGGCCGGATCGGGATCGGCATGCTCGGCTACGCGTTCATGGGCAAGGCCCACTCGTCCGCCTACCGGGCGCTCTCGATGATGACCTGGCCGCCGCCGTTGATGCCCGACCTGGTGGCGATCTGCGGCCGCAACGAGGCGGCGGTGGCCGAGGCGGCGCGGCGCTTCGGCTACGGCGGCCATGTCACCGACTGGCGATCACTGGTGGCCGACGATCGGATTCAGCTCTTTGACAACGGCGCCCCCAACGACCTCCACGCCGAGCCCACGATCGCCGCCGTCGAGGCGGGCAAGCACGTGATCTGCGAGAAGCCGCTGGGGCGTGACGCGGCCGAGAGCCACCGCATCTGGCGCGCGGCCAATGCGGCCGGCGTCAAGCACATGTGCGGCTTCAACTATCGCTTCGTCCCCGCCGTCCGGCTGGCGCGGGAGATGTTGGAGGCGGGCGAGCTGGGCGAGATCTACCACTTCCGCGGGCGCTACCTGCAGGAGTGGATCACCGACCCCGGCTTCGCCAAGGTCTGGCGGCTCGACCGTGCCCTCGCCGGCTCAGGCGCGCTCGGCGACCTCGGCGCCCACGTGATCGACCTTGCCCGCTACCTGGTCGGTGAGATCGAGTCGGTGCAGGGCGCGACGCGCACGTTCATCGAGGACCGACCCGGCGGCTCGGTCGACGTGGATGACGCGGTCGAGGCTGTTATCGGCTTTGCGGGCGGCGCGGTCGGGACGATCGAGGCCTCCCGCTTCTGCCTCGGGCGGAAGAACGCGATGAGCTTCGAGATCAACGGCTCCAAGGGTTCGATCGGTTTCGAGCTCGAGCGGCTGAACGAGCTCCAGGTCCACTTGGCAGGCTCGCGCCCAGGTCCGCAAGCCCAGGGCTTCCGGACGGTGCTGGTGTCCGAGGCCGACCACCCCTTCTGGGAGTGGTGGTGGCCGCACGGGCACATGATCGGCTGGGAACATACCTTCGTGCACGAGCTCCACCACCTGCTGCGGGCGATCGCCGACGGCGGGCCGGTCGGCCCCCACGGCGCGACCTTCGAGGACGGCTACCGCGCGTCGGAGGTTTGTGACGCCATCCTCCGATCGGCCGCCGGCGGTCACCGGGAGTCCGTGCGCTCGCGCGAGGTGGCCATATAGCCGTTCGGGTGGCGGTGGTCACCGGCGCCGCCACCGGGCTGGGCCGGGCGACAGCGCTCGGCCTGGGCACGTCGGGCGCGACGGTCGTGGTCGCGGGTCTCCAGCCAGATGGCTTGGAGGAGACGGCGGCGCTGGTCTTGGCTGCAGGGGGGCGGGCGGTGGTCGTGCCCTGCGATGTGTCTGACGCCGATTCGGTGGCGCGCTTGGCCGCGGCCGCGGCGGAGCTGGGAGGGGCGGACGCGCTCGTCAACAACGCGGCCGTGGTGCCGGAGCGGACAGCCTGGCACGAGATCGCCGAAGCGGACTGGGACCGCCTCTTCGCGGTCAACGTGCGCGGCTGCTGGCTCTGCGCCCGCGCGGTGCGCGCGCAGATGGCGGCCCGCGGCGGCGGTGCGATCGTGAGCGTATCCTCGATCGTCTGGATGCTGGGCTTCCCCGAGCTGGCCGCGTACGTGTCCTCCAAAGCGGCCGTTGTCGGCCTGACCCGGACGCTGGCGCGGGAGCTGGGACCCTTCGGCATCCGTGTCAACGCGATTGCTCCCGGTGCGTTCCCGACCGCCGCCGAGACGATCCATCCGGACCCGGAGGGCTACTCGCGCTGGGTCCTCGAGCAGCAGTCGCTGAAGCGGCGGGGCCGGCCCGAGGACGTCGCCGACGCGGTGGCCTTTCTCTGCTCGGACCGCAGCTCCTTCATCTCCGGGCAGACGCTGGTGGTGGACGGCGGCTGGGTCATGCGGTGATCGGACTAGACTAGACTAAGTCCAGTGCAAGTCAACATCCACGAGGCCAAAACCCGATTCTCAGAGCTCATCGAGCGGGTTCAGCGCGGCGAGGAGGTCATCATCGGCAAGGCAGGCAAGCCGGTGGCCAGGCTCACCGGGTACGGACGGCCCGGAGAGCCGAGACTGCCCGGCGGCTGGACCGGACGAGTCGAGATCGCGTCCGACTTCGACGACCTTCCGGCGGAGGTCCGGGCGACCTTCACCGGCGAGGCGGAATGAGGCTGCTGCTGGACACCCACGTCTTGCTCTGGTGGCTCGCAGACGACCCCAGCCTCGACGTTGAAGCCCGGCGAGCGATCGCCAGTGGCGACGCCGAGGTCTCGGTCAGCGCCGCCTCAGCTTGGGAGATCGCGATCAAGAAGGCGCTGGGGAAGCTCCAGGCTCCGGACGACCTCGCCGCGCAGCTCGAACACCACCGCTTTCTTGGCCTGCCGATCACGATCGCGCATGCGTTGGCTGCGGGCCGGCTGCCGCCGCACCATGCCGACCCCTTTGACCGAATGCTGGTCGCGCAGGCGATCGCAGAGGGCCTCACCATCGTCACCCGAGATGCCCGCATCGCCGCCTATGGGGTGACCGTTCTGGCGGGTTGACCAATTCCCGGACTGCGAGGCGGCATCCCTAAAAGATCGCCATTCTCGAGTGCCTGCCCGGCGACCACCCGCCCCTCCCTCACCACAATCCAGAATTCCTCAGCACGTGTCAGCCTGGCCACGTCCTCCAAAGGGTCGCCGTTCAGAACCACCAGGTCAGCGGTCCTCCCAGGCTCGATCGTGCCGACGTCAAGCAGTCCGAGTGCGCTCGCTGAGCCGGCCGTGGCCGCGGCTATCCCCTCGTGGGGCGTGAGTCCGCCCTCGACCATGCGGACCAGTTCCAGCGCGTCGGCGCCCGGAGGCCCGCTGTCGAACCCCATTGCGAGTGTCACTCCGGCCTCGCGCGCGGCGTTCAGCGTGAGGTGCGCTTCCTCTTGCTGCCGCTTGGCTTGCTGCACGAGGCTTGGCTGCCAGCGTTCCGCGAACCGTTCTCCCACGTCGTGGAATGTGGAAAGGGTCGGGACGAGGACGGTGCCCCGCCGCGCCATCTGCTCGAGCAGCAGGGGGTCGCGGTGCAGGGAGAGGCCATGTTCAACGGTGTCGACACCGGCCTCGACCGCGGAGCGCACAGCGCCAAGTCCCTCGGCGTGAGCCGCAACTCGGAGGCCCAACCGATGGGATTCGTCCACCACCGCATCCATCTCCTCTCTCGTGAGCTGGGCCGGCTCCGGATTCTCGCGAAGGACTGACCGCGCTCCGCCGGCCATCACCTTGATGTAGTCAGCGCCGCGACGGAGTTGGTTGCGCACGCATCGCCGCATCTCCCACGGTCCGTCGGCCTCCTCGTACATCGAGTGGAACAGCCGCCCGCCGGGAGCGGTGGCCGAGAGGATTCGACCGCAAGCCAGCACCCTGGGTCCTTCGGTGAGGCCCAGCCGGATGGCTTCGCGAAGCACGATGGCGTTGTCATCGTGGCACCCAACGTCGCGGATCGTTGTGATTCCGAAACGCAAGAAGGCTCGCGCTGCGTTGGCCAGGACGAAGTAAACCAGCTCCCGAGCACGCGGCTCCTCGCCCTTGAGCGGCGTCGGTGCTGCGAGGTCACCCAACATCGCCGGGTCATCGAGCAGATGAATATGCGCGTCGATCAAACCGGGCATGACAAATCGCCCATGCAGATCAATTGCTCCATCCGGGAGGGCGGGTTCGCTGGCCTCGCGAACCTCGTCGATTATCCCATCGCGCACCCATATACACATTCGATACTGCGGCCGGCGATTGCGAACATCGATGATGCTGGCGTTCCATAGCACCCGAACGTCAGTAGGCGCCATGCCGCTCACCTCTTGGCGCGATCGCGTCTGTCTCGGGAGCCATTTGTGATCGAAGACCTCATTCGGGGCCATCGCGGCCGGCCTCCTGGAAGTAAGGGCTCAGAGCGGGATAGAGGGTTCTGAACCGCTCGTGACCCTCAGCGTACCGAGCCATCCAGTCCCGGTCCGGCTCGACGGTGGAGCGCACGCGAACGGTCGCATCCACGGCCTGACCCACCGTGGCGTAGAGCCCACCCGCCACCCCACCTAGGATTGCGGCCCCGTAGGCGGAGCCCTCTTCGACCGCCGTCAGCTCCAGGGGCACTCCCAGCACCGCCGCCAGCACCTCTGACCAGAGCCGGCTCCGGGCGCCGCCTCCGGTGAGGCGGCCCGTAGTGGCGCGGACGCCGAGGTTGGCCAGAAGGTCGAGCGAGTCGCGCAGGCCGTAGGCCACGCCCTCCATCAATGCCCGGGTCAGCGCCCCGCGATCGTGTCGTGACGCGAGCCCCACGAAGGCGCCGCGGGCCAGGGGATCGGCGTACGGGCTTCGCTCACCGGTCAGGTAGGGGAGAAAGGTCAGTCCCTCGCAGCCAGGCTGCCAGCGTTTCGCCTCCTGCTCCAGCTCGGGGAACGGCACGCCCGGCGCGAGCGTGTCCCGGAACCACTGCAGGGAGCCCGCCGCCGAAAGCGTCACCCCCATCGCATGCCAGCCCCCGGGAACGGCGTGGCAGAAGGACTGGAGACGGGCCTCCGGATCGGCGGCAAAGCCCGGAAGCGCGGCGAACACGACGCCCGACGTGCCCAGCACGACCGAGAGCGGCCCCGGGCGATCGACCCCGATCCCGAGCGCAGCCGCCGCCTGGTCGCCGGCGCCGGCGGCCACCGGCACGCCGTTGCGGGTGCGGCCGCTGACCTCGGGCGACTCGAGGGCGCGCGGCAGCCAGGTGTCGGGGATGCTCAGGGCGGCGGCGACCTCTTCGCTCCAGCGCCGCCTGGCGACGTCGAAGAGCAGCGTGCCCGAGGCGTCCGCCACGTCGATCGCCCGCTCACCGGTGAGTCGAAGGCGCACATAGTCCTTGGGCAGCAGGATGTGCGCGATCTGTTCGTAGACGTGCGGCTCGTGGCGCCTAAGCCAGAGCAGCTTGGGCGCGGTGTAGCCGGTCAGGGCGCGATTCCCTGTCAAGCTGATGAGCCGCTCGAGCCCCACCCGCGCCTCCAGTTCGGCGCACTCCTGGGCGGTGCGCTGGTCGTTCCAGAGGATGGCCGGGCGCAGGACATGGTCGGCGGCGTCCAGGCAGACCAGCCCGTGCATCTGCCCGGAGAGGCCGATACCAGCGACCTCGGATTGGGCTTGCGTCAGCTCGGCCAGCACCGCCTCCGCCGCCCGCCACCAGTTCTCGGGGTCCTGCTCGGACCAGCCGGGGTGAGGAGATGAGAGCGGATAACCGGCCTGCGCCCGCGCCACCACCTCTCCCGAGGGCGACACCGCCAGGCCCTTGACGGAGGTGGTGCCGACATCGATCCCTATCTGAATTGCCACTCGGCCAACCCTATCGCGTCATGGAGACGGGAGAAGCCCCCAAGCTTGCGGGGAGGGTTGGGAGGGGGTCGCCTGTTACCAGTGCGCAGTGCGTGTCGTCTGGGTCCATTCACAGCGCCATCTATTGACACCCGTCACTGACGTGATAAAATACGAACATGTGTTCTGCAATGTGGCAGGAGTCGAACCTTCCCAGTTCGGGAGTGTATGTACACCCGCCCTTCTCCGCTATCGAGCAGGGCCTCGTCATGATCGATGAAGACGGACCTGGAGGCCTGAATCTGAACACCCTTCGTGCCGACCTGCGCTGGTTGGCCCGGGTCCGCACCGAGCTGGAGGCGATGAGCGCACGCTGGCTGGCGGCGCTGGACCGTGGCGAGCAGGAGGGCGGGCCGGACGCCCTCCAGCCGTGCACGCAGTGGCTGCAGGACGCCCTTCACCTCACCTCCAGCGCGGCTCACGCGCAGGTCCGGACGGCGCGGCAGCTGACGCAGATGCCGGCCACCGCGGGCGCATTCCGGCGGGGTGAGGTCACCTCCCAGCAGGTGGCCGTCATCTGCCGGGCGGTGGAGGAGGCGCCGAAGACCTCCCTCGGGGCCTTCGAGACGGAATCGGAGCTGCTGGCGGCGGCGCGGCGGATGGATCCGCAGGAGCTGCACAGCGAGTGGTGGCGCCTGCGCTACGAGGCCGACCAGGCCGCCGGTGTGGAGGCGGAGGCTGAGCTTCACCGCGGCCGCTGGTTCCGGCTGCGCCAGACCTGGAGCGGCGGCTACCGGCTCGACGGCGAGCTGGACGCGGAAGGCGGCACGACCCTGAAGACCGCGCTCCAGGGCCTCCTCAAGCCGCGCTCGGCCGGCGACGAGCGCAGCCCCGACCATCGCCGGGCCGACGCCCTGGTCGAGCTGGCCGGGGACCGGCTGGCGGCGGGCGACCTGCCTGAGCGTGGCGGCGAAAAACCCCATCTGACCGTGGTGGCCCAGCTCTCGACCCTGCGCCTGGAGCCGGGCTCGGCGCTGGCCGAGCTGGACTGGGGCGCTCTGGTGACGGGCGACAGCGCTCGGCGCATCGGCTGTGACGCCTCGGTCACGCCGGTCCTTGTCGGCCCGGCCGGTGACGTCGTGCACGTCGGACGCCGCTCCCGGTCCACCCCGACGCGCCTGCGCCGGGCAGTCAATCTGCGCGACCGCGCCTGCCAGTCGCCGGGCTGCGAGGTGCCGGCCCAGTACTGTCAGCCGCACCATCGGCGCCACTGGGCGGACGGCGGATTGACTGACCTGGACAATCTCAGCCTCTACTGTGACCGCCATCACCGGCTGCTGCACCCGGAGAACGATCGCCATCGCCGCCAGCTGGGCGCCGATAACACAGTCCCAGGCCCGGCGCCCTGACTGACATCGGAGTGGAAGCCGGTGGAGGCTCAGCCTGACAGGGCCTCCACCGGTACGTGACCCGGCTCAGCCCGCGAAGGACTTGCCGGTTTCGAGCAGGGTCTTGAGATCGCTGAGCACCCACGCATAGCCTCCCCCGGCGCCCTGGCTCTCGAGCGTCCCGCCCAGGATGGCCGCCAGGTGCGGCGCGCCTTGCAGCTCATGCGTGAGGGTCAGCGCGCAGACCCCGTTCTGACCCTGCTTGATCTCATGAATGACGCGGGTGGCCGGCTCCGCCGCAGTGTCCGGGTCCATGAGCATCCGGAAGGTCGTGACGAGCCTGCGCGGTGGGTCCGCTTCCAGCACCTCGCCTTCGATGACCACGTCGGGCACCGCGTAACCTTGGGCGGCGCTCGCAGCCTTGAACGGCTCGGTGGCGCGCACCCGGTACGCACCGCCCGGGCGCAGGTCGTAGTTGACCAGCCCGGTGTAGCCGTAGCGTTCGGTCCACTCGGGCTTGGTGATCGCGTCCCAGATCGCCTCGGGGGTGGCCTTGATGTAGACCTTGTAGACCTGGGTGGTGGTTGAGGTCTCGGTCGCTGTGTTCATGCTTCGTTCTCCAATTCCGCTTTGAGATCGATGAGCGCCGAAACCTGGCGCTCCGTGTACTTGTCGATCCACCGGTCGTGGATCAGCCGGATCGGCACCGGGTTCAGAAAGTGCAGCTTCTCCCGGCCCGACTTTCGGGCGACGACGAGCCCCGCGTTCTCCAGCTGGCGCAGGTGCTTCATGACGCCGAAGCGGGTCATCTCCAGCTGGGATTCGAGCTCGGTGAGCGTGCGGCCGTCACGCTCGAAGAGCCGGTCCAGCAGGAATCGCCGCGTCGGGTCGGCGAGCGCCTTGAACACGAGGTCGTTGTCG
>JALYZG010000174.1 GCA_030948965.1 Candidatus Dormiibacterota bacterium | reverse complement strand
AGATTCATCGAGCTGAAGAGCGCGCCGTCCTGGAAGAGCATCCCCACATTGCGTCGGAGCTCGAGCAGTTCATCCTCATCGAGGCTGGGCACGCTCTTGCCGGCCACCCGGACATCGCCCTGGTCCGGATAGAGCAGGCCGACCACATGCCGCAGGAGCACGCTCTTGCCCGTGCCGGAAGGCCCCATCACGACCGTGATCTTCCCGGCCGGGATCTGGCAGGTGACGCCATCGAGCACTCTGTTTCCCTCGAAGGCCTTGTGGAGGTCCTCGACCTCGATCATGCTCTCGCCGTTCCGGCTCGAGGCTTGCTTGGTTTTCATGACGGGATCGGGAGATTCGGATTGACGCCCCAGAAGATCTGGGTGAGGATGGCGTTGACGACGACGATCATCACCAGGCTGATCGCCATCGTCTTGGCGACCGCCCGCCCGATACCGACGGCGCCGCCTGTGACGTGGTACCCGTAGTAGACCCCGACACAGATGACGAGAAAGGCGAAGACCACGGCCTTGATCATCGAGTAGCCAAAGTCGGTGAGATTGGTGAACCGCCAGAAGTACGAGAAGTAGACGCCGTTCGACACGAGGCCAATCTGAAAGCGCTGCACCACCCAGCTGGCGAAGAAGCTGGTACCCAGGGCGAGAACGTACATCAGGGGAAGGACGAGCAAGGCCGCCACCATGCGCGTAGTCACCAGGAAGGGGACGGAGGGGACGCCCATCGTCTCCAGCGCGTCGATCTCTTCGTTGATCCGCATCGTGCCCAGCTCCGCCACCAGCCCGCAGCCGACCTTGGCGCCGATCGCGAAACCGAAGAAGAGTGGGGTGATTTCGCGCATGTCACAAAGGGCGTTGAACACCCCGGCCAGGCTCTCCGCCCCGCCCAGCTGATGCAGCGAGTAGTAGGCCTCGACCGAGCATTCCGAGCCGCTGAAGTAGGTCATGACCAGCGCCACCGGTGTGGAACCGATGGCGAGAAAAGCCGCGTACCACCAGATCTCCCTTCGGTAGTGCAGCGCTCGCGGGAGGGCACGGAGGGCGATCACCGAAAAGAGAACGATCCGGCCCAGGACATCGAAGAGATCGAGCCCGGGGGCCCAGAAGCGGCGCGGGACGGGGCCGAACTGCTGGGCGGGCGGCCGAACCGTCGTGGTGTCCATCAGCGCAGCACGTTCTGGTTGTGGAAGAGGGCCAGAACGGTCGGGGTGTAGAGGTACTCGAGCGCTTGGATGCCGACGAAACACCAGACGACGCCGGAGTGCACCGCTCGGGCGACGCCCTCGGCGCCGCCTTTGGCGCTTATACCTTTATATATGCAGATGGCGGCGACCAGCGCGCCGAAGAGGATGCACTTGATTTCGCCACCGAAGAGGTCGACCAGCGTGCCCTGCGTGAAGAAGCTCGCCAGGAAGGCGCCCGGGTTGACACCGACCACCGTTACCGCGATGAAAAAGCCCGACAGGGTGGTAAAGACCATCATCGGCACGTTGTAGAGCGCCGTCATCACCATCAGCGCGAGGGCGCGAGGGACCACGATGAACAGCACGTTGGAGAGGCCCATCACGCTCAGGGCCTCGAGCTCTTGCCGGACCTGACGGGCGCCGAGGTCGGCGACGATGGCGGTGCCGCTGACGGCCGCAATCATCAGCCCGGTCGCGACGGGCGAGAATTCCCGGATGTTGGCCATCACAGTGAAGCCGCCCAGCCGGTACTCGCTGCTGGCCGCCCTGAAGAAGTGGCCGGCCTCGAGCGAAACGATGATGCCCCAGCCCACGCCGGTGAGCAGGAGCGGAATGAAGTTGGCGGTCAGGATGAAGCGGCACTGGTCGAAGAACTCTTTCCAGTAGAAGGGGCGGCGGACCGCGCCGCGGAGGGCCGAGACAAAGAGCAGCGTCAGCTCGCCCGTGCCGCTGACCGATCGCCGGGCGCGTTCGATCACCCCGCAACTCCCGCGCGCTCGCCCTGCCACCCGGCGGGTGGCCGCTCACCCATCCCAAATCATTGTATACACGCTCCCACACATTTTCTTAAGCTCGCGATCACATGTAGCAGGCGGGCCAGAGTGGTAGTGGGAAGGCCAACAGGCCAGTGGCTTCCGTATACAAATACGACTTCGGGGCGGAGATTTGACACCGGGCGGAGGGCCCGGCTGTCACATCGGGCCCGGCCATGGTGCTTCTCTTCTAGATGCTGCAGATGGAAGCATGGCGGCCTACCGTAACCCGGGCCCCGGTGGGCGCCGTTAATCAGCGCGTGTCCGATCCCTTCGAACGGCTGTTCCTGCAGGAATATCCGAAGGTGGTAGCCATCGCCTACCGGGTGCTGGCCGATCGGCCGGCGGCCGAGGATGTTGCCCAGGAGGTCTTCCTCAAGTTCCACCGGAGTCACTCCCCCGACTCCGAGCGGGCCTCCGGGTGGCTGCATTCCGCCGCCGTCCATTCGGCGCTCAACGTGATTCGCGGTGACCGGCGCCGGGCGCAGCGCGAGACCGCCCATGCCCTCGATCCCGCGCAAACGCCCGCTGCCAGCCCGGAGCGGCTGGTGGAGGAGGCCGAGCAACGGCGCGAGGTGCGGCGGGCGTTGAGCCGGTTGCCGCAGCGGACGGCCGCACTGTTGATGCTGCGACACAGCGGATTGAGCTACGCCGAGGTCGCGACCGCAATGGGCGGGATGAAGGTCGGAAATGTAGGAACGCTGCTGCGCCGGGCGGAGGATGCCCTGCGCAAGGAGGTAAACCGTGCGACACCTGAATGATGGAACGCTGCGACGAATCTACGACGAACCGCTGGCGCTGACGGCGGTCGACCAGGCACACTTTGACGGCTGCGTCGAATGCAAGGCGCGCTTCGAGTCGATTGCGAATACCGCTCGGGCGACGACAGCGATGCTGAGCGTGCCGGGCTTCGAACCCCAAGCCCGGGCGGCCCTGGTGGCGGTGCGGGCGCGCATCAAGCGAGAGGAGACGGCAAGGCCGCCGCGCTGGTACGAGCGCTGGCTGGATCGGAGCTCGCCTCGCTGGCGGCCGATGGCGACGCCCGCGATCGCCGTGCTGCTGGCGGCTCTCCTGCTCGCGGGTGTGGGAGTCTCGGGCGTTGCGCAGAATCTCGTCCGGATTTTCGAGCCCACTCAGCTCGCCACGGTGCAGGTCTCACCCTCTGACTTCGCCCAGGCGAGCGCCCCACTCGACTATGGGCAGTTGAAGTGGCAACCGGAGCCGCCCAAGCTGCAACAACTCGCCGATGCCGTGGCCGCCCAAACGCAGTCGGGACTGCCCGTCTTGATGCCGGCCGCACTGCCGAAGGGCGTTTCTGGCCCGGTGAGCTACGGCGTGGTGTCACGTGCGACCGGATCACTGACCTTTGACGCGAAACGCCTGCAGGCGTCGGCCGCGAAGGCAGGTGTGCACGTCAGCCCGATGCCGTCCAACATCGACGGCAGCACCCTGGTGGTCAACGGCGGCCCGGGGCTGCTCGAGGTGTGGGGCATCTCTGCCACAACCGGGATGAACGTGCCGACGCTCGTGATTGCGCAAACCCGAGTCCCGACGGTCGACTCGAGCGGAGCGAGCGCCGCGCAGCTCGAGGACTACCTGCTCTCCCAACCGGGGGTGCCGCCTGAGATCGCGGCGCAGGTCAGGGCGATCAAGGACCCGAGCACGACACTGCCGATCCCAATCCCTAAGGGGCTGGCGACGACGGAGTCCGTGCAGGTCAATGGAACGCCGGCAGTGCTGATCAAGGCGGTCCTGGGGGCCGGAGTGGTCTGGGTGAAGAATGGCGTAATCTACGCCGTCGGAGGTCAGTTGACTCCCGACCAGGTGCTCGCCATTGCAACGTCCCTCCACTGATCGCATCGATCTACATCCGATGGAGGCGGCCGATGCCGCCTCTCTTGCTGTCCATACGCAGGACCTTGCCAAGCGATACGGCAAGACGGTCGCGCTCAGCGGGCTGACGATGAGCGTCCGCCGGGCCGAGGTATTCGGATTCCTGGGACCGAATGGTGCCGGAAAGACAACGGCCGTCAAGCTG
>JALYZG010000163.1 GCA_030948965.1 Candidatus Dormiibacterota bacterium | reverse complement strand
CTGCCTCCCCTTGCACCCGCAGGCAGAGCCCGGCTCCGCCGGGCGGTGGGGAGACAAACCCTCAACGATCGCAACGCCAGGCGCGCGCGAGCGCCGTCGGTGGGGTTCCGAAAGGGGAGGCCTGCCTCCCCTTGCACCCGCAGGCAGAGCCCGGCTCCGCCGGGCGGTGGGGAGAGACAAACCCTCAACGATCGCAACGCCAGGCGCGCGCGAGCGTCGTCGGTGGGGTTCTGGAAGGGGAGGCCTGCCTCCCCTTGCACCCGCAGGCAGAGCCCGGCTCCGCCGGGCGGTGGGGAGACAAACCCTCAACGATCGCAACGCCAGGCGCGCGCGAGCGCCGTCGGTGGGGTTCTGGAAGGGGAGGCCTGCCTCCCCTTACCCGTCACATCCAGCCCTTTTCGCGGGCGATGAGGATTGCCTCCATCCGATTGCGGGCGTCCAGCTTCTGGATGGCCGCCGAGAGGTGGTTGCGCACGGTGCCCTCTGACAGGAAGAGGCGTCGAGCGACGTCGGCCAGTCCCGACCCGTCGGCGGCGGCCGCGAGGACCTCGGTCTCCCGAACCGAAAGCGGGCTGTCCCCCGCCTCCAGGGCCTGGGCCGCGAGCTCCGGGTCCAGCACTCGCTCCCCGGCGGCGGTGCGGCGCACGGCCACCGCCAGCTCGGCCGCCGGCGCGTCCTTGAGCATGAAGCCGCTGGCTCCGGCGGCCATGGCGCGGCGGAGGTAGCCGGGGCGCCCGAACGTGGTGAGCATCAACACCCGACACCCGGGCAGGTCCTGGCGGAGGGCGGCGGCGACGCTGATGCCGTCAGCGCCGGGCATCTCGATGTCGAGGAGGGCGACTTCGGGTCGGGTCTCGAGCGCGGTCGCCAGCACCTGGTCACCGCGACCGACCTCGGCCACGACCTCGATGTCCGCCTCGAGCGTGAGCAGGGCGGCGAGGGCGCCGCGGACCATGTCCTGGTCCTCGGCCAGAAGGACCCGGATCACGGAGCGGCCAGCGCCTCCACGGCCGCCTCCAGGGGCACGGCCACCTCCAACGTGAAGCCTCCGCCCGAACTCGGACCCACGGCGAGCGTGCCGCTCCGGGCCCGCACGCGCTCGCCCAGGCCCCGCAGCCCGTTGCCCGGGGCGACTCCGGCGGGGCCCGGGCCCCGGCCGTCGTCGCTGACCTCGAGCAGCGCCCGGCCGGACTCGCGGCGCAGGCCGATGCGGACCCGGCGAGCGCCGCTATGCCGGACGGCGTTGGTCACGCCCTCGCGCAAAGCCCAGGCCAGGGTAGCGTCGACAGCGGCCGGCAGAGGCCCGGCGAGGGGATGCACCTCGGCTTCGATGCCGGCAGCCGCCAGCATCGCCCGGGCGCTGACGAGCTGCTGCTCCAAGCTCGGCTGGCGGTAGCCGCTGACCGCGTCCCGGACCTCGTGCAGCGCTACCCGGGCCGCACGCTCGATGTCCGCGATCTCCTCCGCCGCGCGCTGCGGAGCGGTCTCGGCCAGCCGCCCGGCGAGCTCGGCCTTGAGCACGATCTGGGTCAGGCTGTGGCCCAGCAGATCATGGAGGTCGCGAGCGAAGCGCAAGCGCTCCTCGCTGACGGCCAGGCGCGCTCGGTCGTCCCGGGCGCGCGCCATCTCGCGGTTGCTGCGCAGCATCCGGGACATGCCGACGAACCAGGCGCCGTAGACCAAGGCGATCCCAGCGATCAGGGCCACCGTGGGCGGGGGCGCGCCCAGAAGCAGGGACTGGGCGGAGTCGATCGCGATTATGGCCAAGATGACGAGCAGCGCCCGGCGCCACTCGAACGCGAAGGCGGCCATGATCAGCGCGTAGGTGAAGCCGTAAGTGCCGAGGTGCTCCAGGTCGATCACGCCCAACACGACGCTGATGACCGTCAGGGCAGCGACGCAGGCCCAACCCCAGACGCCATCCGGCCAGTCCTCTGAGCGCATCGGACCGACGCCGTAGAACCAGATGTAAACGGCAGTCAGAGCAGCTAGCAGGCCCCCGGCGAGCAGCGCCACCGGCAGCGGGTGCGGCCGCGAATAGAAGAAGTAGATCGGAAAGACCAGGAAGACGATCCAGAACAGGCCCAGCAGCCGATGCCACCAAGGGGGGCAGCTAGACGCAGACATCTGCATTCAATCGCGAGCGTAGTGCGCGGAGGCAGTTGATGGGAAGTGACGGGTGGCCTCGATTCGGGGTGACCGGTGTCACGCGCAGCAGGTGGCGGCTGTGACTTCCACTGCAATGGCCGCATGGGTAGCCTCAGAGGCATGACCACCGTCGTCGAGCTGAGCGGAGTGCACAAACGCTTTGGGGCGGTGGAGGCATTGGCCGGCATCGACCTCGCCATCGAGCAGGGCGAGGTTCTGGCCATGCTCGGGCCCAACGGCGCCGGCAAGACCACGGCCATCGCCATCATGCTGGGCATGCGCCAGCCCACGGCCGGTAGCGCCCGGCTCTTCGGCCTCGATCCAGTCGACCGGCGGGCGCGCAGCAGCTGCGGCGTCATGCTTCAGGAATCGGGCCTGAACGACGCTTTGCTCGTGATCGAGCTGGTGCAGCTCTTCCGCGCCTACTACCCGCAGCCAATGTCCGTGGCCCGAGCTCTGGAGCTGGCGGGCCTGCAGGAGCAGGCGCAGATGCAGGCCTCCAAGCTCTCCGGCGGCCAGCGCCAGCGCCTCTACTACGCTCTGGCCGTGTGTGGCGACCCGGATGTCGTGTTCCTGGATGAGCCCACCGTGGGGATGGACGTGGAGTCGCGGCGCACCTTCCTGCAGTCGATCGGCGAGTTCGCCGACCAGGGCAAGACCATCATCCTCACCACCCACTACCTGGACGAGGCCGACGAGCTCGCGCACCGGATCGTGGTCGTCGACCGCGGCAAGGTCGTGGCGGACGCCCCGCCGGCGCAGATCAAGTCCCGCGTGGGCGGCAAGCGCGTGAGCTTCGCGTCAGACCGAATTCTCAAGGACGGCGACCTTGAAGGCCTGCCGATCACGTCGTGGGAGTCGAACGGCGCGCGAACCCGGATCCTGACCCATGAGCCGGAGGCGGTCCTGAGAGCCCTGTTCACGCGCTCACTGGAGATCCGCGATCTCGAGGTCGGGGGCGCGGACCTGGAGGAGGCCTTCCTTGCCCTCACCTCCCACACCGGGGCGGGGCGGACCGAGGCGGAGGTGGCGCCTTGAGCGCGGTGGCGGCGACCGGCGTCCGGCCCGTGGCCGCCCTGCCGGGCGTGATCTGGGCCCAGGTGCGCGGCAACCTGCTCGGCTTCCGGCGCCAGCCGGCGTTCGTGGTCTTCTCCCTGGTGCTGCCGCTGATGTTCTACGCCTTCTTCGGCGGCATCTTCGGCGGCTCCAAGGTCGGCAGCACAACCATCTATACGTTCCTGCTGGCCTCATACGGCTCGTACGCGATGGGCAGCATCATGGTCTTCAACATCGGCATCAACATGGCCCAGCAGCGTGCGCGCAAGCTCGACCTGCTGCAGCGGGCGACGCCGCTTCCGGGCTGGGTCGCGATCCTGGCCCAGGTCGTGAGCGCTGTCGCGCTCGGCTGCCTGACCCTCCTAGTCCTATTCGTTTATGCCTACATCGTCGGCAAGGTGCGCCTCGACGTCGGCCACGCCGCGCTGCTGCTGCTCGCTCTGATCTTCGGTGCGCTGCCCCTCCTGGGCCTGGGCCTGGCCATCGGCTACGGCGCCACCGCCAGCAGCGCTCCGGCGCTGGCCAACCTCATCTACCTGCCCATGTCCTTCCTGTCCGGCATCTTCCTGCCCCTATCGCTGCTGCCGGGCTGGATCCGCAACATCGCCCAGGTCGTACCCACCTACCACTACGCGCAGCTGGCCTGGTCCACGGTGGGCGCGGGCGACGAGGCGATCTGGAAGTCGATCCTCTGGCTGGCCGGCTGGGCGCTCGTCCTCTTCCTGATCGCGGCGCGCGTCTACCGCCGCGAGGCCCGCCTCAAGTTCAGCTGACATGCGGGGGAAACCCCTTCAGCCGCATGGCCCGGCCTTCCGGGCCGGCTACCAGGGCTGGGCGCCGAAGGCCGCGTCGTAGCGGGCGGCGAACTCGGCCGGGGTATAGGTGTGCTCCACGGTGCCCGACTTCTCGACCACGTAGCTTGCCGCCACCGAGGCGATCCGGCCGGCCCGTTCGGGGCCGAAGCCGGAGAGGAGGCCGTGGACCAGGCCCGCGCGGTAGGCGTCGCCGGCCCCGACCGGGTCCACCTCGACGCCGGCCAGGGCGGGCGGGATGCGGATCTCACCGTCGGCGGTAGCGATGACCGAGCCCTGGCGGCCGTGTGTTGTCACCACCATCTGGGCCATCTCCAGCAGCCCCGCGTCGTCGCGACCGGTTCGCTGCCGGATAAGCTCCAGCTCGTAGTCGTTGCCGATCAGGATCCAGGCGCCGCGGCTGCCTGCCTCGAGGTCGGCTGCGCTCAGGTGAGGGAGCTGGTGGGCGGGGTCGTACACCCACGGGATCCCGGCGTCGCGACACTCGCCGACCAGCCGTGCCATCGCCTCGGGCGCGTTCGGGCCGACGATTACGGCACCCGGGTCGGGGAGAGTGTCGGCCAGGCCCAGCATGCCGGCGCGGAGCATGGCGCCCCCGTAGTAACCGGTGATCTGGTTGTCGTCCGCGTCGTGGGTGGTGAAGCCGGTGGCCGTGTGCTCGTCCTCCAGGATACGGAGGCCGCGGCAGTCCACGCCCATCTGCTCCAGCCACTCCTTGTACTCGGCCGCATCGGCCCCGGCCGTGGCCAGGATGGCAGCCGGATGGCCGAGCAGCGCCAGGTTGTAAGCGTAGTTGCCGGCGACGCCGCCACGGCGGCGATCCATCGTGTCCACGAGGAAGCTGAGATTGATGACGTGGGTCTTGCCGGGGATTATGTGATCGGCGAAGTGGCCGCGGAAGGTCAGGATGTAGTCGAAGGCGATCGAACCCGTGGAGACGACGGTACTGCTCCCCACCGGCGCCGTCATCCCGCCCGCCATAACCCGACAAGGCTAGCCGATGGCCGCGGCTGGGACGCTACGGGCCGGCCAAAGGGAAAGGGGCGCCGCCGTAAGGCGACGCCCCCTTGGGTGTGACGGGGGTTCGGCTGCTTACGCGGTCCGCGCGGCCCCAGCCGTGCGGCGGGCGGTCCGCCGGGGCGCGGGGCGCGGGCTGGAGGTGCGAGTGGTCCGAGCGGTCCGGGCGGTCCGGGTC
>JALYZG010000154.1 GCA_030948965.1 Candidatus Dormiibacterota bacterium | reverse complement strand
TCGGTGACCCGGTCACGTTCACCTACCTGGTCACTAACACCGGCAACGTGACCCTCAATCCGGTCACACTCACCGACAACGTCCTCGGCACCATCACATGTCCGCAGGCCTCGCTCGCGATCGGCGCCTCCGAGACCTGCACCGCAGCGGGCGGCGCCGCCACCGCGGGGGCTCACCAGAACACCGCCACGGTCACCGGCCAGGGGGTTGACAACACGGGCACGCCGGTCGGGCCCCCGGTGACGGCCGCCGACACGGCCAACTACTTCGGGTCGGCCCCCGCGATTACGTTGGTCAAGAACGTAAACGGCCAGCACGAGCCCACCGCTCCGGGCCTGTTCGTCCCAATCGGTAATCCAGTGACCTTCACCTACTTAGTTACCAACACCGGCAACGTCACACTGAACCCGGTCGCCCTGACCGATAGCGTCCTCGGCGCGATCACCTGCCCGCAAGCGTCCCTCGCGCCCGCCGTCTCCGAGACTTGCACGGCATCGGGCGGCGCCGCGACCGCCGGCGCCCACCAGAACACGGCCGTCGTGACCGGGCAGGGGGTGGACAATGCCGGCTCCCCCATCGGGGTTCCCGTGACCGGCGCGGACACAGCGAACTACTTCGGCGCCCTGTCTGCCTTGACTTTGGTCAAGAACCTAAACGGCCTGCACGAGCCGAACCCACCCGGCCTGGATGTCCTCGTCGGCGATCCCATCACGTTCACGTATGTCGTCACCAATACCGGCAATGTGACCCTCGACCCGGTCGCTTTGGTTGACGATGTCCTCGGCACCATCACGTGCCCGCAGGCCTCGCTCGCGGCGGGCCAGAGCGAGACCTGCACCGTGGCCAACGTTGCCGCGGTCGTCGGCCCGAACCCGAACACAGCAACCGTCACGGGCCAGGGGGTGGACGACACGGGCGCCCCCGTCGGGCCGCCGGCGACGGCCACCGACACCGGCAACTACTTTGGCTCTTTGCACGTGCCCGCCATCACCTTGGTGAAGCTCGTCAATGGCCAGCACGAGCCGAGCGCCCCCGGTCTCTACATCCCGGCCGGCAGCCCGGTGAACTTCTCCTTCCTGGTCACCAACGACGGTGACGCCCTGCTGAACCCCGTGACGGTGTCGGACAACGTGCTCGGCCCGATCATCTGCCCGCAAGCGTCACTGGCACCAGGGGAGTCTGAGACCTGCGTGGCTGCCGGCGGCAACGCGACCGCCGGCGCGCACGCCAACACCGCTACCGCCACAGGCGAGGCACTGGATGCCAGCGGCAATCACATCGGGACCGTGATGGCCCATGACACGGCCAACTACTTCGGCGCCGCACCAGCTCTCACCGAGGTCAAGCAGGTGAACGGCCTGCATGAGTCGGCCCCCCCTGGCCTCCACGTCCAGGCTGGCCAGACCGTTACCTTCACCTACGTCGTCACGAACAGCGGCAACGTGCGGCTCGATCCCGTCACAGTCATCGACAACGTCCTCGGTGCGATCGCCTGCCCTCAGACGGCTCTGGATCCGGGCCAGTCGGAGACCTGCTCGAAGACGGCGACTGTCGGTGTCGGCCAGCAGGTCAACAAGGCGACCGCGACCGGCCAGGCGGTCGACCCCAGCGGCAATCCGGTGGGGTCGGCCATCGCTGCCAGTGACACCGCCTACTATGTGGGCGACACAACGCCCACGACCTCATCGCTGGCCCCGACGGGCCCGCCCCTGGCCCCCACCGGCCTCTACGGGCCAGTCGTCGCCGCCGCGGGGATGATCCTGGTGCTGGCGGGCTTCATCCTCTTGGCGCTGTCTCGGCGCCGCCGGACCAGCCGCAGGACCTGAGGCCGACCCCGGTCGGGAGCGGCACATCCGCCGGCGTCTGCACGCGTGGGCGGCGAATTTGGGGTTCGTCCGCCGGCGGATCAACGTCAAGGTGCGTGCTCCAGGCTCGCCCGGGCAGGCGTGCATGCGGTAGGTCGATAGAGTGAGCACGTGATCCCGGGCTCGGACGACGCGACGGTCTCCGGTCCGTCCGGCGCCCCCGTTCAGGAGGCGCCGGGCGGTGGCGACGACACAACCCAGGCGCTCCGCCACCACCTGACCCAGGTGGAGCGTTTGCTGCAAACCGGCTCGGCCGCGACGGCTGGATTCGCGCGCAAGCCCCGCTGGCAGCAGGCGGGGCCCGCCGAGGAACGGGTGACTGCGGCGCTGGCGATGGTCCTGGCTATCGGCCTTCAGATCCTTTTGCCAGACGACCTCGCCTTCAAGCCTCGCTGGATCCTGCCCGCGCTGGAGATCGCGCTGTTCCTCGGCCTGACTCTCGCCAACCCAGTCCGTATGGACCGGGACTCGAGCCTGCTGCGCGTCGCCAACCTGGTGCTCATCGCCCTTATCTCGCTGGCCAACGCCTGGTCGGCGGTCCTCCTGGTGCACGGCCTCGCGCTCGGCCATGGAACCACGGACGCCATCGGCCTGCTGGGCAACGGCGCCTCCATCTACGCCACCAACATCCTGGTCTTCGGACTCTGGTACTGGGAGATTGACCGGGGCGGGCCCATGGCCAGGGCGCGAGGCATCGACCCGCACCCGGATTTCATGTTTCCGCAGATGAGCGCGCCCCACGTCGGGCCTGCGGACTGGCGGCCGGCCTTCATCGACTACCTCTATGTCTCGTTCACGAACGCGACCGCCTTCAGCCCGACCGACACCATGCCGCTCAGCCGGACAGCCAAGGCAATGATGGCCCTCCAGTCGGCGGTCGCGCTGGTGACGATCGGGCTGATCGTGGCCCGCGCCGTTAACGTCCTGAAGTAGCCCCGATCGGTCAGCATGGGGATCGTGAGCGAGGATCCGGAGGACGGCTCCACGACCGGCGGCGCAGCGCCCGAGTGGGAAGACGAGCCCGTCCCCGACACGCCCGCGGACCGGCGCCGCATGAAAGTCATCGCGGCCTTCGTGCTCGGCAGCGTGGTGCTCGCGCTCGTGCTGGCCGTCATTTACGCGCAGCCGTCGATCGGTTGACGATCCAACATCCAGGAGGAGACGCACATGGGTTCGACTTTCGACAAGGCGAGCGTGAGCACCGAGACGGCGCACCGGATGATCGCCGCCGCCGAGGCGAAGGCGCGGGAGATGGGCAAGCCGATGGCCATCGCCGTCTGTGACGAGAGCGGCGTCCTGAAAGCCTTCAGCCGCATGGACGGCGCCCCACTGCTGGCCGTCCAGGTGGCGCAGGACAAGGCCTACACGGCGGCCGGCTTCAGCATGCCCTCCGGCGGCTGGCACGACTTCATCAAGGACGACCCGCCGCTCGCGGCCGGCGCCGTCGGCGGGATCGATCGCCTCGTCGTTTTCAGCGGGGGCTTCCCGATCACGGCCGCAGGGGGGGTCGTTGGCGCCATCGGCGTTAGCGGCGCTCACTACAGCGAGGACGCGCAGGTGGCGGAGGCCGGCCTGGCGGCGGCCGGCTGAGGTACGAGGGTGCCGGAATCAGGGCGGGAGGCGCGGGCGCGTCTCCCGGCGGCGGGAGCGGAGGCGCGGCGAGCAAGGCTGCGCGCCATCTGTACGAGCCTGCCCGAGGTCGCGGTCGAGGGCGACGTCCACCTCGCCTACCGGGTCCGCCGCCGCAGCTTCATCTACGACATGTGGGATCACCACGGTGACGGCCGCCACGCCCTTTGCGCCAAGGTGCCCGCTGGCGACCAGGAAGCCCTGATCGAGATGGACCCGGACCGGTTCTTCCGACCGGCCTACCTCGGCGCCTCGGGCTGGGTCGGCCTGCGCCTCGACCTGGCCCAGGTCGATTGGGAGGAGGCCGAGAGGCTGGTCCGCTGCAGCTACGGGCTGGTCGCGCCGCGGCGACTCGCCGCCGGCGCTGGTATCCGTTGAGCGACACAGCGGCGGTGGCGCGGGACTTTCTGGCCCGCTTCCAAGAACCGATGCGCGACCTTGCCCAGGATGCCTGCGACCTGCTCCTGAGCGTGCTGCCCGAGGCGCAGGTCAGCGCGGACCGGTCCAACCTCGGGTTCGGTCGCGGACCGCGCCTGGCCGACCTGGTGTTCGTGCTGAGCCCGCACCGGGCCCATGTCACCATTGGCTTGGCGCGAGGCGCATCGCTGCCGGACCCCGACCGGCTACTCGAGGGTGTGGGGCGAGTCCACCGGCATGTGAAGGTTCGAAGCTCCGAGGACTTGCGGCGACCCGAGCTGCGACGTTTGCTGGAGACGGCGGCTGGCCGCCAGTCACCCTGACGCTGCCGCCGGCCGCGGCTGGTCGCATCCGCTGGAGCCGCCGGCGTAGTTCGACGTCCTGCGCCAGCCCCGGGCTGCGCCGCCGCAACGAGGCCGCCGCCGACCGGCCGCCTAGAATCGGGGCGTGAGCGACTGGCGCTACGACCTGACCCCGAGCCCGCTGATGCGGGAGATGCTGCGTTCCCTGGAGCCGCAGTGGCGCCAGCCGACAACGGGCGGCGAGCCGATGCCGATCAACATCTATGAGGATGACGCGGCCTTCGTGGTCGAGGCGGCGCTGCCCGGCGTTCGCGCCGACGAGGTCGACGTGAGCGCGTCCGAGAACGTGCTCACCATCCGCGGCCGCCTGGACGTGGCCGAGCGCGAGTACCTGCACCAGGAGCTGCACACGACCGACCTCGTACGCCAGGTCGCCCTGCCCGGTGACGCGAAGGCCGAGCGGGCCGAGGCCAGCCTCGAAAACGGCGTTCTTCTTGTGCGCGTGCCCAAGGCCACGCAGCGACCGCCCGAGAAGATCCGCATCCAGGTCAACCGGCGCGAGCCTGGTCCGACCATCGAAGCGCGCAAAGGGGACGGCTACACGGACGGCTGACGGCCGCCGTCAGTAGAAGATCGTGGCCCGGCGGGACAGCATGCGGTCGACGGCCGCCTGGATCCAATCTCGCACCTCGTCCCCCAGCTCCATCACCAAGCCCGGGTCGTCGGCCGCGCCGGCGCCGTACCCGGCCGTGTCCAGCTGCGGCCCGAAGGCGATCAACCACTTGGCCGGCAGCGGCACCGGGCTGGCCGGCACCGGCAGCGAGGGCAGGCCCAGACTGCGCCCAAGGCCGCCGAGGTCGAAGAGCACGGGGTGGGCCTCGCCAGCCCCGACCACGGCCACGGGCACGATCGGGGCGCCCGCCCGCACGGCAGCCCGGACGAAGCCGCCGCGCCCGAAACGGCCCAGCCGGTAGCGCAGCTGGAACGGCCGGCCGGCGCCCCTGCCGCCTTCGGGGAAGACGCCGACCAGCTCTTCGCGCTCCAGCAGGGCGAGCGCGTTGTCCGGGTGGGCGAGGACGTTCCCGGTCTTGAGCAGCAGCTCGGAGACGAACGGCAGGCTGAGCGGCCAGCCCGGGACGAACATCCGAGCAGGCCGCGGAGCCGGATGCTCCAGCAGGATGGCAGTTCGGATCATGGCCCCGTCGTAGGGCACGACGCCCCCGTGATTGGCCGCCAGCAGCGCCCGACCCGCCGCCGGCACGTTCTCGACGCCCTCCGTCTCGACCCGCCAGTAGTGGCGGTAGAGCCATTCGGCGGCCGGCAGCAGCCGCTCGGTGAACGACGGGTCGAGGCCAAAGTCGTCTGAGACCGCCGGCGCTCGCGGCTCCAGGCCGGCGGGCGTCGAAACCACCCCGCCCCTGGCGACGACCTCTGGCACGAGCTGCTCGTCGCCCACCGCCTGAGGATAAGATCGGGACGGCCTCGTCATGCCCCTCGAACTTCAGGCCGCGGCGGACGAATACATCGGCTGGCTCCAGCTGGAGGCCAACCGCAGCCCCAACACGGTCCGCGCCTACCAGGGCGAGCTGCGCCGGCTGGCGGAGTTCCTGGCGGCACGGGGCCACAGCCTGGACATGGCCGACCTCCGCCACGAGGACCTTCGCGCCTACCAGCGGCACCTGGCCGGCCACTTGCGCAGCCCTGCCTCGCGGGCGCGGGCGCTGGTCGCCGTTCGCTCCTGGCTGCGATGGCTGGCCCGCGAGGGCCTGGTCGAGCAGGACCTCTCGAACCGCATCACACTACCCAGGCTCGAGCAGCGCCTGCCCAAACCGCTGCCGGCGGACGAGCTCGCCGAACTACTACGCTCGCTACCGGCGGACACAATGATCGAGATGCGCGACCGCGCCCTGGTTCATTTTCTAATCAGCACCGGCTGCCGTATCTCCGAAGCGCTTGCCCTCGACCGCACCGACATCCCCCGCCAGGGCAACCGCCTGGTGGTCACCGGAAAGGGGGCAAAGCAGCGTGCGGTGTACCTGACGGACGGCGCGCGGGATGCCGTCAGGGCCTACCTACTGGCCCGCGAGGACACGTCGCTGGCGCTTTTTGTCAACTACGACCGGGCCCACAGGGCGCGGGAGCGGCGGCTAACGGCGGACGGCGCTCGCCACGTCGTGCGCCGCCTCCGGCGAACGCTCGGCGCGTGGGCGTTCACGTCCCCGCACGTGGCTCGTCACACCGCCGCCACGAGCCTCCTGGAAGTGACCGGCGGTGACGTGCGACTGGTCCAGGAGGTCTTGGGCCACGCCAACCTCAACACCCTGCAGGGCTACACGAAGATCGTCGACGCCCGCAAGCAGGAGGCCTACAAGCGCTACCAGGAATACTTGGACGCGAAGGCGCGCGGGGCGTAGGCGCAGGCGCCTAGGCGCTCACTCGTCGCCGACCGGGTTCTCCATCAGGCAGTCCTGGATGACGTAGAGGGCGTCCATCGCTGCCGGCACGGAGTCCGGAGGTCCGCTCTCCAGGTCTGGCACCTCGTGCTCGGCCACCAGCTTGTCGACCGCACCGGCAAGCTGGGGCGGCAGCCGCCGCCGGTCGGCCAGGTTGAGCATCTCCAGCTCATTCAGGAGGCCGTCGATGTATCGCATCCGATTGCGGTGCGCGTACTTGCGCACCCGGTTCCGCTGCTCCCGAGCGGTCACGGTTTCGATCGCCACGCACGCTTCCTCGATCATCGCGTATTTGCCCCCCGCAACGAATTGGCTGATATCGCGGTCGCAACCTAATGGTATGCGGGGGGTGCACGTTGTCAACCCCGAACTCGTTCTCGAAGCCGGCGGTAGGCCGCGGCGGAGCGTTCGCCGAGCCGTGGGTTTCGGCTAAGCTCGGCCCACCGCAGCCGGACATGCCATCCCTTATCGCCAGCCGATCGACGCGGATGGAGGTCTTGGAGCTCCTCCGCCGGAAGCAGGCGGCGGCCGCTGAGACCGTCGCCGCGGAGCTCGGCGTCACCCCCAACGCCGTCCGCCAGCACCTCACCAACCTGGAGCGTGACGGGCTGGTCCGAAGCGTGCCCGCGCCCAGCAAGCGCGGCCGGCCGGCGCTCCTCTTCTCCCTCACTGACCGCGCGGACGCCGCCTTTCCCAAACGCTACGGGCAGCTGGCCACGATGGTCCTGACCGAGGTCCAGGAGATCGGCGGCGAGGAGCTGATGGAAGAGGTCTTCGATCGCCTGGCCCAGCGCCACGCAAAGTCCATCGAGCCGGAGCTGAGAGGCCTCGACTTCGAACAGAAGCTGGCCCGCGTCGTCGACTGGCTGCGGCGCGCGGGGACGCTGGCGGAGTCGGAGGAGACCGATTCGGGGTACCTCGTGACGATCCACAACTGCCCGTTCCGCAACACGGCTCTGAAGTTCCCGCAGGTCTGCACCATCACCCCGCGGATGCTGCTCCGGCTGCTCGGCGCCAGCGTGGCCCAGGAGAGCTCCATCCACCGCCGCGATCCCTACTGCGCCTTCTCCGTGCGCCGGCCAGTTGCCGCCGACCCTGAGTAGCGCCCAGGCGCGGGAGCTGGACCGGCTGGCCGCCGGCCGCTACGCGACGCCGGTCGCCTGGCTGATGGAGGCCGCGGGCTGGCAGGCGGCGCGGCAGTGCGCCGGGCTGACCTATGTCGTCTGCGGCAAGGGCAACAACGGCGGCGACGGTTTGGCGGCGGCGCGGCACCTGCACCGCTGGGGCCGCCTGGCCGGGATCGCCGGCACCGACGTCGGGGCATTCTCGGGCCCGGCGGCCGAGGAGCTCGCCGCCCTCCGCGCCCTGGGCGTCGAGCCTTCGTCCGACCTCGACCTGGCCGGCGCCGAGCTGGTCTTGGACGCCGTCCTGGGCACTGGCCTCCATCGGGCTCCGGAGGGCCGAGTCGCGGACTGGATCGAAGCCATGAACGCCTCCGGCCGCCGGGTCATCGCTCTGGACGTGCCCTCAGGCCTGGACGCCGACTCGGGCGCGACGCCCGGGGTCTGCGTGCGCGCGGCCGAGACGCTGACGCTGGGCCTGGCCAAGGCGGGTTTGGTCCAGGGCCGCGGTCCCGAGATGGCGGGGCGGGTCTGGCTGGCCGACATCGGAATCCCGAACGAGGCGTACCTTGAACTCGGCGTGCAGGTTCCACTCGACCTCTTCTCCCATCGCGACCGCTTCGAGTTGCTGGACTCGCGGACGTGACCCAGCACGTCGTCTGGGACCGCGGCATCGCGCTCGTCGAGCACGGGCTCTGGCTCGACCCCCCCGTCATCCGCGACCTCGCCTTCGTATCCCACGCCCACTCGGACCACGCCCGCCGCCACAGGCTGGCGCTCCTGACGGCGGGCACCCTGGCGCTGGCCGCCCCTGGCCGGAAGCCTCGCGGGGCACGGGTGGTGGGGCTGGGGGTGCCGGCCGAGGTTGGCGGCGCCACCATCACCCTGCATGAGGCCGGCCACATGCTGGGCTCGGCCCAGCTCGTGGTCGAGCATCGGGGCTCGCGGCTCCTGTACACGGGCGATCTCAAGCTGCGCCTCAGCGGGGGCGCGAGCACGGCCATCCCGGGCGCCGACGTGCTGGTCCTGGAGAGCACGTACGGCCGCCCTCATTTCCGCTTCCCCGACCCCGACACCGTGGCCGAGGACGTGGCCCGTTGGTGCTGGCAGGCGATCTCGGCCGGGGTGACACCGGTGCTGCTGGCTCATGCCCTGGGCAAGGCCCAGGAGCTGATGCTGCTGCTCGGCCGCTTCGGCCTGCGCTTCGCGCTGGAGGAGAGGTGCGTGCCCTTCGCGCGCGGCTACGAGGCGGCGGGCGTGACCCTGCCTGAATGGGATGAGCTCTCTACGGTGGAGGCGGCGACGGGCGACCGGGTCGTGATACTGCCCCCGACCGGCAAGGTCGCTCTGCGGCGACTGGCCCGGTATCGCACCGCGCTCGTCTCCGGCTGGGCCCAAGATCCCCAGTTCTGGCGCATATTCGGAGCCGATCGCGCCTTCCCGCTGTCCGACCACTGCGACTTCGACGAGTTGGTCGAGGTCGTGGAGCGCAGCGGCGCCCGTCAGGTGTACACCGTGCACGGCTTCACGGACGACCTGGCCCGCCACCTCCGCCGCCGTGGCTTCCAGGCCCACCCGCTGGACGCGGTCGAGCAGATGGCGCTGGCCCTCGGCTGACTATGAAGGCGTTCGAACTCCCCGACCTCAACCCCGAGCGTGACCCCGGCGGTCATTCGTACACGGACCTACTGTCCTCGGACCTGCTCAGCGTTGGCTTCGCGGTGTGGGCCGCGGATGGGGTGGACGCGCAGAGCCCGCACCGGGAGGACGAGGTCTACCACGTGGTCTCCGGCCGCGGCGTGATCCGCGTGGGCTTGGATGACCGCCCCGTCGGCCCGGGATCGGTCGTCTTCGTCGCGGCCGGGGTCGAACATCGCTTCCACTCGATCGTGGAGGAGCTGCGCGTGCTCGTATTCTGGGCTCCGCCCCACGCCCGCGTCGGATGATCCTGGTCTGCGGCGAGGCGCTGATCGACCTCAAGGTCGAGGCCGGAACCGTGCAGGTGGACCCGGCCAGGTTCGTGGCCCATCCCGGAGGCAGCCCCGCGAACGTCGCGGTGGCCGTCGCCCGGCTCGAGACGGAGGTCGCTCTGTGCGCCCGCCTCTCCGGCGACGGCTTTGGGCGGCTCTTGCGCAGCCACCTGGAGCGGAATGGCGTGGACCTGCGCTACGCGGTCGACGCCGAAGAGCCGACCAGCCTGGCGGTGGTCACCGTGGATGGCACGGGTGGCCCCGACTACTCCTTCTACGTGACGGCCACCGCGGACTGGATGTGGCAGCCGGGGGAGCTGCCTTCATCGCTGCCGGAGAGCGTCCACGCCATCCACGCCGGGTCGCTGGCGCTGGCCCTGCCCCCGGGCGGAGACCTCATCGAGGAGATGCTCGGCCGGGAGCGGGAGCGGCGCACGATCACGCTCGACCCCAACGTCCGGCCGCGCCTGGTTGGCGACCGCGACCAGTACCGCCGGCGCCTGGAGGCCTGGGTCCGGATCGCGCATCTGGTCCGCGTCAGCGACGAGGACCTGCGCTGGACCTATCCCGACGCCTCGCCAGCTGAGACGGCTCGGCGCTGGGCATCGTCCGGCCCCCGGTTCGTGGTGCTAACGCTGGGCAGCCAGGGGTCGCTCGGCCTGCTCGGCGAAGAGACGCTGCTGATGCCCTCGACGCCCATCGAGGTCGTGGACACGGTCGGAGCCGGGGACAGCTTCATGGCCGGACTCCTCGACTGGCTGGAGCGCCACGACCGTCTGGGCCCGGGGCTGGAGCGGCTGAGCTCGGAGGAGGCGCGCGCGGCGCTCATGTTCGCCGGCCGGGTGGCGGCGATAACGTGCACGCGCGAAGGCGCCGATCCGCCTCGCCGCGCCGAGCTGGGCTGACCCAACCCCCGGCGTCGCTGGCCGTCCCGCCTCCGCGCATTTGGTGCCGGCGAAGGCGGATCAACCCTGGGAGAGGTGTTCGAAGCGTGCGCTCGCCGGCGGTTGAACGTCCACGGCGTCCGCCAAGTCGTGGCTACGGCCGGTGCGCGGCCACCCGTTCGATGAGCCCCAGCTTGGAGCGTTCCAGCCGATCGACGACGAAGCCCTCGGCGTGTAGATAGTCCAGCGGCTCTCTCGCCAGGTGGTCGCCTTGGAAGCGAACGCTGAAAGGGTCCATCGCGCGCTGCACCAGCCGGACAGGCAGCAGGGGGCTGCGAACGTGCTCCAGGAGCAGGAGGCGCCCGCCCGGCCGGAGCACGCGCCGGCATTCGGCGAGCGCTCGGCCGGCGTCGGGGATCGAGCAGAGCGCGAGCGTGATCACCACCGTGTCAAAGCTCCGGTCAGGGAATTCGAGGGCCTGCGCGTCCCCCTCGCGCAGGTCGATTGGGCGGCCAAGTTCGGCGGCGCGGGCTCGAGCTTGCGCGAGCATCGCCGGGCTGTGCTCGATGCCCGTGAGGCTCGCGTCCGGCGCATAGAACGGCAGGTTGCGCCCGGTCCCGACCGCGAGCTCGAGGATGAGCCCCTCAGCCTGGGCGCAGACCCAGCGGCGGCCGTCCCCGACCAGGAAGCGCTCGAACCGCGCGATGTCTTTGTCGTACCTGGGAGCCGTCTTCTCCCAGATACTGCGAACGCGCTCGGTCTCCCCTTGGCGTGGGCCGGGCATGTCAGTGCGCGTGGTGGGCGGCGTCCCGCGAGCCCGACATGGCTCGCAGCATGTCAGGACCGCCGGTGGTGAGGAAGCGCCACGCCATCGCAGCCATGAGGGCCACGAAGCCGAGGTTGAGGAAGGTCGTGTAGTTCCAGGTTGGACGGCTCTGGAAGACGGTCACGTGGTGGTTGGCCGGGACCCAGCCGAGCAGCTGGAAGGCGCCGCCGACCGCGAAGCCGGCCAGGACCATCGCGATGTAGGACGTGCCCAGCAGGTAGAGCGACATCCGGCCGCCGTAGTACTTCCGGTAGATGTTGAGGATCGGCAGGATGATCAGGTCGGCGAAGATGAAGGAGATCACGCCGCCGAACGAAATGCCTCCGTTCCAGAGCACCACGGCCAGCGGCACGTTCCCGATCGAGCAGACGAAGCTCAGCATCGAGATGACCGGCCCGATCAGCGGCCCCCAGAACGCGTTCAGGACCGGATGGCCCGTCAGAAAGAACGCCTGCCAGAAGCTGTTCGGGACCCAGGCCCCGAGTGCGCCCGCGATCAGGAAGCCCACGGCCAGGTCGCGGTAGAGGCTGGTGACGTCCATGTAGAAGAAGTGGGAGATGGCGGTGAACGCCCGGGCCGAGAAGAGGCGCGAGAAGAACGGTCCGTCGGTGACCGACATGTCCATCTCGCCGTGGCCCTCCATGCTGGAGCCGACAACGCCCTGTTCCGCCTGCCGCTTGGCCGCATCGATCATGCGCTGGCGCAGGGTCAGCTTGAAGGCGATCCAGAGGATGACAGCCATCAGCAGGCCGCCCGCGAACTCGGCGGCCACGAACTGCCAACCCAGGAGAATGAGAAGGATGAGGCCCAGCTCGAAGACCAGGTTCGTGGAGGCGAACTCGAAGATGATGGCGTTGACGAAGCTGGCGCCCCGTCGGAAGAGGGCGCGGCCCACCGCCACCGCGGCGTAGGAGCACGAGGAGCTGGCGGCTCCGAAACCGCAGGCGAGGGAGAAGCCTTTCAGATCGGGACGGCCGAGAGTCCCCGCCACCGCGCGCTTCGAGACCACTGTCTGCACGATGCCCGAGAGAATGAAGCCGAGGGCCAGAGGCCAGAGGACTTCCCAGAACATGAAGAGGGACAGCTGCAGGGCGCGGAAGACGGCGTCGACCACGAACATCCGCTAGAGGTGTGGCCGGAAAACCGGCAGAGAGATTCGGTGGCCAGGACCGACGCCGCAGATGGCGTTCATGGGCGCCGAAGATCCTGTCGGGCTTTTAAGAGCTTGGCCGCTGTGTCCCCTGCCCTCGCCAGGTTCAACTCGCCCGGCTTCTCGTTCGCACTTGAGTGTCCATCAGGGTGCGGGCCACCCTCTCAGGCGCTGATGAACGGGGCTTGGTGCACGAACGTCCTGTCGTGCAGCTGGTCGACGATGAAGCGAGCGAGATCGTCGCGCGACACCCGTGTGCCGAGATGCTCGGCGCTGGTGCCGGTGCGAACGCTGCCCGAGGCGGGAACGTCTTGCACCCGGACCGGCCGCACTGCCGTCCATTCCACTTCGCTGCCCGCCAGCACGTCGTACTCGCGTTGCTTGGACTCGACGGCGTTACGCGCCAGCATCCGGAGGAGTCTCGAAATGACGTTGTGTGGGAATGGCTTGCGCTCTCCCGGAACCGTGATTCCGGCACCAGAGACGGCCACCAATCGATTGACGCCATGGTTCCGCATCGCTTGCAAGACGTTGCGAGCCGCCTGGGCCAGGAAGTCCGGGTCCACGTCCTCCCCGCGGCGTGTCCCCAGAGTGCTGACCACCGCCTCGCAACCCGCTACCGTCTGATCCACCGCCTCGAGGTTCAGCGCGTCGCCGCCGATCACGGTCAGGCCGTTTTGCTGCCGCACGCGGGAGGGATGGCGCGCGAGCGCTCGCACGACGTGCCCGTCGGCCACAAGGCACGCCAGGACGCCCTGGCCGATGAAGCCAGTCGAGCCGATGAGAGCCACTTTCACGTCATCGCGTCCACTTCTCTAGTTCCGCACCAAGCGCTGGACTGCCTCGTTCAGCTCTCGCACCTTGAGGTTGGCGTCGCCGGCCCGGATCGCCTCGACCACGCAGTGCTCGGTGTGGTCGGCGAGCAACTGCAGGGCCACGCTCTCCAGGGCCGCCCGGACGGCATTGACCTGCGTCAGGACGTCGATGCAATAGCGGTCGTCCTCCACCATGTTCTGGATGCCCCGGACCTGGCCCTCGATCCGGCGCAGCCGGGTTTGGATCGCCTTCTTGTCCTTCGTGTAGCCTGGGATTCCGTGAATGATACCCCTGGGAGGTATACGAAGGCAAGAAGAGAGTTAGCGGAGGGCCCAGCCGGCGCGGGTCACGTCGCGCCGCACGTCCGCGTCGCCCACCGCGTCTCGGCTCAGCGCGGAGAGCACGTCGTCCGCCCACCGCGCCGGGTCGGCGGCCGGCTCCAGCGTCAGCCGCTCACGCTGGACTTGGGCGCGGAACGTGCGCCCACCGGCTGTGACGGTGAGGTCGCGAACGCGTCCGCGGCCGAAGGTCCCGCGCCGCACCCGCGCCCCGCGCAGGTGCTCGGCCAGGTAGTCGGGCAGCCGCCCCGGGTCGGCGGCCGACGTGAGGGGCGAGTGGCAGAAGACGCACCGCCCCCCGTCGGGCAGCGGCGGAGCGCCGCAGACCTGGCAGCTCACTTCCAGGCGGCGGCCAGGTCCACCAGCGCCAGGAGAAGGTCGTAGGCCTCAGGGTAGTTGGTCCCGGACCACGCCACCGTCCGCGGACCGGCCCGGTTCACGCCCGGGATGCGGGCGCACGAGTCGGCCGAGGATGGGTGGGCGAACTCCATCTCCAGGAGGACCTCGTTGGGGGGCAGGAGGGGCGGAATCTTGGCCCGCCCCGCGAGCGCCCGCGCGGCGGCGGACCGAATCTCGCGCCGGACCATCTCGGGTGAGAGCGAGCGCGCCGCCTGGGCGCTCAGCCCCCACTTGGTCACCACCCCATGGATGCCGGGCACGAACCGACGCATCTCGTCCACCGCGGCGGCATCGCCGCTGAGCATCACGAGCGGGCAGCCGAGATGGCCGCAGAGCATGCCCGTGAGGCTGCCCTCGCTCTGGGCGACGCCGTTCACCCGCACCTGCAGCCCGAGCGCCGGATCGGCGTACGTGTGGGGCAAAATTGCCTCGGGGGTGCCAGAGGAGGCGTGGTAGCCGATGAAGAGGGCGGCGTCGAAGCCAATCTCGAGGCCCGCCGCCATCGCTCGGACGCGCGGGTGGCCGCTCACCAGCTCGGCCGCCGGGTGCAGGCTCTCGGGGTCGAGATTGGTGCAGCTCCAGTGCCCGTCCGCGACCACCACGCCGTCCGCGCCGGCCTCGAGCGCGCCCTCCACGGCCGCGTTCACCTCGGCCGCCATCAGCCGCGTCGCCGCCGGGTAGCCGGGCTGAGACGGGTCTGTCTGCTCGTCGCGACTGACGCCCGCGACCCCCTCCAGGTCTGCCGAGATGAAGACCCTCAATCCGTGTAGCGGTTGATCAGGGCGTCCTCACGGCCCCGCTCCTCTCGGTAGAGCGGGCAGTCCTCATAGCGACGGACGCAGATCGGCGGTGACTCGGACAGGGCCACCCGCCGCATCGACCGGCGGTCCACGTGGCAGTCGAATCGGTACACGCGGACGGGGCCGTGGCGGTCCAGGACCAGCTGCTCGAGGTATGGGCAGCGGCGCACCCCGCCTACGATAAGGGACCGTGCTGGAGTTCGCCCGGACCGCGCAGTCGATCGGGGCGACCGCCTCCACACTGGAAAAGAGCCGCCTCCTCGCCGCCTATCTGCGCGGCCTCGAACCCGATGACCTGCGCCGGGCGGCCATCTGGATGACGGGCCAGCCGTACGGGCGGGCCGAGAGGAAAAGGCTCAACCTCGGCTGGCGGGCGATCTCGGGCGTCGTCACGGCGCTCTCGGACAAGAGCGACGAGGAGCTGACGAGCCTCTTCCGGCGCCACTCCGACGTGGGCGACTGGGGCCACGACGCGCTGATCGGCCGCACCCAGGCGGAGCCCGCCACGATCGCCGAGGTGGCCGCCGCCTTCGAAACGATCCGCACTGCCCGCGGCGCGGCGGCCAAGGCCGAGGCCCTGGAGGCGTTGATACGTTGCCTCGACCCCGAGTCCGTGCGCTTCGTGCTCAAGGTGCTGACCTTCGAGCTGCGGATCGGCCTCCAGGAGGGCCTGGTGGAGGCTGCGATCGCCGAGGCCTTCGACCTGCCGCTGGAGACCGTGCGGCGCGTGCACATGCTCACGGGCGACATCGGCGAGACCGCGGTCCGCTGCCAGAGCGGCGAGCTGGGGGACGCCCGGATCACGCTTTTCCAGCCCATCCGCTTTATGCTCGCGACCCCGGTGGAGACGCCCGAGGAGGCCTTCACGCGCATGGAGCCCGGGCGCGAGGCGACCGCTGCCTGGAGCCCGGTCTGGACCGAGGAGAAGTACGACGGGGTGCGCTGCCAGCTCCACCTCGCCCGGGACGGGCGCTGCGAGCTCTTCAGCCGCGACCTGAAGGAGACCACGGCGGCGTTCCCCGAGGTGGTGGAGGCGGCGTCCGCGATCGGGCGCGAGGTCGTCCTGGACGGCGAGATTCTCGGCCATGACGGGGAGCGTGTCCTGCCCTTCTTCGCCCTTCAGCGGCGTCTCGGCCGCAAACAGGTGTCGGCGGCGATGCGCCGCGAGGTGCCGCTGATCCTGGTCGCCTTCGACCTCCTCCACCTCGACGGCGAGGTAGTCATGACCCGGCCCCTGCGCGAGCGCCGGCGCCTGCTCGAGGAGCTGAAGCTGACGCCGCCTTTCCTGCTCGCTCGGTTGGAAACGGCGGCCTCACCCGACCACCTCGACCGGGTCTTCGCCGAGACGCGCGAGCGCGGCAACGAGGGCCTGATGGTCAAGGACCCGGACAGCGGCTACAGCCCGGGTCGGAGGGGCATGGCCTGGCTCAAGCTGAAGCGGCCGCTGGCGACGCTGGACGTGGTGGTCACCGCGGTGGAGTGGGGCCACGGCAAGCGCCGCGGCGTCCTCTCCGACTACACGTTCGCGGTGCGGGCAGCGGACGGGCACTTCCTCAACGTGGGCAAGGCCTACTCCGGGCTGACGGACGCCGAGATCGCGGCCATGACCGGGTTCTTCCTGGAGAGGACCATCTCCGACCACGGCTGGACCCGGGTGGTGGACCCCGTGCAGGTGATCGAGGTGGCCTTCGACTCGATCCAGCGCTCGAACCGGCATCGGAGCGGATTCGCTCTCCGATTTCCTCGCATCGTGCGCCTGCGCGACGACAAACCGGTGGCGGAGATCGACACGCTCGAGCGGGTGGAAGAGCTGCATGAGCGGTATTTCGCGCGCGGCGCTCCGCTGGCTCGCGTGGCCGAGGTGGGCGCCGAGTGAGGGTCGGCGCATGAAGCTGACCTTCATGGGCACGGCCGGGGCCAGGTTCATGGTCGCCAAACAGCTGGCGGCCTCGGGCGGCCTTTATCTCGAGCACGACGGCACCCGCCTGGCCCTGGATCCGGGCCCGGGGGCGGTGGTGCAGTACGCCAAGCGCAAGGTCGACCTGACCCGGCTCGACGGGATCGTCCTCAGCCATCGCCACCTCGACCACAGCGGAGACGTGAACGTGATGGTGGAGGCGATGACGGACGGCGGCTTTCGGCATCGCGGGCGGCTCTTCTGCCCCTCCGATGCCCTGGACGAGGACCCCGTCGTGCTCCGCTACCTGCGCGGCTTCCCGGAGGAGGTGGTGCGCCTAGAACCGTCGCAGGACTACCGGCTGGGCGCGCTCGACTTCCGCACCACCCGCCGCCACGACCACGGCGCGGAGACTTACGGCTTCCTCTTCGGACCTCCAGACGAGGCGGGGCGGCCTCTGCTGGGCTGGGTCACCGACTCGCGCTGGTACCCGGACATCGCGGAGGACCACCACGCCCAGGTGATGCTCATACACACGGTCCTGGCCCGCAGCCGGTCGGAGCTGCCCCACCTCGGCCTGGACGACGCCGAGCGCATCGTCGCCGAGGCCCGACCGCGACTGGCCGTCCTCACCCACTTCGGCATGGGTGTGTGGCGCGCGCACCCCTGGGAGGTGGCGGCGGCCATGAGCCAGCGGACCGGCGTCGAGGTCAAGGCCGCGCGCGACGGCATGGCGCTGGAGCTGTAGCCGGCTCCAGCACCGCGCCGCCGCAGCTCAGGTACAGGTCAGTCGTCGCCCGCCTCGTAGCCGGCTCGAGCCAGCGCCGCGCAGAAGCGGGCCGCATTGACCGTGCCCCAACCGCTGGCCAGGTCGTAGCCCGGCCCCGCGTTGAAGCCGGTGACCGTCACGGAGGTTCCACCCGCGTTGGTGAAAGTCAGGCTGTTGTTGCCTTTGGTGACGTCCACCGAACGCCGTTCTGGAACTGCGGCCGCTCGAAGATCGCGGATAGGCCGCCGCCGGTCGCGGCGAAACCGTCATTCCAAACATTGTCCGGAGCCTGCCGGTTGCCCTGCTCGTCGGCGTGCAACTGGGTGCTGCCGAGCGAAGTCACCAGCGGGTCGGCCGACGGCCACGAGTTGACCCGCATCGGGTAGCAGCAGGACGTGTCCGCCAGGGGGTCGGTGGCACCCTGGTCACCGGCCGAGCCGAGCACGGTTACGTGGTGCCGGCGGGCATTCACGAACGCACTCCGAAGGTCCAGGATCGAGTCCCGGCTGGGGAACGTCTGCTCCGTCGCGCCGAAGCTCTGTGAGATCACGTCGCCCAGGCCACGGTCGATGACGAAGTTCTCTGCCCGGACGAACTGCGCCGGCTGGTAGCACGAGATGTGGAGGTTGACACAGCAGTAGTTCGTGTCCGGCGGGAACGATAGTTGTGCACCCAGGATGTGGCCGGCGGCGGCCGGGACCGGTCGGACCGTGCCTGCCGACACGGCCCTGACCGGGGCCGACAGCGCTGCGGCGGCGAGGCCACTGCGGTGGCGATCAACAACGCCAGCAGTCGCGGACGGACAACAGCAATCTGCATATGACTCCCCTCCTCGCGTGTAGGTGGCTGTCAGGCGCCACCTCTCAATGCGCAAGGTGAAAGCCTCGGGGCCGCGGTGACAACCGGTGCCTACTATGTCTGGCGGTAGCCCTGAGCGATGCCCTCCGCGTACTTCACGAATCTCAAGGTCTCTTCGACGGTGCCGGGACGAGCCGGCCGCCCGAGGCGTCCCCAGGGGTCAGGTCGATCCTCAAGTGCCTGCTGGATGAGGTCGGACCAAGAGGGGTCAAGATGGTCTAGCGCCCACAGGAGTGCCTGTCGCTTGGAGGTCACTCGGCCGCAGTCGAGGGTATGGAGGAACCGGCAGAAGGTGGCCACGACGTATGGCTGGAGCCAAGCATTGTCGAGCTCCGGGGCCCAGGTGCGCAACGACGGCATGAACCGATTGGCGTCCGCGAGAACCTGAGTTCGGAGGTCGTCGGAGCTCACCGGATCGACGAAGGTCTTGGGGTCGGGACCTCTGAGCACGGTGCCGTGCTCCCGAAGGGACCAACGGACAACCGCCGTGTTGTCATGTGCTGACCACTCCATCTCGCGGGCTCCGTTGTCAATGTAGAGCCACGTCTTGCCGACCGCGTCGAGTGTGCGCAGCTCATCCCGCGGCGGGTACGAACCCTCCAAGTGCTGGGCCCAGCTGCCGTCCCGCTCAGGGAACTCGGCGTGCATGAGTCGCAGCTGGACTTCCTGCTCCGGTCTGATGGGATCGTGGATGGGGATAAGAAAGTCAACGTCGCTGAATTGGTCCGCGTCGCCGACCGCGAACGATCCTTGCAGGTAGGCGCCGACGAAACCGTCGCCGAGGATCGCCGCCGCGCGCTCTCTCAGCTCGCTCAGGAGCGCGTTGAGCTCAGGTAACTCGGTGGGGCTATCGTTGATGGGCCTCCGCGACTCGGTCAGTCGGGCACGACCGGCAGCAGGAGTCGCGAGGCGCGGGCGGAATCGTGGAACACGGTCTGCCGCGCTGCCTGCATCCGCGTGCCCAGCTCCGGGGGCTCGCCGGTGTTCAGATTCCGATCCCAGCGCGGGAAGCAAGACGATGTCACCTGCAGCCGGATCCGGTGCCCGGCTCTGAACACGTTGCTCGTCGCCCAAAGATCGATCTCGTGCTCGGCGGCGACGCCGGGCTCACCGCGCACGCGGAGAATGCCGTCGGTGAGGTTGAAAGACCGACCGTCCGGCCAGACGTCGCAGAGCCTTACCACCCAGTCGGTCGAGGGGGCGCTAGTGGCGGCGCAGAGGCGAGCCGTGACGGGCCCGGTGACCTCGAGATCCCGCGCCAGCGGCTCAGTCGTGTAGACGAGCACGTCGCCGCGGGCTTCGACCGCTCCCTGGTCCATCGGCCCGGGCCGGAACTCCGGGGTCATCAGCAGAGCCCCGCCCCGAGTCAGCACCGGGTCGGCGGGGTCGTAGGTGAACCGGTCGGGCTCCTCGTCCGACGCCGGCGGCACCTCGGTCAGCCCTCCGCCCGCCCGTAGGTGGAAATCGGTGCGAACAGCCCGGGCCAGGGGCCAATCCGGCTCATCCCGCCAGCGATTGATGCCCATCACGAAGAGACGCACCGGTGGCTCCGCCATGATCCCGGTGTCGAGGTCCCGCAGCCAGTGGTCGAACCAGCGCAGCTGCATGGACATGAAGTCGGCCCGGAGGTCGATGAACGCGATCTGGGCGCCGAAGCCGAAGTTCAGCTCGCCGATCGGGTTGGCGTAGACGACGTGGGCCCAGGGACCGATCAGGACCTTGGTGGGCACGCCGAGCCGGCGCAGAGCGGTGAAGTTATCGAGCGTGCCGCGCAGGAAGATGTCGTACCAGCCGCCGACGTTGTATGCCGGCACATTTACCCGGTGGTGGTGGCCGGCCACGCGCATGTGGTCGGCTGCGGCCGGATCCGCCAGCGCCGCGACGCCGGAGATCTCGCCGATGCCGTGACGGCGGACCGGCGCGAAGTCGCCGGCGGGTAGGTTCCAGTACGTCTCGGTAGCCAGGCGGTCGAAATCCGAGACCAGTTCCGCGATGGCCGGGCCGAGCGCCGCCGGCTGGCCGGCGTGCCTGCGCATCAGCTGGTTCAGGCCCTGCAAGAGAGCCCACGGAGCCGAGATCCCCAGCTCCAGCGCGCCGCCCCGGGCGAGGGTGCCGTCAAGCGGTTCCGACCAGGTGATGAAGGGTGCGATCGCGCGCAGCGCGGGCGCCTGCTGGATGGCCGCCTGCCACTGCGTGCTGCCATGGTAGCTGGCGCCGTACATCCCTACGCGACCGTTCGCACCCGGCAGCCGGGCCGCCCACTCGACCGTATCGTAGCCATCCTCGGCCTCGCCCCGAAACGGTTCCCACTGGCCCTCCGAGGCGAAACGGCCGCGCGTGTCTTGGATCGCGACCATGTAACCGCGCCGGGTGGCCTGGACCGCGTCGAGCACGCCGTTGGCGCCTGGCAGGTCCTTGCCGTAGGGCGACCGGTTGAGGAGCACGGGCCAGGGGCCCTCGCCGGCCGGCCGGTAGACGTTGGCGCGGAGGAGCGTGCCGTCGCGCATCGGGGCCGGGACGTCGAACTCGACCGAGCTCGCGGCCATCGTCAGGGCGGCTTAGGCTCGGCGGCCGCCCGAGGCGGCTTCGAGGACTTTGGGCGGGGCGTCGATCATGCCATCGATCAGGCCGTACTCGATCGCTTCCTCAGGCGACAGGAAGTAGTCGCGGTCAGTGTCCCGCTCGACGCGTTCCAGCGGCTGGCCGGTGTGCTTGGCGATGAGCCGGTTCAGCTCGTCCTTGATGCGCACGATCTCGCGCGCGTGGATGTCGAGGTCGGTCGCCTGCCCGGTGATGCCGCTTCCGGTGATCAGCGGTTGGTGGAGGTGGATTCGCGAGTTGGGCAGCGCGAAGCGCCGGCCCTTGGCCCCCGCCATCAGGAGGACGGTGCCGAAGCTGGCGGCGCGGCCGATCGTGATGGTGGAGATCGGCGGCGGGACGTACTGCATCGTGTCGTAGATGGCGAAGCCGGACGCCACCGAGCCTCCCGGCGAGTTGATGTACATCTGGATCTCCTTCTCCGGGTCTTCGGCGGTGAGGAAGATCAGCTGGGCGACGATCAGGTTGGCGACCACGTCGTCGATCGGCCGGCCCACGATCACGATGCGGTCGCGGAGCAGCCGGGAGAAGATGTCGAACGAGCGCTCGCGGTTGCCGCCCTCGTTCTCGACCACCGTGGGGATCCAGGAGTTGGGCCTCATCGCTGGCAACTATAGTGAGCGGTCCGGCTCGGCCCGGTCGATCCGTCCCGAAGGAGGAGCGATGAAGCTGTCCCCGGTCCAGGTGACGCCCCAGCTCGAGGCCTACCTGCAGGAGCTGATCGATCCCCACGACCCGGTGCTGCAGCGCCTCGAGGCCGAGATCGAGACCGGGTCCGTCCCTGGGATCGGTCCCCTGGTCGGCAGCCTTCTCGCCCTGATGCTGAGGATGAACCGCTGCGCGGACGTCCTGGAGCTGGGCACGGCTCTCGGCTACAGCAGCATCTGGCTCGGCCGAGGTTGCTCGGGTCGCGTGGTGACGCTGGAGCGAGACCCGGCGATGGCCGCGACCGCCCGCGCCAACCTGAAGGCAGCTGGCCTGGCGGATCGTGTGTCGGTGGTCGAGGAGGACGCGTTGGACTTCCTCGCGCGCGAGGGCGACCCGTTCGATGCCGTTTTCAACGACCTCCTCACCTCGTTTCCTGACGCCGCCACCGCGGAGCATTGCGTGAGGCTGTCGAAGGCCCGGCTCCGGCCCCGCGGCCTACTGCTCGCGGACAACGCGCTGCGCCGCGGCGAGGTCGTACGGCCCCACGGCCGGGCGGCCCTCAACGTTGACCGCTACAATCGCCTGCTCGCCGCCGACCCCGACCTGGAAGCGGTGGTGGTGCCGATGCGGGATGGGGTTTCGATCGCCCGCCTGCGCGCCTGACCCCGGCCGATCGACCTGACGACGGACGCGGGGACTGAAGTCCGGTCAGCCGCGCCCTACGAACGGCATCTCCGTCGCCATCACGGTCAGAAACAGCACATTGGCCTCGAGCGGCAGGCTCGCCATGTAGAGGACGGCGCGAGCTACGTGCTCCACGTCCATCCGCGGCTCCGGGCGGGTGGAGCCGTCGGCCTGAAGCACACCCTCGGCCATCTGCGCCGTCATGTCCGTGCCTGCATTGCCGATGTCGATCTGGCCGCAGGCGATGCCGTACGGCCGCCCGTCCAGGGCGGTCGACTTCGTCAGCCCAGTGATGGCGTGCTTGGTCGCGGTATAGGGCGCCGACAGCGGCCGCGGGCTGTGAGCCGAGATGGAACCGTTGTTGATGATCCGGCCGCCGCGCGGCGTCTGGCCCTTCATCACCCGGAAAGCCTGCTGCGTACAAAGAAACGCCCCGGTCAGGTTCACGGCCAGAACGGCCGCCCACTGCTCCGGACTGACGGCCTCCAGCGGCACAGCGGGAGCGCCCATCCCGGCGTTGTTGACGAGTAGGTCGACCCGCCCGAACTCGGCCCTCACGCGTTCGAACAGCGCCGCCACCGATTCCGGCAGGCGGACGTCGGCCGGCACCGCCAGTACTCGGCCTCCGGCCGCCGGCGCCTCGCCCGCGGTGGCCTCGAGGGGCTTGACCCGGCGGCCGGTCGCGACCACGTCGTAACCGGCGCCGGCCAGGGCGAGCACGATCGCCCGGCCGATCCCGGTGCCACCGCCCGTGACGACAGCGACCCTGCCGGCCACGGCCCTACGGTCCTGGGACACTAGCCGCTCGGCGCGGGCTGGGAGCCGGCGCCCTCGATCCAGACAGCGCCCGAGGCGGCGAACTCCTTCTTCCAGATCGGCACCGACTCCTTCAGACGGTCGATGCCCCAGCGACAGGCCGCGAAGGCTTCGGCCCGGTGCGGACAGGAGACCGAGACCACCACCGACGGCTCGCCGATCGCCAGTACTCCTGTGCGGTGCGCCATCGCCACGTGCGCTTCCGGCCAGCGCTCCGCGATCTCAGCAACGATCAGCCGCATCTGCCGCTCAGCCATGGCGGCGTAGGCCTCGTACTCGAGGCGCGTCACCGCCTGCCCGCGAGCCGAGTCACGGACCATGCCGGTGAAGGTGCAGACGCCGCCCGCCCCCGGGTGGATGACGGCCGCCTCCAGCCGCCGCGCGTCGAGGGCCTCGGCGGTCAGCTCCACGAGCCCTTCGACCTCGGCGCCCCCGCTGACGGGGAGCAGAAACGCGATCACGTCGCCGTCGGCCACGCGGTCGTCCCAGGCGGCCAGCTCCTCGTTCCGAGCGGGGCGGATCCGGCTCACGTCGGCCTCCAGTTGGGGATGGCGCTCCCGCAGTGCCCCGTACACGCGCGCCACCGACTCCCCGCCGAGGTCGAGCTGCTCCCGGTCGGTGCCCGCCTGCTCGCGCAGCCGGGCGAAGAGCAGGGCGGTGACCATCGAGTTCAATTTACAGGGCAGAGGGTTCGGCGCCGGGACGCAGGCGGTCGGCCACGATGACGCCGACGATCACGACCAAGGTCAGGCCGCCGAGGAGAAGGGCGGGCAGGCGACCTGAGAACGCGAGCAGCGCTGTGAGCGCGACCAGGGCCGCCACGCGCTGCCCCGAGATGACGCCCCAGACCGCGCGCTTGAAGAGCGCGTGGCCGGCCACGAAGAGGGCGGTCCCGCCCAGCACCATCCAGGTGGTGGCCGGGTCGCCCACAGCGCTCGGATGGGCCAGCACCTCCTGGTCGCCCGCGGCGACGACGATGATGCCCGCCACCATCACCGGGTGAATGGTGTGGTAGGCGCTGCGGCCCAGGCGGCCGGGGTCGGCAGAGGCCGCGATCCGGCGCGCTCCGGCCTCGGCCGATCGGTCGAAGTAGATCCACCAGAGTCCCACGCTGCCCAAGAAGGCAGCGACGAAGGCGACCACGATTCCGGCCGTCAGCTTACTGACGCCGGCCACCGCAGCCCCGATCACAACGACCGACTCGCCCAGGGCGATGAGAATGAAGGCCTGGCAGCGCTCGGCCAGGTGGCCGCCAGCGACGGTCCAGTCCGTGGTGGCCGAGCGGCCGAGCCCGGGCGTGTAGAAACCGACCGACGAACCCAGGAGCTCGACTGCGATAGCCGCCACCCAGACCGCCTCCCGGCCGCGCCCCGGCAGCAGGGCGCCGGCTATCCAGAGAACCGCAGTGACTGTGGCCCAGGCCAGGAAGCGTTGGAAGGTGCTCTGGAGGGCGTCGCCGCGCAGCGCGGCGATGGCGAAGACGCTTCGCCCCACCTGCATCGCGGCGTAGGCCCCGGCCACCACCAGCGCCGCCCGGCCGAAAGCCTGCGGCAGCCCGGCCGACATGATCAGGCCGCCCAACATCAGGCCCATCAGCAGCATCCGCACCGGTAGGCGCTCGGGATCGAGGTAGTTGGTGATCCACATGGTGTTGGCCCAGCCGAGCCAGACGGGGCCGAGCAGGATCAGCGTCTGCAGCGCGCCGTCCCAGGTGGGCTCGGCGAGTAGGTGGTGCGAGAGCTGGGTGACGGCGAAGACGTAGACGAGGTCGAAGAACAGCTCGACGAAGGCGACGCGAGCGCCCTCCCCGCCTGGGACGCGGCGGAGGCCACCTGGCCTGGGTAGGGTCGCAGCCGGGTTGGAGAGGCTCAATGTGTTCTCGGTCGGCTGGGGCTGGGCCGAATCGATCGGCTTGTTGGCCACGCACCCATGGTCGGGCAACCAAGGAAGGTCACGGCCGCAAAGCTGCCAGTCCTACTGGCTCTGACACCGGCACCATTCCAGCGACCAAAAACAACCCGTTACCAATCCACCCCAACCCAGCCGTCCGCCAATGCCACTCCCAACCCAGCCCTCCGCCAATGCCACCCGCCCGGGGGTTTGGTGACACCACGATCTCGCGCCGGCCGGAGGTCTGTCAAGCCCGCGCGTTGGGCCAGCGAGAATCTGACCGAGACGGATGCGTTCATTCACGAAAGAATCCGACCGAACCGGCACCCCCGCCGGTGGCGGAGGAGTCTATGCGGATCCGAGAGCGGTACGAGCTGGCAGC
>JALYZG010000147.1 GCA_030948965.1 Candidatus Dormiibacterota bacterium | reverse complement strand
GATGCACGCGCCACGGCCCCCCGGGCACGCGGAGCGCGCTGGCACCCTGGCTGGGCGGTAGCGGCGGCAGCGATCCTGGTCCTGGCCGCCGGCGGCCTGGTTCTGCCCGGTCTGCGGAGCCGGACGGCCCCGGTGCCGGCGCCGACCGCGCAGACAGTGCAGCTGGCGGCGGCCGATGGCAGCGGCGCCACGGGAACGGGCAGGATCGTGCCGGGCAGGCCGGGCGAGGTGGTCGAGCTCACCGTCCGGGGGCTGCCCGCCACCGGGCCGGGCCAGTGGTACACGTGCTGGCTCGTCGGCGACGGCGACAGTCTCGCGCATCCGAACCGGGTCTCGGTGGGAACGTTCAAGGTGGCCGGGACCACGCCCACGACTGTGCGCTGGGCCACGGCCGCCGACCCCAAGGAGTATCGCCTCGAGGTGACGCTCGAAACCGCCAACGGCGACCCCGCCCGGAGTGGGCCGCAGGTCCTGATCGCCCCCGACACCACACCGTGAGGCGCTGTCACTGAAAGACCCGGAGCCGCGGCCAGAGCTGGTCCAGCGGTAGCGTCGGGCCGCGGCAGAGCGAGATCGGCGCCCCATACTCATCGTTGTGCAGGCCATACCGATTGGACACCGCGCCCGCCCGGGTGCAGCTGGCGAAGAGGGTGTCGAGAAAGCCGGGATCGAGGTTCACGGTGATCACAGGCCCATCGAGCGCCGCGGGCCGCCAGTAGTAGTGCGTAAGCTCGCCGCTGACCGCGGTCGGCAGGCCGAGAGCCGGGCCATACGTATTGATCGCACCCGCCTCCCCGTAGTTCTCGGTCAGGATCACGGTGCGGGCGCGGTCGGATGCCGGCAGGCGGTCGTACACGGCCGCGACCTGAGCCGCCAGGTCGCGCCAGCCCACGGTGTCGGCGAAGTCCTTCCTGACCGCCGCGAGCGGGGAACGAGCCATCGTGGCCTCGGGCACGACCGGCACCGCGAAGGGTAGGAGCAGCACTGCTTGCAGCCCGACCGCGACTCCGGCCACCGGCCGCAGCCAGTTCCACCCGCGTGAGGTCCAGGCTTCGAGCGCGCAGAATCCCGCCGCGACCAGCAGTGGGATCAGTGGCCCGACGTAGTAATCCTTGCCCACGAAGAGAAAGGCGACGAATACGACCAACGCCGCGATGCCGAGAGGGCGGCGGGGGGCGGCGGCCAGCAACCAGTACCAGCCGGCCAGCCAGAGCGGGATGGCCAGCGGCCCGATCAGCGCGACCTGCTGGCCGAGGAACGTGAGCGGGGCAAAGTCGAGGCTCTGAGCGGCCTTGTGGTTGAACGTGTACTCGACCGACGGCCAGCCATGGGCGCCCTGCCACAGCAAGTTGGGCAGGAGGAGTAAGGAGGCGAGCGCCAGGCCGAGCCAGGGCCAGGGCGTCTTGAGATCCAGGCGTAGCGGGGTCAGGACGGTGCCGGCCATCAGCCCCGCGATCAGGGCCAGGATCGTGTACTTGGTCTCGAGTCCCAGGCCGAGGCCGGCCCCGACAGCGAGCCAGAGGCGCTGGTCACGAGTCCGGAGCAGGCGGGCGAAAAGCCAAAGGCAGAGTAGCCAGACCAGCTGGTCGAACGACACCGTCTGGAAGAGCCAGTTGGCGCCGAGCAAGACGGGGCTGGCGGCCGCTCCGATCGCGGCGAGGACGCGGGCAGCCCGGCCGCCACCCAGCTCCCGCGCGATCAGAGCCGCCAGCGCGACCATCGCCGCCCCGGCCAGGGCCGGCCAGAGGCGCAGGCCGGAGACCGAGGGGCCGAACAGCCAAAGGCTGAGGCGCGCGATGGTCGGTGTCAGAGGCGGGTAGTCGACGTAGCCCCAGGCCGGGTGCCGCGCGCTGTCCAGGTAATACAGCTCATCGCGGTGGAAGTCGTACCTGCCATTGGTGGCGAGATGGAGGACGAGCACCGCCAGGGCGAGGGCCGCCACCGCCGCCGTCTCCTTGTCAAACCGCCACCGGCGAACGGAAGCAGGGGGCGCGAGGAGGGCCGGCATCCCGGCCATGATGCCGTCCCGGCCGGACGCGGGCTCGCCCGCAGATGCACACTTGGGTCCGAAGCGATGCACCCGCCTGCCCGGCTGCCGCCTTCCACCCGCCCCGGGCGGCTTTTCTTGATCGCCGCGATCCTGGTCGCTCTCAGCAGCCTTGGCGCGGCCGGCGTCGGCGCGTGGCGTGTGCTGGCCTCGACCGATTCCGCCCGGGACGTGCACGTCCAGGCCGGCGGCCTCGACCGAACCTACCGCCTGGTCGTGCCCCGGGACCTCCCCTCGTCGCGCCCGGCGCCGCTGTTCTTGGTCCTGCACGGATACACCTGGAGCGCCGGTTCGTTCGAGGCTTACATCGACTTCGACCGCCAGGCCGCCGCACTGGGCGCGGTGGCGGTGTACCCGAAGGGATTCAACGCCTCCTGGGACGCGGGCACATGCTGCGGCGACGCGGTCCGCGACGGGCTCGACGACGTCCGGTTCATCGAGGCCGTCGTGGCCCAGGTCGAATCCGTCCAGAGCATCGACCGGCACCGCATCTACGCGGTCGGATTCTCCAACGGCGCGATGTTGGCGCTCCGGCTCGCTTGCGAGCGCCCTGAGCTCTTTGCGGCCGTGGCCTCGGTCGCCGGGGAGCTCGAGGTCAGCGACTGCGCACCCGATCCTCCACCCTCCGTCCTCCAGATCCACGGCAGCGCCGACGCCGTCGTTCGTTACCCGGGGTTCGTGACCTGGGCGAATACCACCGTCTTCGACTGGTGGCGGCACCGGGCAGAGTGCAGCGCCCAGACGACCTCCGTCGCCGGCCCTGGCGTCACCGTCCGTCGAGCCGGCGGCTGCTCCGGGTCGACGGCGGTGGCCGAGTACGAGGTGGCGGGCGGGATGCATGCGTGGCCTCGACTGAAGGCCCTCGACGCGAGCGCGGCTGCGGCGGCGTTTCTCAGCGCCCACCCGCGCGGGTGATGCCGGCGCCAGTCTGAGGCCCGGCCCGTGGCGGGCATTTGGCGCATTCGCCGGCGGCCGCACGTCTCGAACGCGCAGGTGAGGGACATCCGCCGGCGGCGGCACCTTTCAACCCGGGGAACTGGCGTAGCCGCGGCCCAGGCATGATCTGGGGGTGGCGGGCGACCTCGACCTCGCGGACTGGCGGCGGCGGATGGGCGACGTCTACCGCCTGCCCTCGCACGTCGAGTGGCGACCGGCGCGGGACCGGCTGTTCCGAGACCATCCGCAGTCACCGCTGCCGGCAGCCAAGCGCGCTGCGTTCAGCGGCCTGCGCTGGTTCCCGTACGACGAAGCCTATCGCGTGGGGGCGGTGCTCGATCCCGGCGACGGCTCGCGCTTCGAGATCGACACGGGTGGCGAGGACGGGGTGGTCGTGTACCGCCGCACCGGCCGGCTGCGCTTCGAGCTCGCGGACGAGGAGATGGGTCTCACCGTCTTCCGGCAGCTGGGCTATGGCGGCGGCCTGTTCGTGCCGTTCCGCGACGACACCGCGGGGAACGAGACCTACGGCGCCGGCCGCTACCTGGTGGACACGGTCAAAAACACCGACGGCCACAGCCTGGTGATTGCACCCGGCAGCGACCGCGTCACCCTGGATTTCAACTTCGCCTACAACCCTTCCTGCGTCTACGACGCGCGCTGGGCCTGTCCGCTGGCGCCTATCGAGAACCGGCTGTCAGTGCCGGTGCGGGCCGGCGAGATGAGCTGGCCCAACGACTGAATCGGCGCGGTGCCAGACCCGGAATCGAACGAGCAGCATGCGGGACGACCAAGGTCGCTGGGTCCGGCCAGCCGCTGCTAGGGATGGCCGACGTCCCGCGGACGTGCCATCCTTGGATCATGCAGACGGTATACGAGGCTGCGGGCGGTGCCGACGGTTTGCTGCGCCTTGCCAGCGCATGGCATGCCAGGGTGATGGCTGACGAGGTGGTCAGCCACGCGTTCAGCCACGGATTCCATCCTGAGCACAGCCAGCGGCTCGCCGCCTATTGGGCCGAGGCACTCGGTGGCCCGACCACCTATTCAGACTCCTTCGGTGACGAAACCTCGGTGGTGCAAATACACAGCGGCAACGGCCCGCACGAGGAGATGGACCGTCGAGCGATCGCCTGTTTCGATCAGGCACTGGCAGACGTCGGCCTCGCGGGCGACGACCGGCTCCGACGGGTGCTGCACGACTACTTCGCGTGGGCGACGGCCACGACGATGTCCCGATACCACCGTTCCGCAGACGACGTCCCGGACGGACTGCGCATCCCGCAGTGGTCGTGGGACGGACTCGTCACCGGGACGGATCCTGACGACATCTGATCGCACGAAAGCCGCCGCAGGCCAGCGCAGTCGCGCCGGCCCCGAGGGCCCGAACCGAATCACGAGGCGTGCCGAACCGGCTGCGTTCTGATGGGCTCGCGCATCCCCAAGTGGATCGGCTTACGCGACGGGCGTGGCCAGCTCGGCGAACGCAGCTTCCGGCAGAGGAGACTCACCCTCGTGACTGATGACGCTTCGCACGCTCTCACCGGCCAGGATGCGAGACGCCGCCTGGCGGATGATCTGCGGTCGGGGCAGCACCAGCGCGTGCAGCTGCGACGCCGCGACGAGCAGGTGCTGATGGATCACCCGAAGGGCCTCATCGCCGGCGTCCTCGAGCTTCTCGTAGCGGGTGGCCTTCTGTCCCTTGGACATGCGCAACCCTCCTGATGACGGCCGACGGAGTACCGGTGAGCGACGCGCTGCTGGCTCGGAGGAGCGGCGTGTGAGTACGTGGCTGCTGGGGAAGGAGACAGGATGGGTTCGTCTGGTGGAAGGAGGTAGCACGCTGTCACGCGGGGAGCC
>JALYZG010000136.1 GCA_030948965.1 Candidatus Dormiibacterota bacterium | reverse complement strand
TCGCCGGGCGACTGGGAGACAAGCCCTCCCCGCTCCCAACGTAAAGCCCGCGCCAGCTTCGTGGGCGGGGTTGCGGAAGGGGAGGGCCTGCCCTCCTTTTGCCCCACCGCAGGCTACAGCCCGGCTTCGCCGGGCGACTGGGAGACAAGCCCTCCCCGCTCCCAACTTGAAGCCCGCGCGAGCGTCGCGGGAGGGGTTCCGGAAGGGGAGGGCTTGCCCTCCCCTTGCCCTTACTCCAGCCCGATCCGCTCCAGGAGCTCGTCCACGTCGGGCAGGCTCATCAGCACCTCGCGCGACTTGCTGCCCTGGTAGGCGCCGATCACCCGGTGGTCGGCCAGCTGGTCGACGATCCGCCCAGCGCGCGAGTAGCCGACGTTGAACTTGCGTTGGACCAGGGATACCGACGCTCCGCCCTCGGCGGCGACGGCGCGGGCGGCGCGGGCGAACAGCGGGTCGAGCTGTCGGGGCTGGCCCTCCGCGCCACCGTCCGCCGGACCTCGGGACTCCAGGACTTCCTCCATGTAGCGAGGCTCGCCCTGCAGCTTCCAGAAGCGGATCACGCCCTCCAGCTCCGGTTCGGAGATGAAGGCGCCCTGGATTCGGGTCGGCTTGCCCGCGTCCACCGGCTGGTAGAGCATGTCGCCCCGGCCCAGCAGCTTCTCCGCGCCCGAGGTGTCGAGGATGACCCGGCTGTCCACCTGGGAGCTCACGGCGAAGGCGATGCGCGAGGGGATGTTGGCCTTGATCAGGCCGGTGATGATGTCGGTGGAGGGGCGCTGCGTGGCGATGACGAGGTGGATGCCGACCGCCCGCGCCAGCTGCGCGATCCGGCAGACGAGCTCCTCGATCTCGCCCGCCGCGACCATCATGAGGTCGGCCAGCTCGTCGATGACGATCACGACATAGGGCAGCGGCCGCGCCGCCCGAGCCGCGGCCCGCTGGTTGTAGCCCGCGATGTTGCGCACGCCCTCGCCCGACAAGAGGCGGTAGCGGCGGTCCATCTCCGCCACCGCCCAGCGGAGGGCGGACGCCGCCTGGTGCGACTCCACGATCACTGGGGTGGCCAGGTGGGGCAGCCCGTTGTAGCCGCTCAGCTCCACCCGCTTGGGGTCGATCATCACCATCCGCAGCTGGTCGGGCGTCGCCTGCATCAGGAGGCTCGTGATGAGCACATTGATGCAGACGCTCTTGCCCTGGCCCGTGGCCCCGGCGATGAGCAGGTGCGGCATCCGCGTCAGGTCGGACGTGATCGACTGGCCGGCCACGTCGTTGCCGAGGGCGAGGGCCAGCAGCTGGCCGCCGCTCTTGAAGGCGGTCGAGTCCACGACCTCGCGGATCGAGACCAGGCTGGCGGAGCGATTGGGCACCTCGATGCCAACCGCCGACTTGCCGGGGATGGGCGCTTCGATCCGCAGCGGAGCCGCGGCCAGGGCTAGCGAGAGGTCGTTCTGGAGGGCGACGATGCGTTTGACGGCAACTCCAGCCGCCGGCAGGAGCTCGTACTGGGTGACGGCCGGACCCGAGTTGACCCCGACCACCCGGGCCTGGACGCCGAACGTGTGCAGGGTGCCCTCGATCACGCGCACGTTGTGCTTGATCTCTTCCTGCATCCGCTCTTTGCGCGCGGTCACCGAGTCGAGGAGGCTCAGCGGCGGTAGCTGCCAGGCGATCTCGGGCGGGGCGTCCTCCGGCTCGGCGACGACGCGGAGGCGCGGGTGACCGGTTTCATCGACCTCGTCGGCGAGAGTCTCCGCCACTGGCTCGATGGACCGTGCCAGCCGACGCGCGACCGCCGCGGGCAGCGGTGGCTCGGCCAGGTCCGGGTCCGGGTCCGATGGGGACCCCGGAAAAGGATCCGACGTCGGCTCGGGGAGCCGGGCGGCGGCCAGTGCCCCTCGAGAGGCCGCGGCGGCGGCCGCCGCCGGCCGCTTGCCCAGCGCCTCCAGGCGCCGCCTCTCGGCGAAGGCGGCCTGAACGCCGTGAGCGCCGGCCATCAGCAATGCTCCGGGGCTGAAGCGGAACGCCACGATCAGCCCCAGGATCAGGGCCAGACCCAGAAGCAACAGAGCGCCCGCCGGGGCGAGGAGCGCGGCCACGAAGCGCTCGAGCGCAGTCCCGAAGCTGCCGCCCGCGCGCTCATGTGTGAGGCTGAGCAGTCCCAGCAGGGCCAGCGCTGCGGCCAGAACGCCGCCAGCGGCTGAGGCCCGCACCCGCGGCGGATGCGGCCAAACCAGATAGGCGCCCGCAAGCAGCGCGCCGGTCACGGGCAGCGGCCAGCCGAGGCCGAACGCTTCGTCGACGGTCCCGTGGATCACCTGGAGCAGCGGTCCGCCGGCGATGAGCATCGCCAGTAGGGAGAGCAGGCCCAGGCCCAAGAGGAGCACGCCCGCGGCCTCCCGGATCTGGCGCGGCGTCACGACCGGACCGAGGGCGTGAGCCTTCGAGCCCCGGCCGCGGGAGGCGGGCCGGCGGGGGGCCAGGCGACGTGGACGTGGGCGGCGGGTGGTGCTGTGACGCAAGGCTTGGATGGAATCGCGCCCCGCCGCTGTCGGACGAGGGCTTGGGCGCGATTATATGCTGCCGTGGTGGCGATCGACCCGTTCGGCGCGGCCGAGGTGCAGTATCGCGACCTTCTGGCGGGCAGGCGGCAGGGCGCTCTCGACCCGCGCCGGTTCCGCTCCGCCGTCCGCGGCCTCAGGGTCTTGGACGGAGAGGGCCGGGAATGGTCACTCGGTCCGGAGAACGGTCTCTGGTATCGGCGGGACCGCGATCGATGGCTCGAGTCCGAGCCGCCCCGGCGCCTCGTCTGCCCGGCCTGCGGGCACCGCAACCTGCACCGCCACAGCTACTGCGTCGAGTGCGCCTCTCGCCTGCGCCGAACCTGAACCGTTAGTTCCGGCTCAGGCCCACGGCCACAGCCGGCGCAGGCCGCTCCGACGGCTGCGGGTCATCGGGTAGCCGCAGAACCCGCAGTAGCGGTCGAAGGGTCCGGCCACGCCGCGGCAGCGACCACAGAGGCGCAGGTTCAGCGCGCACTGGACGCACTGCTCGACCGTCAGATTGGGGCCGCTCACCAGGGCCGGTGTGTCGCACCGCGGACACAGGGTGGGTGCGGTGAGCGCGATCGGGGGCAGCTTCATCTACTCGGCTCGAAATGCTATCGATCTCGGGCCGAGCGGCGCGCCGTCAGAGCTCGGCGATGAGGGGGATGACCATCGGCCGGCGGCCGGTCCGCTTCCAGATCAAGCGGGAGACCGCGTCGTGCACCGACTCCTCCAGCAACGAGGCGTCCGGCCTCGTCCCGGCCCTGCGGACCGCCGCCTCCACCTCGGTCCGGACCGGCTCCATGATCTCGTCGGACAGGTCCGGGGCGATGAAGCCGCGCGAGACCAGCTCCGGGCCGAGTCGCAGTGCGCCCGTCTCGTGGTCGACTCCGACCGCCACCACCAACAAGCCGTCAGCGGCCAGGTGACGCCGGTCGCGGAGCACGACCTGGCCGACGTCGCCGATGCCGATGCCGTCGACCAGGACCAGGCCGGAGACACCCTCCTCCAGGACGCGTATGCCCTCCGCGCCCACCTCGACCACCTGCCCGTCCTCGAAGATCCGCACTCGGTCCGGCTCGAAACCGTCCTCCAGGGCCAGGCGGGCGTGGTGGTGTAGCTGGCGGTACTCCCCGTGCACCGGCACGAAGAAGCGCGGCCGCACGGCCCGCAGCATCTCCAGCAGCTCCTCGCGGTACGCGTGGCCGGAGACGTGAACGTGGCCCGATTCCGAGTAGAAGACACGCTCGGCGCCGTGGCGGAAGAGGTTGTCGACCGTCCTGTGCACCATCCGCTCGTTGCCGGCGATGGGTCGGGCTGAAAGCACCACCCAATCCCCCGAGCAAACGTTGACCAGGGGATGGCGTTGCGCGGCGAACCGGGCCAGCGCCGATAGGGGCTCGCCCTGGCTGCCCGCCGTCAACAGCACCAGGCGGCGGTCGTCACCCGCCTTTTCCAGCCTCACTATGAGGCCCTCAGCCACCTGCAGGTGGCCCAGCTCTCGGGCCGTGGCCACGGCGTTGCGGACGCTGCGCCCGGCCACGGCCACATGCCGGCCGTGGGCCTCGGCCAGGCGCATGACGAGCTGGATGCGCTGGATATTGGAGGCGAACGTGGCCACTACGATGCGGTTGGGAGCATCGGCGAAGATGCGCTCGAACTCGGGCTCGAGGTCGGCCTCCGAGCCGCTCCGGCCCTCACGCTCGGCGTTGGTGGAGTCGCCCAGCATGAGCAGGACACCCTCGTCGCCGAGGCGCCGGAAGCGCTCCAGGTCGGTGCCTCCGAGCTTGTAGTCGCTCGTGTACAGGACCACCCCCGCCGGCGTGCGGATGGCCAGAGCGACAGCGTCGGGGATGCTGTGGCCAACCGGGATGGTCGCCACCCGGAACGGCCCCAGCTGGACCGCGTCGCCGGCGCGGATCACGCGCAGATCGGCTTCGCGGAGCATGCGGTGCTCGCGCAGCCGGGGCCGGGCCAGGCCCAGCGTCAGGGCGGTGCCGAAAACCGGGGCGCGGACCTTTTGGAGCAGGAAGGGCAGGCCCCCGATGTGGTCTTCGTGGCCGTGGGTGAGGACGATGCCGACCACGTTCCGTTCGGGTTGGGCCAGGTAGGCGGGGTCGGGCAGGACCAGGTCCACGCCCGGCATCTCCTCGTGCGGGAACATCAGGCCAGCGTCCACGACCAGGACCTGGCCCTCCCACTCCAGGGCGAACATGTTGAGACCCACCTCGCCCAGACCGCCGAGGGGCACGTAGCGCAGCCCGCTCATTCTCAGATCAGGTCCAGCTGCTGCGCGGCCGGCTCCGGAGCGAGCTCGGGCTCGGGCGGGGGCGGGGCCAGGACCTCCGCCAGGTAGCCGCGGACGCGGTCGAAGTCGGCCTGGAGGTCTTTCAGCAGCGAGCCATTGTGGAGCGCGGCGGCGGGATGGTAGCAGGGCATGAAGGCGACGCCCGAACGCATGAAGAACCGACCGTGGACCTGCGAGATCGAGCCCACACCCGGCAGCATCCGGGCCAGCGCGTGGCGGCCGAGGATGATCACCGCCTTGGGCCGCACCAGTTTGAACTGGAGGCGGAGGTAGGGCAGGCAGGCCTCCACCTCGATCGGCTCGGGGTCGCGGTTCTGGGGTGGCCGGCATTTGACGACGTTCGTCACGAAAACGTCGGCGCGCTGCAGGCCGATGTGGCCCAGGAGGGTGTCCAGCAGCTTGCCCGCGGCGCCCACGAAAGGCACTCCCTGCTGGTCCTCGCTGAAGCCCGGAGCCTCGCCCACGATCATGATCTCGGCCTTGGCCGGGCCGGAGCCGGGCACCGCCTGTGTGCGCCCGACGTGCAAGTCGCAGAGCGTGCAAGTCCGGATTTGCTGCGCCAGGCGCAGCAGCTCGGGCTCGCTCCGGACCTCGTCCCCGCTAGGCGACGCGCACCCCCGGGCGGAAGGTGACAACGTCACCGGCGGCTTCGACGGCCTGCATCACCCGCGCGGCGTCGGTGTCGTCCAGCGGCGCCAGTGGCAGCCGCAGCGGGCCGGCCGGGAAGCCGAGCCGGTTCAGGGCCATCTTCAGAGGGATGGGGTTGGACGCCGTCGTCATTAAAGCGGCGATCAGCGGTAGCAGCCGATGATGCTCATCGCGAGCCTCGGCCACGCGGCCCGCGAGGTAGGCCTCGATGAGCCGTCGCATGGCCGATCCGGCCAGGTGGCTGACGACGCAGATGACGCCGTGGCCGCCGACCGCCAGGAGCGGAAGGGTGTAGCCGTCGTCGCCGGACCAGACCCGGAAGCCGGCAGGGGCGCCCGCGCAGACCGCGCCGATCTGCTCGATGTTGCCGCTCGCCTCCTTGACCCCGATCACGCCGGGCACGGCGGCGCAGCGGAGCGTCGTGGCCGTGGTCATGTTGACCCCGGTACGGCCCTGGATGTTGTACATGATCACCGGCCCCGCCCCGGCCACAGCCTGAAAGTGGCGGTAAATCCCCTCCTGGTTGGGCTTGCTGTAGTAGGGCACCACGGCCAGCAGGGCGTCGGCGCCGGCC
>JALYZG010000127.1 GCA_030948965.1 Candidatus Dormiibacterota bacterium | reverse complement strand
CCCGGCGCACGCCGCCTGGCACGCCTGGCTGCCCCTGCGGCGTCGCCGCGACGCCGGCCCAACGCCGCGCCGACGGCCAGGCTCGCGGTCTCAGCGTTCGGGGCCGACCGGCACGCCGACGTAGATCGCGCGGGGCCGGATGGACGTCCGCCGCCGGTACTCCTCCAGCGCATGGGCCAGCCAGCCGGCGGCGCGGGCGATGCCGAAGATGGCCTCCGACGCGCCGCGCTCCAGGCCCGCCAGGTGGGCCAGGGCGGCGAGCATGAAGTCGATGTTCGGACCTGGCAGGCCGCGTTCCCGCGTGGCCGCGCAGACGGCCTCGATCACCTCCAGTCGCGGCTCGAAGCGCCAGGTGGACCGGAGCATCTGCAGCAGCGCGGGCGCACGCGGGTCGCCGGCCGGATAGAGGCGGTGGCCGAAGCCGGGCAGACGATCGCCGCGGCGCAGCCGCACCCCGATCCGCTCCTCGGCCCGCGCGGGGACCTCCACCTCCCGCAGCAGATCCTCGACCGCCAGCGAGGCCACGGCGGCCATGGCCCCGCCCAGGGCGCTCAGGCCCACGCTGACCACGGCGTACGGGTCGGCCGCGATGGAGGCGGCCATGCGCGCGGCCAGGGTGGAGACGCTGAGGTCGTGGTCGGCGACCAGCACCAGCGCGGCGTTCAGCGCCTCCAGGGCCCCGGGCGGCTCGGAGCGGCCGCCGAGGCCGATGTAGAGGCGCGCAGCCACCGAGCCGGAGAGAGGCCGGCCGGGACGGACCCGGAGGAGTCCCGGCTCGCTCCGGCCCGCCGGCAGGCAGCGGGCCAGGGAAGCGATCAGGCGCCGGCCGGTCACGACCACGGCCGGCTCGGAAACCTGGTAGCGCATGGGGTCGCCTGCGCCCAGGGTGGCGACGCCGACGCGCAGGCGATCGAGGGGCAGCGTCGGTTCGGGCAGGACGGCCTGCACCCGCGCGGCGGTGTCGACGGCCGCCCCGTCCGCCTCCCAGCTCTGGAGCTCGGGCCACGTCCCCGTCCAGAGGAACTCGGCCACCTCCTCGAACGTGCGCCGGGCGGCGAGCGCCGGCACCTCCTCGCCGCGGTAGAAGATGTCGCCGCCCTCGATCGCGGTCAGGGCCGACTCGATCCGCAGCTCCGAGCCCGCGCCGCGGTCGCGGCGACCACGCAGTGCGACGCGATCGAGCTCGGCCAGGGCGAACCGGCTACGGCCATCGGCGCCGCGCTCCCGGGACAGCACGCCCCGGCTGACGTACGCGTAAAGCGTGGCCGGCTTCACGCCCAGGCGCGCGGCCGCCTCGTCCGCAGTGACGTAGCCGCTGACCAAAGCTGCTCTTGAGAACCTCCTGCCTTCAGTCTAATCAGTTGATCATTGATCAACATTGACTTTTTCACCTCAATACGGCGATGCTGGAGGCATGGACAAGGGCTGGCTCCTCGACTCGGTGGCGAGGCAGGACAACGACCCCGATTACTTCCGCGAGACGTTCCCGTACTCGTTGCCGCCGCTCACCCGGTTCGAGCCCGGCGCGGTGCCGCTCGACCCGGCGCCGGAGATCTGGATCACCGACACGACCTTCCGCGACGGCCAGCAGAGCCGGCGCCCCTACGCCCCGGACGAGGTGCTCCGTCTGTACCGCCTCCTGGCCCGGTTGGGTGGCCCGCGGGGCATGATCCGGCAGACCGAGTTCTTCCTCTACACGGAGAACGACCGGCGGGCGGTGGAGCTTTGCCGCGGCGCGGCCCTGCCCTTTCCCCAGGTGACCGGCTGGATCCGGGCCTCGCTCGACGACTACCGGCTGGTGCGGGCGGCGGGGCTGGCCGAGACCGGGATGCTGGCTTCGATCTCCGATTACCACGTCTACCGCAAGCTCGGCTCCAGCAACCGGCAGGCCGTGCTGGACGGCTACCGGGCTGTGGTCGAGGCCGCACTCGCTGACGGCGTGGTGCCGCGCGTGCACCTGGAGGACGCGACGCGGGCCGACGTGCCCGGCGTTGTGGTGCCCTTCGTGCGCCGCCTGGTGGAGCTGGGCGAGGAGGCGGGCATCCAGGTCAAGTTCCGCTACCCCGACACGCTCGGGGTCGGCGTCTTCCACCCCAACGCCGCACTGCCCCGAGGCATCCCGCGCCTGACGGCGGCATTGCGTCATGACGCCGGTGTGGCACCCGAGGCGCTCGAGTTCCACGGCCAGAACGACCTCGACGCGATCGTGCCCAACGCGGTCAGCGCGTGGCTCTACGGCGCGGCCGCTAACAACGGCACCCTGCTCGGCATCGGCGAGCGCAGCGGCAACACGCCCATCGAATCGCTGGTCTTCTGGCTGATCTCGCTCACGGGCGACCTGCAGGGCATGGAGCCGAAGGCCCTGACCGAGATCGCGGAGCTCTACCGCTCCATCGGCGAGCCCATCGACCAGCGGCTGCCGTTCGTGGGCCAGAACTTCAACGTCACCCGCGCCGGCATCCACGCGGACGGCCTGATCAAGGACGAGGAGATCTACAACCCGTTCGACACGACGGCGCTGCTCGGCCGGCCGCCGGGAGTGGCCGTGGGCGAGCGTTCGGGCGCCGCGGGTCTGCTGCTCTGGCTGCGCGCGCACCGGCCGGACCTGGCTCGCGGGCTCGGCAAGAGCGACGCTCGCCTGCGGGCGATGCAGGAGCAGGTGGACGCGACGTTTGCCGCAGGCCGCGTCACCAGCCTCGCGGACGACGAGGTGGCGGCCCTCGCGGAGTCGGTTTTCGCCCCGGTTGTGGACGTGGCGCCGCGGCAAGCGTAGCGTTGTCACCGGTCAACGGATGCCGACGGTTGCAGACGTCATGAGCCGCACGCTGCACCAGACGGACGCGTCCACGACGGTGGCGGAGGTGGCCACGATCATGGCCCGCAGCAAGGTCGGCTCCGCCCTGGTGATGGACGGGGACCGGCTCATCGGCATCTTCACCGAGCGGGACATGGTGCGCGCGGTGTCGAACTCGCCTGACGCCCCCGCGGACCCGGTCGGACACTGGATGACGCCCCGGCCGCATACGGTCGACCCCGACGTCGATGCCGGGGACGCACTGGCCACGATGCTCGGGGGCGGCTACCGGCATCTGCCCGTCACCCACGAGGGGCGCGTCATGGGCATGGTCTCGATGCGGGACCTGGCGCGGGCCGGGGTGGAAGGCTCGGCGCCGCCGCGGCACCCCGAGCGCGACGCCTAGACTCGGGCCCACTGAGACAAAGTCCGCAGCACCCGCATTCGGTGCGATCGCCGGCGGTTGCTCCCCTGGGCAGCCATCGAAGCGTGCATTCGCCGGCGCACCACCGGCTCCGCCGGCTTGGGCTGGCAGGACTCGTGGGGATGGCGCTCGCGGTTCTGCCTGTCAATGTGTTCGCGCACGCCGTGCTGGTCGGGTCCGACCCGCCGGCGGGCGCGGTGCTGGCCGCGCCACCGGCGCGGGTGACTGTGACCTTCAGCGAGGCGGTGACCGCGGCCGGCCCCGGGCTCGCGGTCCTCTCCCCCGCCGGCCGGGCAGCGACGCGCGGTCCAGTCCGAGTGCGCGGCGACCAGATCTCGGTTGCGGTCGGGGCCGCGGCGGCCGGGACCTATCTCGTGCGCTGGCAGGTCATCTCCGCCGACACCCATCCCTCGGCGGGAGAGCAGACCTTCAGCGTCGGGCACCCCAGCGCGGTGCCGACCCCGGGCTTGCCGAGCGTCGGCGCCCAGGACCCGGTCGGTCTGCTCCTGGAGTCCTTCGGGCGCTGGCTGCACCTGGCCGGGCTGGCCCTGGGTTTCGGCACGATCGCCTTCCGCGTCCTTCTGCTACCCGATGCCGAGGAGCGGACCGACCGGCGGCTGGACCGGCTGGCGACGGCGGGGGCGGCACTGCTGGTGCTGGCCGAGCCCGTCGCCCTAATGGGGGCGGCGGCGGCGCTGGGCACGGGACCGGGAGAGGTACTGGACTCGCCGTTCGGACGGGTGCTGGCGGTTCGCGGGGCTGGGGCGCTCCTCTTCTGGGCCGCTCTGGCCACGATCCGTGAGGAGGGCGGCCGGGGTCGAGTGGCGCTGCTCGGGCTGGGTGCGGCTCTGACGCTGGCCGACGGCCTCGGCAACCACGTCATCGCCGGTCCCCCGGCGCTGCTGACGATCGGGCTCGGGGCGGTGCACGAGGCCGCGATGGCGGTCTGGGCCGGCGGGGTCGTGGCCTGGCTGGCGATGGGTGGCGGAGTGTTGGGTTTCGGACGGGTGGCGGGTATCGCCTTCGCCGTGCTCGTGGTCAGCGGTGCGGCGCTGGCGGTGGGCAACGTGCGCTCGCCGGTCCACCTGCTGGACACTGGCTACGGCGCGGTCCTGGTCCTGAAGGTGGTGGCGGTAGGGGCGACCGCGGTGATCGCGGCGTTGGGCTCCAGGCGGCTCGAGGCCTGGGCCCTGGCCGGGGTCGTGGCGGTGGCGGCGCTGCTGGCGAACCTACCGCCGCCGGCGTGAGAAGCTTGGCCCATGAGCGATTCGTCGAACACGATCCCGGACCCGGCGGCTGCAGCCACCGCCATTGACGCCATCGACCTACAGGAGGAGGTATTCCAGGCGCAGAGGCTCTATGGCTGGAGCCCGCAGCAGGCGGCCGACGTCGAAGCCCAGTACCGCACCTTCCTCAAGAGCTGCGTGGCAGCGGGCGGCCCGGTAGAGCCGCCGAGCGCCGACGTGGACAGGTTCTGGCATCTCCACCTGCTGCACACGCGCAAGTACCGCGAGGAGTGCCGGACGTTCATGGGCGCCGGCAGGCACCTGGACCACGTTCCCGTCGCCCAGCGCGGACAGCCGGGGCAGCCGGGACCGGTGCACGCCGGGGTCACCTGCTACGGCCTGGCCGCGCCCAACCTCCAGCCCTGAGCCCAGAGGCAGTCACTCTCGGATCGGTCCCGCCGGGGAGCCGGCGCCGCCGCCGTGCTCGATCCACCAGGCGGCGATCCGGACGCGCGAGCTGAAGCCGAGCCGGTTCCGGACCTGCTCCAGGTGGCCCTCGACCGTGCGCTCGGAGATGCCCAGCTCGGCTGCGACGTCTCGGTTGGTCCCCCCCGTCGCGATCAGGCGCACTATGTCGAGCTGGCGCCGCGTGAGTCGGGCCGCGCGGAACGCGGCCGTATCGGCGGGGGCGTCGTCGCCCAGGGCGAGGGCCACGGCCGCCTCCAGGCTGAGGCCCAGACCCTCCTGATAGGCGCGACGCGTCGCACGCGCGGTCGCCAGAGGCCTGAGCACGGCCACGGTCGGGGCGCGGATGGGCGTCACCCGATCCGAACGCCGGCCGAGGCGCTCGTAGAGGCCCGCGGCTGCGCCCGCCAGACGGGCGGCGCGCTCGAGGTCGCCGACGCCCGCGGCGGCCTCCGCGGTGAACTCCAGGGGGGGAGCCGCGAAGCGGGGGCCGCCGACCTCCTGCGCGGCGCGCAGGCCGTCGCGCAGGAAGGGCTCGGCCAGGTCGGGCCCTGT
>JALYZG010000118.1 GCA_030948965.1 Candidatus Dormiibacterota bacterium | reverse complement strand
CGTAGAAGAGGCCCCGCTGCCGGCCGGGGACCAGGTGCGCGGGCGCGTCGTCGGCGGAGGACGAGGTGTTCACTCGTTCACAAACTCCATCACGAACCCACGAAATGGAACGCCTCGCACGCCCCGGTTGTCAAGGCATGTCTCCCCGCTTTCAGTTCGATGCGGTTGATCGAGAGCTTGACAGCCCGCACAGCACCGCACCATACTGCGCTCCGCGTGTTCCTTTCTGTTGGAACTGCGCGTTCGGGTCGAACTAGGAGGAGGAGCCATGGCCGGATCGAACACGACAGGGTCGTCACCGCTAGAACCGTGGCGGCGACCGATCAGCCGCCGGACGGTGCTGAAGGGGATCGCCGGGGTCAGCCTGGCCTCCGGGCCGGCGCTCCTGGCCGCCTGCGGCGGCACCTCGACCTCAACGACCACGCCCGCCAAGCTGGGCGGCTCCCTGAAGCTCGGCAGCAACGCGTCGGATCCCGCTCCCAAGAAGGGCGTCGACGCCGTCAACGCCGCCTTCACGAAGGCGACCACCGTGACGGTCACCACCAACACGGTCGATCACGGCACCTTCCAGGACCAGGTCAACTCCTACCTCCAGGGCACGCCGGACGACGTGTTCACCTGGTTCTCCGGCCACCGGATGCGCTTCTTCGCCGCCAACGGCCTGGCCACCCCGCTCGACGACGTGTGGGACAAGGTGAAGGGCAATTTCACGGCCGGCTTCGCCGCCTCGGTCAAGGCCGACGACGGCCACGTCTATGGCATCCCCACCGACTACTACCCGTGGGCCGTTTTCTATCGCAAGTCCGTCTTTGCCGCCCACAACTATCAGATCCCGACCACCTGGGACGCCTTCAAGGCTCTCTGCGCCCAGATGAAGAAGGACGGGCTCGTCCCCCTCGCCCTGGGCGACAAGGACGGCTGGCCGTCGCAGGGTTGGTTCGACATCATCAACCTGCGCCTCAACGGCTACGACTTCCACACACAGCTCCTCACCGGCAAGCAGAAGTGGACGGACCCAAAGGTGACCAAGGTCTTCTCCACCTGGGCCGAGGTCACCCCCTACTACACTCCGGGTCTGGCCGGAACGAAGTGGCAGGACGCCGCCAACACACTGGTGCAGAAGCAGGCCGGGATGATGCTGATCGGCCTCTTCGTCTCCCAGCAGTTCACCGCCACGGGCGTTCAGGCTGACATCGACGACCTCGACTTCTTCCCCTTCCCGGACATGGGCACTCAGTACGACGCGGAGAAGGCGATCGACGCGCCCATCGACATCGTCATGGTCTCGAAGAAGTCGCCCAGCCTGAGCAAGAACCTGACCAACGCCAAGGCCTACATGGAGTTCTGGGCCAAGGGCACGACGCAGCTGACCTGGGTCACGAACGCGCCCGGCAACCTGGCGGCCGCCAAGGACACCGACACTTCCGGCTACAGCGCCCTGAACAAGAAGGGCGTAGAGATCGTGAGCAAGGCCAACAAGATCACGCAGTACTTCGACCGCGACTCGCGGCCGGACTTCGCGGGCCCCAACGGAATGCAAAGCTTCCTGCTCAAGTACCTGTCCAACCCCACCGGCGACCAGAGCGGCCTGCAGAAGCAGATGCAGTCGTTCTGGGACTCGCTGCCGCCGGAAGCCTAGCGCTGCGACACTAACGCGACGTGGCCATCTCGCCACCCGTCGGGCCGCCGCTGGCCCCGCCCTCTGAACTGAGGGCGGGGCAGGCCGGCCCCGCCCGACCGGGCCGCGGACGCCGGTTCTCGCTGCTCTCGCGGCGCGACGCGATCGTGCTCGGCCTGATGGTCGGCATCCCGGCCCTCCTGGACCTGGTCATGATCTGGGGCCCGACGCTAGCCTCGATCGTGCTCTCGTTCACGAACTGGAACGGGGTGGCGGCACTGGGACCGCACAGCTTCATCGGCCTCCGCAACTACAGGTTCCTCTTCAGCGGGTACCAGCAGTTTTGGCCGGCGGTCGCGCACAACCTCCTCTGGCTGCTCTTCTTCGGCGTGATAGCCACGCCGTTCGGGATGTTCCTGGCGGTGCTTCTCGACCGCAGCCTGCGGGGCGGCCGCATCTACCAGAGCGCGATCTTCCTGCCCGTCATCCTGTCCCTGGCGGTGGTCGGCTTCATCTGGGACCTCCAGTACGGACCCGCCAACGGTTTCATCAACAACTTCCTGGGCCTGACGCAGCAGCACAAGGGGGTCGACTGGCTGGGCGACCCGAAGATCAACATCTGGGCGGTGCTCGTGGCCGCCAGCTGGCGCCACGTCGGCTACATCATGGTGCTCTACCTGTCGGGCTTGAAGAGCATCGACCCCAGCCTCCGGGAGGCGGCGGCCATCGACGGCGCCAGCGAGCGGCAGACGTTCTTCCGCGTCATCCTGCCGGTCATGGCGCCGATCAACATCGTGATCGTGGTGGTCACGACCATCGAGTCGCTGCGAGCCTTCGACATCGCCTACATCATCAACCACGGCACGAACGGCCTCGAGCTGCTGTCAACGCTGATCACGAACAACAGCATCAGCGAGGCCAGCCTGATCGGCTTCGGCTCGAGCATCGCGGTGGTGCTGCTGGTCATCTCCCTGGTGCCGATCGTCATCTATCTCAGCCGCGTCATGCGGGACCTCACCAGCGCATGAGCACGGCGGCCGCGCCCGGCGCCGTTCGCCCGGCAGTGCGCGTCGTCGCCCGGCGCCGTCCGCGTCCCGCCCGGGTCGCGCTTCACTTGTTCCTGTCCGTGACCGCGCTGGTCTGGCTGTTCCCCTTGCTGTGGGCCCTGTACACGGCGCTGCGGCCCATCGCCGATACGACCACGAACGGCTACTACTCGGTGGCCCGCAGCCTGAGCGCCGTGAACTTCGTCAACGCCTGGACGCAGGCCCAACTGCCACACTTCTACCTCAACACGCTGATCGTGGCGGTGCCCGCCGTCATTCTGACGCTGCTCGTCTCGTCGATGCTCGCGTTCGCGGTGACGCGCTTCGACTGGAGGTTCAACCTGCCGCTGCTGATGATGTTCGTGGCCGGCAACCTGCTGCCGGCGCAGGTCATCATCGTGCCCCTCTATTGGCTCTACCTGAACACGCCGGTCCCGCCGCCATTGAGCGACAACGGACTGCTATACGACCAGTACCTGGGCATCATCCTCATCCACGTCGTCTTCCAGCTCGGATTCAGCGCGTTCGTGCTCAGCAACTACATGCGCACCCTGCCGAAGGAGATCACCGAGTCGGCGTTGGTGGACGGCGCGGGGGTATTCGCGATCTGGTGGCGCATCATCCTGCCGCTCTGCCGGCCGGCACTGGCCGCCCTCGGCACGCTGCTGTTCACTTTCATCTACAACGACTTCTTCTGGGCCCTGCTGCTCATGAAGTCGGGCGACAAGCGCCCGATCACCAGCGCGTTGAACAACCTGCAGGGCGAGTTCTTCACCAACTACAACCTGCTCGGCGCCGGCGCCCTCCTGGCCGCCCTGCCGACGCTCATCGTGTTCTTCGCGCTTCAACGCCAGCTGATCGGCGGCCTCACGCTGGGCTCGACGAAGGGCTGACGCGCCCGCGTGGCGGGCGCCCGTCGCCGGACAAGAGGGAAGCACGGAAAGCTGACGCCTTCGCAGCGGGCGGTTCATCTGAACCTAAACTTGCGACCTGTTCACCAAGACCGAGCGGTTCTACGATCTCGTCTACTCCTGGAAGGACTACCAGGCCGAGGCCGATCGGCTTCACGCGCTGGTGCAGGCGCGCAAACGCGTGCCGGGGAACCGACTGCTCGACGTAGCCTGCGGGACCGGCAAGCACCTGGTACTGCTGCGCGACCGGTATGAGGTCGAGGGCCTGGACCTCGATCCTGAGATGCTTGCGATCTCTCAGATACGACTGCCGGACGTGAGGCTGCACCGCGGCGATTTTCGAGACTTCGACCTCGAGGGTCGCTTTGACGTGGTGACTTGCCTCTTCAGCTCCATCGCCTATGCTCGCAACACCGCCGAGCTGAGGAGGGCGATTGCATGTCTTGCCAGGCATGTGGAGGCAGGCGGAGTGATCGTGGTCGAACCGTTCATCACGCCGGAGCAGCTCAGGCTGGGGCATGTGGAACAGCTTTGCGTAGAGGAGCCGGACCTCAAGGTCACCCGCATGAGCCGGGTGGTGGACGCCCGCGATGGGCATGCGGTGTTCGAGTTCCAGTACCTGGTCGGTCGCGCCGATGGGATCGAACACATCGTGGAGACGCACGAGCTTTCGCTGTTCAGGAAGGAGGACTACCTCGAAGCCTTCGCTTTAGTCGGCCTGGAGATCGAGCACGACCCTGAAGGCCTTATGGGCCGCGGCCTCTTCGTCGGGATCCGAGGCTGATAGGCCAGCAAAGCGGGGAACCAAACGCGGTCAGCACTGTTGAGCTCCTGTCAGGATCGCGCGTCGATGACTCCGACGCCGTACTCTCCGGCCGCTCGCAGGAGGTCTGCGTCAGCTGTGACCAGGGCGTCCACCCGCCCGTGGACAGCGGATGCCAGATGCACCGCGTCGTAGCCCCGCAGCGCGTGCCGCTCGGCCAATTCTCCGGCCGTTTCGGCCAGGCCCGGAGTGATCTCGACGACTTCCACCTCGCGCCACAGATCGGTAAGCGCGGCTTTTCGACCTGAGTAAAGGCGCGGTGTCAGTCGACCGCCGCGCAGGGCTGCCGCGAGGCCGGCTCGCGCCTCCGGGTACAAGAGTCGGCCCGCAAGAAGGGAGTCAGCGGCCGTCCAGGCCTGCGCCACGGTGGGTGAGCCGGGCTCCGTGACCAGTAGCTTGATGAAAGCGGAGGTCTCAAAGTAGGCGATCAGCGCCGCTGCTCCTTGATCAGATCGCTGACTATGGCGCCCGCGCGAAGCCGCACCGGCCGGGGGACGCTGCGTGTCGTGCGCCTGGCCGGCGTGACATCACCGCGGGCAATCAACTCGGCCAGCCGCTCCTGGCTCGTCCTCCCCTGGATCGGCACCACCCGGGCGACGGGATGGCCGTGGTCGGTCACCAGTAGCTCACCGCCGTCGCGCACGACTGCGAGGTAGCGGCTCAGATTGTCTTTGAGCTCGCGCACACCGACCGCTGTCGTAGCTACAATCATCATGAGATTGTAGCCTTTTGAGGACCTCGTCCCGACCCTGGTGGCGGGCCAGTGGCACCGCGCCATAACGTGCGTTCGCCGGCAGATCGTCCCTTGGGACGTGAACGAGGCGTGCGTCCGCCGGGGCATGCACGTTACAACGACGACTCAGACGGCCGGCAGCCGGAACCAGAAGCGGGTCGACCCGCCCCCCGACTCGGCCCCGACGCGGCCGCCCGCGGCCTCCACCAGCTGCTTGACGATGGCCAGGCCGATACCCGCGCCGCCGTGGGCGCGGTCGCGCGAGCGGTCCACGCGGTAGAAACGCTCGAAGAGGTGGGGCAGGTCGCCGGCCGAAATGTCCGGGCCGGTGTTGGAGATGGCGACCAGGACGGTGTCTCCGTCGGTGGCCGCCTTCAGCACAACCTGTCCGCCTGCAGCCGTGTAGCGCTGGGCGTTCTGCAGCAGGTTGGCCAGCACCTGGCTCAGGTGGTCGGGCACCGCCGCCACCCGCAGCGGCGCTGCACCCGTCTCCACACGGAGGCCGAGGCCCGCGCGTTCCAGCGCGGGGCGCGCCAGGTCGGCGGCGGAGCGGACCGCGGCGGCCAGGTCCAGCTCCTGCGCCGTGCCCTCGGCGCCGTCGCCCGAGAGGGCGTCCAGGGAACGGGAAAGCCGCTCCAGGCGGTCGACCTCCTCGCGCAGCGATTCGAAGACCGCGGGCGTGGGAGCCATGACGCCGTCGCGCATCGCCTCCAGGTAGCCGCGCAGGTTCGTCAGCGGGGTTCGCAGCTCGTGGGCGAAGTTGGCGACCATCTCCGCCCGCTGGCGCTCCTCCTCGCCCAGGGCCTCGGCCAGCTGGTTGAAGGAGTCCGCGACCGACGCCAGCTCCCGGGTGCCCGGCCGCGGCACGCGGACCGAGAAGTCGCCGTTCGCGAGCCGCCGCGCAGCGGCACCGACCCGGCGCAGGGGGCGGTTGATCATGCCCGCCAGCACAGCCCCGAGGATGAGAGCGCCAAGCGCGGCGGCTACGGCGGCCAGCGCGAAGACGCTGACGACGGTCTGGTCGTACATGGCCTGCGCCGAAGCCTCGCTGGCCCCATGCTGCATCATCAGCTGCCGGAAGAGCTCCGCCGCCACCGCCAGCAGCGCCACCGCGATCACGGCGATGGCCAGGAGGGCCGCGGCCAGGGTCGCGCCGGCGATGCGGGCGGTAAGGCTGTGGCGGAGCCGCTTCATGACCCGTTGCGGGCGGGAGCTGCGCGGTAGCCGACCCCGCGAACCGTGGCCACGTAACGCGGCTGTTCCGGGTCATCGCCGAGCTTGGCCCGCAGACGGCCGATGTACACGTCGACGCTGCGCTCCATCACGCCGTCTGAGTCGGACCCGCCGAGCACGTCGAGGAGGCGGTCCCGGCTTAGCACTCGGCCGTCGGCCTCGACCAGGGCCGCCAGCAGGCGAAACTCGACGGCCGAAAGGTCGACGGCCTCACCGTCGCGTGTGACCTCGAAGCGGTCGAGGTCGATGGCGAGGTCGCCATGGCTGAGGCGGGCCGCGGTCGTCGGCGCGGTGCGCGGTGCGCGGCGCAGGATGGCCTGCACCCGGGCCACCACCTCAGACGGCGCGAAGGGTTTGGCCAGGTAATCATCGGCACCGCTCGTGAGGCCGTGGATTCGGTCGCGTAGGGCGCCGCGGGCGGTCAGCATCAGAACGGGCACGTCCACCTGGGCGCGGGCCGCGCGGATGACCTCGAAGCCGTCCAGCCCCGGGAGCATGAGGTCCAGCACGACCAGCTGCGGCCGGAGGTCCACGATGCGCCGCACCGCCGAGGGGCCGTCCGCGGCGGTCTCGACCGCGAAGCCGGCGCCGACCAGGTAGGCGCGCAGGAGCTCGGCGATCTTGGGGTCGTCGTCCACTACGAGGATCAGTTCACGGGACTCGGCCAACGTGGTGGCTGAGCCTAGCAGCCGAATGTGACGAGTGGCTTACCGTGGATTCACGGTTACTCGCGCCCCAGCCACCCGGGCACGCCGGACGCGACGCGGGCGGGAGTGGTCTGGGACTTGACCAGGTACTCCAGGGCGCCGAGCCGGAGGCCCCGGTCGATCAGTTCCTGCTCGCTGTAGTTGGAGAGAATCACCACCGGCGTGGCGGAGGTCCCGGCGTTCGCGCGCAGCGCCTGCAGAACAGCCATGCCGTCCATCCCAGGCAGGCGGAGGTCCAGGAAAACGAGGTCCGGGGGGTCGGCCTGAGCACGCTGGACGGCGCTCTCGCCGTCGATCGCGACCTCCACGGTGTAGCCGTCGAGCTCCAGCTTGAGCCGGTACATCTCGGCCACCGCCTCGTCATCCTCGACCAGGAGCACGCGCACCGCGTCCTCGGCAACCCGACCTGCATCGTCAGTCATGCGCGGCTCAGTATCCCCCACACCGCGCCCTGCAGCAAACTGATCTCGTGGCGGCAGCCGGCGGCGCGGGCGGGATCGAGGTCAGCATCGGGATCAGCCCGCGCCAGCCCCTCCGCGCCTGGGGCGATCTGGCCGCCGGCCTGGAGTCGGCCGGCGTGGACCGCCTCTGGCTGATCGACTCCCAGCTGGCCATGAAGGACGTCTATGCCGGGCTTCTGCTGGCCGCTCAGCGCACGACCCGACTGCGTCTCGGGCCGGGGGTGACGAACCCCCTGACCCGGCACCCGACCGTCACCGCCGGCGCCATGGCGGCACTGGCCGAGCTTTCCGGCGGTCGAGCCGTGCTCGGCCTCGGAGCGGGCGACTCGGCGGTCTACGGCGTGGGTTGGAAGCCGGCGCGGGTGGCCCAGGTCGAGGCGGCGCTCCGCTTCTTTCGATCCGTCCTCGGCGGCGGCGAGGGCGAGTGGGAGGGGCTGACCCATCGCCTGCCTCACCTCGAAGCCCCGGTGCCGGTCTGGCTGGCCGCCAGCCAGCGCCGCATGTGCGGCCTGGCCGGGCGCCTGGCGGACGGCGTGATGCTGATGGGCCCGGCCGCGGCTGGCTTCGTTCGCATCCAGGTGGGCTGGGTCGAGGAGGGCCTGCACGCGGCGGGCCGCTTGCGGTCAGAGATCGAGATCCGGCTGGTCACGACGCTGTCTGCCGACACGGACCGCGCGGGCGCGCTCGACGACGTCCGCTCCTGGGCCAGCACCGAGGCCCGGCTGCTCGCCGATTTCCCGGAGGTTCCCCCGGGCCTCGAGCCGTACAAGGAGGAGATCGCGCGCGCGAAGGCCGAGTACGCGTTCGCCGAGCATCTCTCGACCCGGGCCGAGCACCGGGCCACCGTCAGCGACGGCCTCGCGTCCGCCCTGGCGGTGGCGGGAACTCCCGACGAGTGCGCCGAGCGCCTGGCGGGCCTGCTGGCCACCGGTGTGGACGGCTGCATCTTCGCCTCGTTGCCCGGGGGCGGCGGCCGGCCGGGTCGCCTGGAGCGGCTCCAAACCATCCGTGACCTGGTCTTGCCCGCGGCGCGCGCGCGGTGAGGGCCGCCGCTTTCGATTATGCGCGGCCGGAGTCACTGGCCGAGGCGCTGGAGTTGCTGGCGGAGCACGGGGACGACGCGCGCCCACTGGCCGGGGGCCAGAGCCTGCTGCCCCTGATGGCGCTGCGCCTGGCCCGGCCCGCCCTCCTGGTCGACCTCCAGCGTCTGCCCGAGCTGCGCGCGCTGGAGGTGTCTCCAGGCACCCTCCGGATCGGGGCGATGACGACCGAGTCCGAGCTGGAGTCGGTGCCGGCTCTGCCGCCCATCCTGGCCTCGGCGCTGCCCCAGATCGGCCACTTTCAGATTCGCAACCGGGGCACGGTGGGCGGCTCCCTCGCGCACATGGACCCGGCCGGTGAGTGGCCCGCGCTCGCCCTTCTGCTGGACGCGGAGCTGGAGGTGGCCTCGGCCCGGGGCGGGCGCCGGATCGGCGCGGCGGAGTTCTGTCGCGGCCCGCTGACCACCGCGCTCGAGGCCGACGAGCTGCTCTTGGCGGTCAAGCTCCGCCATGCCGGCGGCCCCCACGGCTTCGCCGAGGTGGCGCGACGGCCCGGCGACTTCGCCCTGGTCGGCGCCGCCTGCCACGCTGGTCGCATCGTGGCCTTCGCGACCGGCCACGGCCCCCAGCGCCTGGCGGGCTGCGAGAGACACCTGGCGCAGGGTGGCGGGCTCGATGAGCTCCAGGCCCTGGCCGAGACCGAGATCGAGGCGGCGGGCGACGTGCACGTAAGCGCGGCCTACCGGCGCCGGATGGGCGCTCGGCTGGTGGCACGGGTGGTCCAGGCGTGCATCTCCGGCTGACCGTCAACGGTCGCGCCTTCGCCGGCGAGGTCGAGCCGCGGCTGACCCTGGCCGACCTGCTCCGGGACCGTCTCGCCCTGACCGAAGCCCATCTCGGCTGCGCCCACGGCGTTTGCGGGGCCTGCACGGTCCTGCTGGACGGCCGGGCGGCGCGCTCCTGCCTCGTCCTCGCCGTCCAGGCCGAGGGTGCCGAGGTCACGACCGCCGAGGGCCTGCCGCCGAGCCTCCTGCCGCGCGAGCTGTTCCAGTGCGGCTATTGTCGAGGCGGGCTCACATGCACGGCCGCCGCGATCCTGGCGCTGGAGCCCCGGCCCGAGCGAGCAGCCCTGCCGGAGCTGCTGGCCGGCAATGTGTGCCGCTGCACCGGCTACGGTCCCATCCTGGAGGCGCTCCGTGCCCGGCTTCCTGGCTGACCTCGCCGATCTCGAGGGAGGGCCGGCGCTGGAGGCGGCGTTCGTCCGTTCACCGTTCGCGCACGCGGCGTTCGGACGGGTGGACG